>JAFQRI010000037.1 GCA_017410185.1 Oscillibacter sp. | reverse complement strand
GCCTCCATTACCGGCCATCTGGTTGTGTCCACCCTCCATACCAATGACACCGCTTCCAGCGTCACCCGCCTTCTGGATATGGGCGTTGAAAGCTATCTCATCGCGGATTCCACCACCGGTATTCTGGCCCAGCGTCTGGTGCGCCGCCTCTGCCCCCATTGCAAGAAGCCTCATACGCTGCTGGAGCATGAGCTGGAGTATCTGGGCCTGACCAAAGAGCAGGCCCGGGAGACCAGCGTTTACGAGCCTGCGGGCTGCCGCCGCTGCGGCGGAACGGGTTATTATGAGCGTATCGGTATTTACGAGATCATGGAGATCACACCCCGCCTGCGCACCATGATCGCCCGCCGGGCCTCTACCGGCGCCCTGCGTGCCGCCGCCATTGAGGAAGGCATGCATACCCTCCGCCAGAGCGCACGCCGCCTGGTGCTGGAGGGGACCACCTCCATCAGCGAAATGATGCGTATCAGCGTCGAGGATGAGGTAAGCAATATTCTCGCAGCTTCGGAGGAGAACGGATGATCAATCTCTCTCAACTGATTCAGCGGGCTCTGGATGTAGGAGCCTCTGATATCCATCTCACTGTGGGCAAGCCTCCTATTTTTCGTATGGACGGCGCCCTGGTCGAGCAGGGCGAAAAGCCTCTGACAGAAAACGACACCTTCAATGCCGCCGCCCAGCTGGCCACGGCCTCTCAGTTTGAGGATTTCCGCAAGATCGGTGAGGCGGACTTTGCCACCACCTATCAGGATCTGGTGCGTATGCGCTGCAACGTCTATTCCCAGCGGGGACACACGGCGCTGGCCCTGCGTCTTCTGCCGCTGCGGATCCCCACGGTGGAAGAGCTGAAGCTCCCCAGCGTTGTGGTGGCCCAGGCGGAAAAGCCCAGAGGCCTCGTGCTGGTCACCGGCCCTACCGGTTCCGGTAAAAGCTCCACACTGGCAGCTCTGATCAACCATATCAACCAGCATTCCAACCGTCACATCATCACGCTGGAGGAGCCCATCGAGTATCTCCATACCAGCAACAACTGCATGATCAACCAGCGCGAGGTGGGTGCGGATACCGGCAGCTTTGCCGCAGGTCTGCGCGCAGCCCTCCGTCAGGACCCCGATGTGATCCTGGTGGGCGAGATGCGCGATCTGGAGACCATCTCCACCGCCATCACTGCCGCGGAGACCGGCCATCTGGTCTTCGGCACCCTGCATACCAAGGGCGCGGCCAACACCATTGACCGTATCATCGACTCTTTCCCTGCTGAGCAGCAAAACCAGATCCGCATCCAGCTGGCAGACGTGTTGGAGTGCGCTGTGGGCCAGACGCTGCTGCCCCGGATCAAGGGCGGCCGTACCGCCGTGTTTGAGATCATGGTTTCCACGCCTGCCATTCGCTCCATGATCCTGCAAAACAAGACTTTTCAGATCATTTCCGCCATGCAGACCGGCCGCAAGTACGGGATGCAGCTGCTGGACGATGCGCTTGCTCAACTGGTGGATCGTGGTGAGATCAGCCTTGAGGTGGCCCTGGCCGCAGCCAATGAGCCGGAGCACCTGAAGCAATATCGAAAAGGCCCTCAGTAACCCTGCTTGAAAGGAGGCGCGCAAGTGCCTGTTTATAATTATAAAGCCGTTAACCGCACCGGCAAGACTGTAAAGAGTTCTGTGGACGCCGCCTCTCTCGACAGCGCCAAGAAATCTCTGCGCAGCGCCGGCTATACCATTTTGGATATTCGTGAGCAGACGATGCTCAACAAGGATATCGAGATCCCCTTTCTGGACAAGCCTTCTTCCAAGGACATGGCGCTGTTCTGCCGCCAGTTCCTCTCTATCTTGAAAGCCGGCGTTCCCATTGCCACCGTGCTTTCCATGCTTTCCCAGCAGACGACAAACCGCAAGCTTGGTGCAGCCATCCGTGATATGCAGACCAACGTTTCCAAGGGTGAGTCTCTGGCCAATGCCATGCGCCGTCAGAGCGAGGTGTTCCCCTCGATCCTGGTGAACATGGTGGCAGCCGGCGAGGAGTCCGGCAATCTGGAGAGTGCCTTCAGCCAGATGGAAATTTACTTTGAGCGATTGAAGCACGCCAAGAGTAAGGTCGTCAAGGTAATGATCTATCCCTGCGTGGTGCTGGTGGTCATGGTGATCGTGCTGATCGTTATGATGACCCGCATCATCCCCATGTTTCTCAAGAGCTTTGAGGAGATGGGCGCGGAGCTGCCCTTCCTGACCCGCTGTGTCATGGCCGTGAGCGACTGGTTCGTTGCGTGGTGGTGGGCGCTGGTGCTGGGGATCGTGCTCACGATCCTGTTTTGTATCATTTTCGGAAGGACCGACCGGGGAAAGCATTTCTTCGGCTGGCTTGCCCGCAAGGTGCCGGTGGTGAAGAACCTGACGGTGAAGTCCGCCTGTGCTACCTATGCCCGCACCATGTCCATTCTGCTGGGCTCAGGTCTGACGCTGATGGAAGCACTGGATCTTACGGCAGATAATATGAGCAATATTTACTATAAAGAGGCCATTCAGACCATTCGGGCCCGCATTTCCGATGGCTGGCCCCTTTCTACCAGCATGAAGGAAACGGGCATCTTCCCCCCCATGATCTGCAACATGGTGGCCATCGGCGAAGAGACCGGCGACCTGCAGACCATGCTTTCCAAGGTAGCTGACTACTATGATGAGGAAGTTACCGACGCCACTGATCAGCTCATGTCTCTGATCGAGCCTTGTATCATCCTGATCCTCGGCGTGTTTGTTGCCGCGATCGTGTTCTCTATCTTCCTTCCCATGATGAGCATGACCAAGGCATACGACCAGTATCTGTGATTCCGATCCCCCTCCCGATCCTCTTCGGGAGGGGTATCCCCCATTTTATTGAGAGGAGCGGCGCTTAACCTATGTTATTCGTATGCATCGTTCTGGGCGCTGTTCTGGGCGCCGCGGCTGGCATTTATGCCCACAAGGCAACAGAAAAGGAAGTGAAAAGCCACAAAAAGCAGACCATGCTGCGCTGCGCCGCAGCCGGTGCGGCAGGCTGGGCGATGTGCGGCCTCACGCAGGATCTGCTCCATACACTGCTTTTGGGCGCGCTGTTCACCATCCTCACTGCTGTTTTTGTCATCGACTGGCGGATCTTTGAGATCCCCAATGCCCTGAATCTGGCGATTTTGGTTCTGGGTGCGGTGCAGCTGGCGCTGGATACGGAAAACTGGCCGGTCTATATCATCGGCATGTTTTCTGTGAGCCTCTTTTTCCTGCTTCTTTGGGTGCTGACCCGGGGCGCGGGTATCGGCATGGGCGATGTGAAGCTCATGGGCGCGGCGGGACTGCTGCTGGGCTGGCCCCGGACACTGCTTGCCATGCTGCTGGGCTGTATTCTGGGCAGTGTGATCCACCTTGTCCGCATGCGCGGCGGCGCATCCAAGCGGCTTGCCTTCGGCCCATATCTTTCTATGGGGCTGATGATCTCCGCCTGGTTTGGTAAAGAGATGATCTCTGCTTATCTCGGCCTTTTCGGTCTTTGAATTTCAGGACCTGTGAAAAGGGCAGAGCTGTTTGAAGAGGGAGCAGTCCTGCCGTTTTCACAGTTCAAAAAGGAGTTTACCTATGAGCAATAAAAAACTTTCGGGCAAGGCGCTGGTCATCCAGCTGACCCGCGAGGAGATGCGCATCGGACTTACACGCCTCGGCCAGGCCAATCCCGAGCTCCAGGCCAGCGTGGTCCTTCCCACCCCTGAGGGTGCGGTGGAGGATGGCGAGATCCGCAGCCTTGCGGCAGTGAAGGACGCTCTGCGTCCCGTGTTGGAGGACGCTGCCTTCCGCCATGTGCACAGGGCGGTCTTTGTCCTTTGCACCTCCCGTGTGATCTCCGCTCAGACCAATGTCTCCTCCAAGCAGAAGGGAACTCGCCTCAACCAGATCCTGCAGGCCAATATGGACGAGTATTTCCCCGTGCAGACAGAGGACTATCTTCTCACATGGGAGGATATCGGCCGGGCAGAGGACAGCGAGTTCAGGGAAAAGACCATCCAGCTCTGGGCCGTGCCCCGTCTTCTGGTGAGCCGCTATTATGAGCTGGCCGTGGGCCTTGGTCTTACGGTGGCGGCTGTGGATTACTGCGGCAATGCTGCAGTCAGCGCCGCAGCATTGAGCTATGCTGCCGGCGCAAAGAAAGGCGCGCAGAAGAGCAAGGGCCCTTCCCGGCGCAAAAAGAAGGAAAACAGCGAGGACGATTTCCTTGCAGAAGAGGAGGGCACCGTTGCCGTTGCGGAGGAAACGGGCAGTTCTACCCTGTATCTCCATGTGGATGATGACTCTATCATCTCCACCTTTGAAAGCAACGGGCAGGTCAAGCTGCAGCGCGTTGTGCAGAGAGGTTATTCTCTGGAGTCGGACCTGGGTGAAACCGCCATCTCCATGGAGTATTTCAACTCTCTGCCCAAGACTGTGGCAGCAGTGGACCGCGTGGTCCTTTCCGGCAGCGCCGCGGAAGAGGTGATGCGCTCCGATGCGGAGGATATTCTGGGTGTGCGGGTGGAGCTTCTGCCCTGCGAGCCCGATATGTCCTGGGCGCTGGTGCTGGGTGCTTCCCGTACAAAGCTGGACTTCGGTATCCCTGAGCTCAGCCGTGACGGCAGCGAGGCAAAGCTGTGGCAGTTCGTGCTGGTCTTTGGCGGTGCCGCCGCGCTGCTGGCGGTGGTCATGCTGTTTATGACCTCCTCTCTTGGCTGGACTACAGAGCTTGGCAGCCTGCGCAACACCCAGAACCAGCTGATGATCCTGGCCCAGCAGAACGCCGGCGCTGCAGATGCCTATCATGCCTACGAGAGCGCCTATAACAGCTACAGCAATGACTGGCAGGGCCTGCAGAATTCCATCCGTACTTACAACGACAACCTCAGCCTCCTTCTGGAGGAGTTTGAGACCAAGGTCCCCTCTTCCGCTACTGTGACTACGCTGAATATAACGGATCAGAGCTTCGCCGCACAGGTCGCCTTTAAGAAGATGGAGGATGTGGCCTATTACATCCAGTCCCTGCGGGATATGAAGTATGCCACGCTGGACGGTATTTCCAGCCTCTCTATTGGACCCTACTATACGGCAGAGATGATCCGCGCTATGCAGCAGCAGAGCACCGGAATGGGCGATGCCTCCGGCGATCTGATGGCAGCGCTGCTCAGCGGCAGCAACACCGGCGATATGTCTGCTCTTGCTGAGCAGGTGAAAAACAGCGGCATGAGCAACGAGGAGCTTGCTGCGCTGGTGGCTCAGGCCCAGCAGAGCACCGGAAACAACGGCATTGACATGAACAAGCTCAGCAGCCTCATGGCCCTGTACGGTCTGGGGGAAAGCGCCCCCACCGAGGGCAGCCTGCGCAGCGTGGAGGCGCCCCCGCTGGAGGGCAGCGCGCTGGAAGAGATGATCAAGCTGGCCGGTCTGGATCTTGACAGCATGGATATGGACGAGATGCTGCCCATTCTGGTGGAGATCAACGGCGGGCCCCTGAAAGCAAAAGATATTCTGCGCTATAACCGCCTGTTTGAGGCGGTGAAGTCCGGGGATATCACAAAGATCGAGCCCGAGGATCTTGCCGAGGTCCTCAACGGTGTCGATAAGATGAACGGCGGCAGTGGAAACCGGTTTGATGCCTCCAAGATCAGCGCCCTTCTGGCTCTTCTGGGCAAGGGCGACCTTGGCGACCTTGACGATCTGGGCAATCTCGGTAATCTGGGGAATCTTGGTGATCTTGGCAATCTGGGTGACCTGATCGGTTCCGGCGATAAGGACGATGTCAAGGATATCATTGAAAGTGTTTTTGGCGACAGTACGGTGGGCGGCTCCGTGGACGATTTCACCCAGCTGCTGGAATCCAACGACATCACCGTGGAGCGTCTGCGGATGAACCTGCAGAATCTGACCCTCAAGGAGCTGGAGGATCTGCAAAGCGGCTACGGCGCAGATTTCGGCTATGAGGAAGATGATCTGGAGGATCTGCTGGACAAGTCCTCCAGCAAGATCAGTGTTCGCAAGCGGGCATTCAAGAGTCTGTTCCATTTCGATGCCAGAAAGATGGATGATGATCCCGCGGCCATTTTCCGGTTCTTCAAGCTGCTGCGTGAGGATGCGGAGAAGAAGGAAAAGAATCAGATCCTTTACCATCTCATTGAGGAAGAGCTGGGCGAAGAAGACGATATGTATGACATGATCTTCAAGGCCAGCACCGAGAAGAATCTGAAGAACGAGCTGGAGGATTTTGTTGACCTGCTGCTGTCCAAGAAGCAGATCCGCCTTGCAGCGGAGGAACTGATCCAGACCGACGATTTGCTCTCCGCCAAGTTCGCGGCCCATCTGGCACAGGAACTGGGCAAAGAGAAAAATGTGGATACCGGCGTGGATATGGAGCAGATCCTCAAGGATCTCCAGACCGGTGATGTGCTCAAAAAGCCCGAAAAGGTGAAGAATGCCGTTTTGGCCCTGCTGGGTGACAAGGTGGAAAAGCTCTATCTGGCGGCTGCCAATGTGGGCGGTTCTACCGGCGGCTTCGACATCAATGATCTTCTGGGCGGCAACACCGCTGTGCAGCAGATCCAGCCTGAGATCCGCTACTTCCTTACGGTCTCCATGAGCTATGATGAGTCTCTCATTCAGGCAGAGCTTTTGCGCAAGGGGCTTGACTTCAGCGCAAAGGTGGACGGTCCCGTTTCGCCTGAATATGTGCCCGCGGCCGCGGCACCTGCCGCGCAGGACAATGTGCAGGAGGTGAGCCAATGAAAACTCTTTTGAATAACTGGAAAGCAGTTCTGGCTCTGTTCCTGGCCATTGCCGCGGTTTTGGTCTACACCATGGTCTATACCCCGAAAAAGGAAGCCTATCTTTCTGAAAAGGATATGCTCAACAAGCAGATCTCCGCATTGCAGACCACCATTGCAGAAAATGCCCGCTATAAGGATGTGCAGGAGTATCTGCCTGCGGAGCATGAGAAGATGGATGCCAGCCGCGATGTGCTCTATCAGGCCTTCCCTGATGAGATCAAGGAAGAAGATCAGCTGATGTACATCCTTTATCTGCAAAAGACCTTTGCCGGTGATCTTGCAAAGCTGGGCTTCAGCGAAAGCCTGTATCTGGACGGCGGACAGAACGTCTTCCAGTTTGGCGAAGTGCAGCCGGTGCAGATGCTCAGTGACGGTGCGGTGCTGCAGGCCATGGACATTGTCCTGAGCTATAACGCCACCTATGCCGGGTTTAAGAGCATGGTGGACTATCTCGCCACCGATTCCCGCGTGGCATCCATTCGCTACGGCACCTTTGAATATGATGTTTTGAACAGCGTGCTGCGCGGCCAGCTGGTCATCCGGCTCTATACGCTGGATGTGACCGACCGCGGCTATCAGGTGCCTGTTATCACCAACCCCGGTGTGGGCAAGGACAACCTGTTTGCTGACTGATGGACCCTTGGGGCCGGCCTTTTCCGGCCGGCCCTGTTCCATAGTGGAAATGGCAGCATTTCCCAGTTTCCCTGACCTATTTTGACCCAGAAAGGACCGTTTCATGAAACAGCTGATGAAAAAAGGAACCGCAGGCTCCACATTGGTCGAGGTTGTTGTGGCCATCGCCATTTTGGGGCTTGTCACCGCGCCCATCTGCTCCAGCATGCTGGTGGCGGCGCGGATCAATGCCCGCAGCCGGGACGTGATGACGGCCCAGCTGCAGCTCAGCAGCGCCGTGGAACAGCTGATGGCGGAGGGGATTGATGAAGGCAAGGGAATCGGGGATAAGATTTCTTCTCCGGGTGTGGAAGTTACAGTAGAAGGTGTAGATGGATCTGGAAAGTATTATGAGATCACCGTCACCAGCGAACTGCTGGATACCGTTTCCGTAAAGACCTGTGTCAAATCGAAGCGCCGCTTCGGCGGCCAGAGCTTTGGCAGAAGTGACTTGCCGGAAAATTTGGGAGGTGGGCTATGACGATGAAAACCTTCCGAAAAGAGCAGGGGGGCTATGCCCTGCTGTCTGTGGCAGTGGTGGTGTCGGTGGTCTGCGCCATCGTTATGCTCATTTCTGCCTCCGCGGTGAAGAATTATCAGTCTCAGCAGGATTCCGTTGCCCAGATGCAGGCAAAGTACGCCGCCATGGGCGAGGTGGAAAAGATTTTGGCCCAGATCAAGGGAACAACGGGAACAGATGGGGATTCCTTTGAAGATGCAATAAAAACTCTGAATGTAAGCTGCGTCTGTGAGATAGAAACGGATGAAGAAACGGCAAAGACTTTTGCTGAAGTAACACTTACTCATGCAGATATCCAAGTGATGCTTACTGCTGAATTGACGCAGGATACGTCAGACCCAACTCTTTGGGAAATGGGAGAACCCACCATCACAGTCTACGAGATCGGAGGTGCCGCATGAGACACCTCAAGGATAACAAAGGCTTCACCCTCATTGAGCTGGTGGTGAGCATTGCCTCTGCCACCGTTGTGCTGGGGGCAGCCTCCATGCTGCTGCTGATGTGCGTGCGCACCCAGCGGGATGTGCTGGACGCCGCAAGAGAGCAGCAGATCGCCCGCACCGTCATCACCATGATGGAAAATCTTGCCTCCGACGGCACGGTTCAGGCTGTAAAGACGACAGGCACTGGATGGGAAGTGCAGAATGTGGTCGTTGAAGAGCCTGAAGAAGGAGAAGAGCCTCGGCAAATCACAAAACGTGTTTTGAGCTATAATGCTGAGCGGGGAACATTAACTGCGGAGAGCGGCGTATTGCTGGAAGGGCTGAATACCGCCCACGCCACCCTCAACGGTCAGATTTTTGATTTCAGTTTTGAGACCGATCTTGGCAGTTATTCCACCTCCGTCTACTGCCGACTGCTGGATGCGCAAGTAACCGATAATGGTAACGTGAAACCCGTTGAGGATGCGATTATCGGTGTTGATGGTTCCGGCGGCAATGTGGATGATGTAAAAGGACTGGAAGAAGACGTGAATAGAACAGCCAGATTTGAATTCCTCAAGACCCTCATCGGCGAATACGGCAGCACCGGAAAGAGCTCGGACGGTGAGTACTATGCCCAATGGTACGAGCCTTCCTGGGCAGCCGATACCCCATGGTGTGCCTGCTATCTCAGCTGGGCGATTGAAGAAACGCTGGGAGCAGGGAACGGCCCCAGATTTGCAAATGTAAACACAGGCTGGCAGGAATGGAAAGAGGAAGATAGGAAAGATGAGTCCTACAGACCTATCCCCGGAGACTACATCTTTTTTGACTGGGAAGCCGCTACTGGAGGATATGATTCGCAAGGCCCCAAAACACCCGACCATGTGGGCGCGGTGCTCTATGTAGCAGATGATATTGTTTACACCATCGAGGGCAACAGCGGCAACCGCGTAGCCATTCGCTCCTACTCCCTCAGTGACCCCCGTATCCTCGGCTACGGCATTCTGCCCTGGTAACACCCTATGAAATACCGTATCGCAGAATTGAACATCGACCTCACCGCCTCCGGGCGCACCGCCGTGCAGGCGGAGCCCTATCGATATGACTGGACGGGAGAGGCCGATATGACCATTCGTGCCGACGGCGAAAAGCTCCTTGCGGAGGTCCCGGCGCTGGAAACTGCCGACATGGCGGAATATATGGCCAGCGGCGAATATTTCGCTCTGGGTCTGCTCCATTTTGACGGCATGATGCTCCACGCCTCCGCGGTGGAGCTGGATGGAGAATGTGTCTGCTTTTCCGCTCCGCCGGGGGTGGGGAAGTCCACCATGACGGAGCGATGGGAGCGCCTGTTCGGCGCCGCGGTCCTCAACGATGATAAGCCCGCCCTGCGGCACATGGATGGGAAGTGGATCGCCTTCGGCACGCCCTGGTCCGGAAAGCACGATAAATCCCGCACCGCCGGCGCCCCGCTGCGCGCCATCTGCTTCCTCTTCCGGGGGGAGGAGAACGCTGTGGAGTCTCTCACGCCCGGCGAGGCGCTGCCGCTGTTTCTCAGCCAGACCCTCTTTCGCCTCCGCCGGCAGGATCTGGAGCGGTTACTTGAGCTGACGGACTGCCTTTTGCAGGAGGTCTCCCTCTACCGCGTTACCTGCCGCAACGACGATTCCGCCGCGGAATTTACCCGCAAGGCCCTCTTTGATGCCCTTTGAGATTTCCGGCGGGGCGCTCCGCCCCGCCGGCGCGACACTCCGCACTGCGGCGAACTTCCCCGGGGGGAAGCTCTCCGGAGTGCGGAAAATGAACCAAGCTATGAAAAAACACTCCCTTTTCCTGATCGCCCTGCTGGTGATCGCCTATGCCTGCAACCTCTTTGACCTGTGGTACACCCTCCATGCGCTGGAGCTTGTCCCCGGAGCGGAGGAGATGAATCCCATCTTCCGCATGGCATTGGCCCATCCCCACTTTCTGGTGATCTATAAGCATGCCCTCTTCCCGCTGGGGCTTTACATCCTATACCGCTGCCGTGACCGGGCGCTGGCCCGGGCGGGGATCTATCTGGTCACGGCTCTGTTTGTGTGCAACACCGCCTATCAGCTGCTGATGCTGCCCCAATGGGCCTGACGCGGCAGAAATTACAGGAGACTGATTATGAAAGAGAACATGAATGAAGTAAGGGATACAGTGGAGATCGACCTTTGGAAGCTGCTGATGGTCTATCTCAGCCGCTGGAAGCTGATCGCCGTGTCCACCATTCTGGTGGCGGCGCTGGCGCTGGGCTATACGGCGCTGCTGGTCACGCCCCTCTACCGGGCAGATGTGATGATCTACGTCAATAACATCACCAGTGAGGCGCAGGTGGATTATATCTCTGCTTCCAACCTTGCCACCTCCCAGCAGCTGGTCAACACCTACACCAACATCATCCGCAGCGACACCGTTTTGGAGGAAGTGGCCAAGCGTCTGGATATGGGCTATACCGCCAAGGAGATCCGCAGCATCCTCACTGCCGCCCAAGTGGATGAAACGGAGATCTTTGAAGTGTTTATCACCCACCCCGATCCCGTGGTGGCCGCAGAGATCGCAAACACCGTGGCGGATGTTGCTCCCGAAAAGATCGCTGAGATCGTGGAGGGCAGCTCCACCAAGATCATCGACTATGCCAAGATCCCCGAAAACCGCCATACCCCCAGCTACAAGAAGAATCTGCTGGTGGGCGCGCTGCTGGGCATGGTGATGGCACTGGGCTATCTGACGCTGACCTATCTGCTGGATGTGCGCATCCGGGACGATGAAGACCTGATCGAGTATTTTGACCGGCCGATCCTGGGCCAGATTCCCGCCTTCAGGGTGAAGGAAGCTGCCCCTGCGGCAAAGTCTTAAAGAGGAGGGAAAGACGATGAAAATGAAAAAGATGCCTTTCCCCTCCGCTCTGCTGCACCGGGGCCGGGACATGGACGAGCATGTTCTGCTGGAAACGGAGCAGAAGTTTATTCTGACCGATAAAAGCGACTTTTTTATCCGCGAGGCCTACAAGACCCTGCGTACCAATGTGACCTTTGCCCTTGCGGGGGAAGACGGCGGCAAGGTGCTGATGGTCACCTCCGCCATGAAGTCCGAGGGTAAGAGCATCACCTCTTTGAATCTGGCGATCTCCTATGCCCAGATGAATAAGCGGGTGCTGCTCATCGACTGTGACCTGCGCCGGCCCAAGCTGGCCCGTCTGCTGGATACCCGCAGCAGCGTCGGATTGAGCAATGTGCTGGTTTCTCCTGAGCTGAAAAGCAAAGCCATTCTGGATAGTAAGATCCCCGGGCTGCAGGTGATCCTTGCGGGGGATGTGCCACCCAACCCCTCTGAGCTGTTGGGCTCCGGCCGGATGAAGCGTTTGGTAGAGGAGCTGCGCGGTTCCTATGACTATATCATTCTGGACACCTCTCCTGTAAACATGGTCACTGACGCCTGCGTGCTGATCCCCTATTGTGACGGCGTGCTGCTGGTGGTGCGTGCCGGCCAGTCTGACCGTGCCGCCGTCCGCGGCGCAGTGGAGCAGCTGGAGTATTCTCAGGCGAAGATCCTGGGCTTTGTGCTCAACGGCGTGGACCTGGAGCGCCGGAATAAGTACGGATATGGAAAATACCGCCGCTATGGCTATGGCTACGGCCGGGGCTATGGTTACGGCTATGGCTACGGTTATTCCTCCGGAAAAGATCCGGGCTATCAATGACGGATCTGCACACCCATATCCTGCCGGGAATGGATGACGGCGCCGCCTCGGCAGAGGAGAGCCTTGCTATGCTGCGCATGCAGTGGGAGCAGGGCGTCCGCCGTGTGGCGCTGACCCCCCATTTTTATCCCCGGCGGGAGCGTGTGGAGGAATTTCTGACCCGCCGGGACCGCGCGTGGCAGGATCTGCAGCGGGCGATGGAAGCCTTAAGCGGGGAAGAGCGGGAGACACTGCCGGCCCTTGCCCTCGGGGCGGAGGTGGCCTGGCAGAGCGGCATGGGCGACTGGGACGAGCTGGAGCGGCTGCGCATCGGCACCGACGGCCCTGTTTTGATCGAGCTGCCCTTTATGCCATGGAGCGCTTCGCTCATGCGGGAGCTCTACAGCCTGATCTGCCGCAGCGAGGCCACGGTGCTGCTGGCCCATCTGGACCGCTATATGAGATCCCAGAAGAAAGAGCATATCCGTGAGATCTACGGTATGGGTGTACCCATTCAGCTCAGTGCCGACCGGCTTCGTGGCTTTTTTGACCGGCGGGAGATCCTCGCCCTTTTGAAGCAGGAAAAGCCCTTTGTGCTGGCGTCAGATTGTCATAATACCGATACCCGTCCACCCTGTATGGGGCAGGCGGCCAAGACACTGGAAAAGTCACTGGGGGCGCAAGGGCATGCAAAGATCCTTCGCCGCAGCGACGCCCTGTTTCCATCCGCTGCACAGAGCGGGATGTGAGCCTCATAAAAGGAGGACAAATGATGCATCGCAATGAAGAATTTCTGCTGCGCCGCGTGGCGGGCATGACGGTGATCCTGCCGGTGGGAAAAGCCTCAGAGACCTTTCCCGGGATGATCTCCGTGAATGAGACGGGGGAATTTCTCTGGGAACTGCTGAAAACGGAGCAGACCCTCTCCGCTCTTACCGCCGCCATGACGGAGTCTTACCAGGTGGAGGCGGAGCAGGCAGAGGCGGATATCCGCGCCTTTTTGGAGCGTCTTGCCGCCGCAGGCGCTGTGATGGGGTGGGCATAATGGAGGTCCGCCGCGTCCCCATGGAGGAGCTTTACCGCCTGCTGGAGGTCCAGTTGGAGCGCGGCAGCGCCCAGCTGCCTGTCACAGGCAGCAGTATGTCCCCCACCCTGCGGGGAGGGAGAGATCTGGTGCGGCTGGAAAAGAGCTGCTCGTTCCATCGGGGAGATGTGATCCTTTACCGCCGCGAAAGCGGGCAATATGTGCTCCACCGGATCATCGGGGAGGAGAAAGAGACCCTGATCTGCTGCGGTGACCGGCAGACGGAAAAGGAAACAGTCCTGCCCGGACAGGTGTTGGCCGTGGTCACCGCCTTTTGCCGTAAGGGAGTCTGGCGAAAGACAGACGCACCTTTGTACCGGCTGTATGTACAGCTTTGGATGATCATGCCCCTGCGCCGTGCAGTGCTCTTCCTGAGAGATATGCTGCGCCGCGCAGGCATTTAAGAAAAAGGAGAAAAGGATATGAACTGGAAAACACGGATCTGCGCGCTGGCCATGGCCGCTGCGATGACTGTTCCCGCTGCTGCCTTTTCCGATACTGCCGGCCACTGGGCCGGGGCCGCCATCGACCGCTGGAGCGGTGAGAAGGTGATCACCGGCTTTGAGGACGGCACCTTCCAGCCCAACGCCCCCATCACCCGGGCACAGATGGCATCCCTGCTTGATAAAATCTTTGGCTGGAACCAGCGGGCGGAAAATCAGTTTCAGGATCTGCCTGACAGCGCATGGTATGCCGACGCCATTCTCAAGGCCAACGCCGCAGGGGTGATCCAGGGCGGCAGCGGTATGGTGCGCCCCGGCGACACCATCACCCGCCAGGAGGCGGCTGTGATGCTTTACCGGGCATTCTGCATGGAGCGGGAAGAGCAGGCAGTGTCCTTTACCGATGCCGGTGCCATTGCATCCTGGGCGATGGAAGCTGTTTCCACCATGGCGGCCAAGGGCTATATCACCGGCATGCCCGACGGCAGCTTTGCCCCTCAGGGGCAGCTGACCCGTGCTCAGGCAGCCACTATTTTGGATAAGATCGTTTCCGGCTATTATGACTGGGCCGGTGTGTATATTGCCGATGGGGCAAAGCTTGCCGTGGTGCGTGCACCCGGTGTGACACTTTTGGACGTGACGGCCCATGATATTTTGCTCACCCCTGCTGCCTGCGGCAGTGAGACTGTGCTGAACCATGTGACGGTGGAAAACCGCTTGATGGTGCAGGGGGGGGACCGTTACACTTCCACCGAGCTGATGGGCGAGACGGAAGTAGAGCGCCTTATCATCACCGGCGAGAATGCGCTGGTGCGGCTGCACGATAAAGCCAAGGTGGGCGAGGTCGTGATCTCCGGAAAAAATGCAGATGTACGGGGATTGAAAAAGGGTACTCCTGTTACTGTCAATGCCGAGGGCGTGAAGGTCAACGGTCATGCCATGGAGCAGGGCAGTGGCGAGGCTGGCAGGGATATTTCCACCTCCGGGCCCACCATTGATGTCGTGGTGGGTATCGCGTGAAGCGGGAGAAGAAACAACTGAATCCGGAAAAGAGCCTGCGCCGGTGGAACCGGACCTGTGCTTTGCTGTGCGCCGGCGCGGTGGTACAGTCCCTTGGGGCGGTAGCCGTTGCGCTGGTGAGCCGCCGTTTGCTGGACAGTGCCATGGGCGGCGGCGCGGTGGTGCGCTGGGGCGTGCTGCTGGCAGTGCTTGCGGTGGGGGCCCCTGTCCTCGGGGGCGTGCTGGGGCGCATTTCCGGCCGGGCGGAGGATGAAGCCTCTGCCCAGATGCGCCGGGAAACGCTGGAACTGCTGCGCGGCCGGTTGCTGGAACCGCTGAAGGGTTACCACAGCGGTCAGCTCTACAGCCGCGTCACAGCGGACATCGGAGTCGTTTGCCAATGGAAGACCTCGGTGCTTCCGGGCATCGTGGCGCAGTCGGTGCGGCTTTGCGCCGCGGCGGCTGCCCTTTGCTGGCTCTCTCCGGTGCTGGCTGTGTGGGCGGCGGTGTTTGCTGTGGCAGTGGGCTGCGGCAGCGTGGTGTACCGCCGGGTGCTGCGTCCCCGCTACCAGGCGGCAAGGCAGGCCCAGGAGCAGCTCACTGTGTCCCTGCAGGAGGAGCTGAGCCACGGCGAATTTATCCGCAGCGCCGGGGCAGAGGAGCAGATGCGCCGCCGGCTGGAAAGAAGCCAGAACCAGTGGCTTATGCGGCGAAAGGCTCTGCGGGATGTGAGCATTCTTGGCGGAAGCGGCTTTTCCGCCATGACCCAGATCGTGTTTGCATCTGTGATGGTGTGGGGCGGTGTGTCCATCCGGGCGGGAAGAATGACCTACGGCGACCTGACTGCCATGCTGCAGCTCATTGCCATGTTTCAGGGCCCGGTATCCGGCTTTGGCGGTCTGCAAAGCCGCCTTGCAGAGCGATCTGCCGCCCGGGAGCGGCTTTCGGAGCTGTGGGGACTGCCGGAAGAGGAAACCGGAACTCCTCTTCCCGAAGGCGCCGAGGTGCGCTCCGTTGTGTTTGAAAATGTGACCTTCCGCTATGAGGGGGAGAGCGCCGCTGTGGTGGAGCGCTTCAGCTGCCGCCTTCCCATTGACCGCTGGATCTGTCTGCGGGGCATTTCCGGCAGCGGAAAGAGCACGCTGTATCGCCTGATCCTCGGACTTTACCGCCCGCAGGAGGGCCGGGTCTATCTGGAAACGAACCGGGGAAACTTTGATTGCTGTGCCGCGACCAGACCGTTTTTTGGTTTCGTGCCCCAGACCTCTGTGCTGCTTGCAGGCACGGTGCGGGAAAATCTCCGTCTGGTGCGGCCTGATGCCGGAGAGGAAAGAATGCTTCAGGCGCTGGAAGAGGCTCAGTGCGGCTTTCTGTTCGAGGGAGGCGGCTTGGGTCTGGACACCCGATTGAGCGAGGACGGCGGTCTTTCCGCCGGTCAGCGCCAGCGCTTGTCCGTCGCCATGGCCCTCCTTTCCGGCGGGCAGATGCTGCTGCTGGATGAGATCACTTCCGCCCTGGATGCCCAGACGGAGCATCAGCTTCTCAAGGCACTGACTAAAAGCCACAAAGCCGCCATTTTTGCCACTCACCATTCCGCTCTGCCGGAAATGCTGGGGGCGGAAATTCTGGATCTGGATAAGAACAGTTAAGAGAGGACGAAAAGTCCTCTCTTTTTGTCGCTGCGCGGTAAACCTGTGAAAACGAGATTGATTTTACGCAAGATGCTACCTATAATGGACATGACTACCAAAAGGAGGCCTTTTCCATGAAAAAGACCCTTCGTATCCTATTTCTCGCGCTGCTCACAGCACTGACGCTGTGTGCCTTCGCCGGCGCGGCACAGGCGGATTGTCCCGGTCATGTAGAAGTGATCGGCAAGGCTATTGCCCCCACCTGCACAGAAGATGGACAAACCCCGGGCAGCTACTGCGGTGTTTGCGGCACGGTGCTGGTAGTACAGGATGTGATTCCTGCCTACGGACACAGCGATGTTCTTGATGAAGGATTTGACCCCACCTGCACGGAGCCGGGTCTTACGCAGGGCACCCACTGTGAGCGCTGTGGCATTGTGCTGAGGATACAGGAAGTGATCCCTGCCAATGGACACGTTTACGAAGATGGTGTGTGCGGCAACTGCGGCGTGGTGGATCCGGACTATGTGTCCTGCCAGCACGATTGGGCTGATCCCGAAGAGATTTTGCAGGCCACCTGCGAGACCGAGGGAGAGATGCGCTGGACCTGCTCTGTGTGCGGGGAGACGAAGACCGAGATTACCCCAGCGGCGCATAAGGCATCAGGAGTTTCCATAACGAAGGAGCCTACCTGCACGGAAGAGGGTGAAGAAGCCTCTCTCTGCTGGTGGTGTGCGATCTATCTCGATGGGCCGCGGCCAATTCCCGCCCTGGGCCACAGCTATGTGAGTGACAGCTGCGAGCGCTGCGGAGAAAGGATCACCTCGGGTCAATGCGGTGACGATGCAGCATGGAATTATGATGCTGCCACTTCCACGCTGACCATCTTCGGCAGCGGCAGACTTTGGGACTATTATAGTGCAAGCGAAACACCCTGGTACGGTCTTCGGGATGAGATCTCCTGCGTGCAGGTGCAGCAGGGAATTACATCTATCGGTTGGGGCAATTTCCAGGAATGTGGTTCTATTAAAGAAGTGGCGCTCGCCGATTCTATCACCGATATTGGCGCCTATGCATTCCTTGGCTGTACCGCGCTGGAGGGAATCAGCCTCCCGTCAGACGTGACGCGTATTTACATGGCCGCATTTGCTTTTTGCGCCTCACTTACCGAGATCAGCCTGCCGGTAGGCGTGAAGGAAATCGACGGGAACGCTTTTGAGGGCTGCACTGGGCTGAAGTCCGTGACGATTCCCGCGGGTACAACGAGGATTGGGCCCTGTGCCTTCTCCGGCTGCACTGCAATGGAGTCTGTTATCTACGGTGGCAGCGAGTGCAGTTGGATCGGTCTGAAAAAGGCTGTTGCTGCCGAGGCATCCATGGAGGGCAACGAGATACTCTGGGATACTGCTGCCACCTTTGGGCAGGAGAGTCTGCACAACTATGTGGACAATATTTGCACTATCTGCGGCACGGAGGATCCTGATTATATTCCTCCCTGTGACCACAACTGGGAGATGCATTATTCCGAAGAAGCCCACTGGAGTACCTGCACCCTCTGCGGTGCGGCGGAGGACCCTCAGCCCCACGCCTATTACGACGCCATCAATATGACCTCCCCCACCTGCACCGAGCCCGGCATCGCCACATGGATCTGCCGGTGCGGCTGGACCTATGACGAGGTTACCGAAGAGCCCTTTGGCCACGATTATAAAGAGGGCAAATGCACCCTCTGCGGCATGGCCGATCCCCAATATATGCCCCCCTGCACCCACAGCTGGGATGAGGGCACTGTCACCACTCCTCCCACCTGCACGGGAAGCGGCGTGAAGACCTACACCTGTACCCTCTGCGGTGAGACCAAAACGGAAGCCGTTGCTTCCGGCAATCACAGCATCGCTGTGCTGCCTGCTGTGGCGCCCACCTGCACCACTGAGGGTAAGACCGAGGGCAAGCATTGCAGCGTCTGCGGCACGGTGACCGTTGCCCCCAAGCCTGTCCCCACCGTCAGCCACGCGCCTGTTACGGATCCCGCTGTGAAAGCTACCTGCACGGAAAGCGGAAAAACGGAAGGCAGCCACTGCGGCATGTGCGGCAAGGTGCTCACGGCCCAGAAGGAGACCCCTGCTGCCCATACCTATGCGGATCCCTTTGACACGGTGTGCGCTGTCTGCGGAGCAGAGCGCACCATCCTATCCGGTCAGTGCGGCGACAGTCTTTCCTATGTGTTCACGCAGGAGAGCGGGGCTTTGGAACTGGTGGGAACTGGAAGAATGTGGGACTGGGAGAGAGGAAGTGCTCCCTGGAGCCGGTATAGCGGCAGTATCCAGACAGTATGGATCCCCGATGGTGTTGAAAATATCGGAGATCATGCATTTGTGGAGTGCAGAGCGCTTCAGGAAATCACTCTGCCCGATTCTGTGATCTCCGTAGGCGCCTCTTCCTTTAAAGCCTGCGCCTCTCTGGAACGGGTCTGTCTTGGCGACAGCGTGGTGAGCATTGGCCGATTTGCATTCTGCGCCTGCCGGAAGCTGACGGATCTGCGCCTGCCGGCGGCACTGGCGTCTGTTTGCGATTGGGCTTTTGCAGGGTGCGAATCTCTGGAAAATGTCTGCTATGAAGGCAGCCTTGACCAGTGGCGGCAGCGAGTGTGCGTTGACAATCAGGACACCAAGAATGATCCCCTTGTTGTCTGCGGAGGGCTGCACTATAACTGTGGAGACTGCCTCCCCGGGCATAGCGAGGGGAATGGAGGCTGCATTGTGCCCGACGGGATCGTAAGGGGAAAATGCGGCGAGGATATGGTCTGGGAAGTGGATACGGCGGCAAGGAAGCTGACCATCACCGGAACAGGAATCATGGACACAGGGGCGAAGGACGGACACCATTGGGTGGACGATATCCCCTGGGCAGATTTTGACCACATGATCTGGACGGTGAGTGTGGGCGAGGGCGTTACCACCATTGGAGGTATGGCGTTTTTGGATTTCTCCAATCTTCGGAAGGTGGAACTTCCCAGCACCCTCACGAAGATCGATGACGAGGCGTTTGACGGATGCAGCCATCTGGCACAGCTTCGCATCCCCAATGGGGTCACGGAGATCGGAGACTATGCCTTTGCTGAGTGCTATGCCCTTGAGAATGTGACCTTCGGCCGGAGCCTGACCTACATCGGACGATATTGCTTGCGCAACTGCACAGGGCTGCGAGAAGTGAACTTTGCGCCAACCTCTCTGGAGCGGATCGAAAAGGATGCCTTTGAGGGCTGTTTGTACATTGAGACTGTGGCGCTGCCCAACACACTCTCCCGCGTGGGCTCCAAAGCCTTCCAGGATTGCCTTGCCCTCTACACGGTGCGCTATACCGGCACGGAGGAGCAGTGGAACCGGATCGTAATAGAGTCCTACAATGATGCTCTGGCAGAGCCTTTTGTTCTCCAGCTCAACTGGGTGGATGATACGGCGATAGCGTGCTCCGTATCTGGCGTTGTGGATGGAGGAAAGGGCGCTGCGGTGAGCTTTGGCGCGGCGGAGGTAACGGCACAGGGAGACGGAAGCTTTGTGATCGATGCTGTGGAACAGGGCACCTATGATCTGACAGTGAAGAAGGCCGGCTGCCTGACCTATACGGTGAAGGACATCACGGTGGACAACGAGGACATTGACCTTGGTGAGATTGAGCTGCTTGCCGGCGATGTGACCGGTGACGAGAAGATCAACATGCAGGATCTGCGTGTGTTCCTCCAGAACTTCAACAAGACGGGGGAGAACATCGGCAACGATCTCACGGACGTCAGCGGTGACAATAAGGTGAACATGCAGGATCTGCGTGTCTTCCTCAAAAACTTCAACAAAACCGCAGCCAAGGACTGCACGGTCAGCTATCAGTAACTGCAAAGACGGGAGAGTGATTTCACTCTCCCGTCTTTTCCGCAAAGTCCGGCGAAAGTCGTTGCTTTTTTCCGGATTTATGGTATAGTACATTCGTATCAGTATGTTGTTAGGAGTGTTTTCATGTCAACCAAGCGCGATTCCTGGGGCTCCAAGTGGGGCTTCATTCTGGCCTGTATCGGCTCTGCAGTCGGTATGGGCAATATCTGGTTGTTTCCCGCCCGTGTTTCCGCATATGGCGGCGCAACCTTCCTGATCCCTTATTTTCTCTTTGTGGTCATTATCGGCTCTACCGGCGTCATCGGTGAGATGAGCTTTGGCCGCGCCACCCGCTCCGGTCCCATTCACGCCTTTGGCGCCGCCACAAAGCAGCGTTGGGGCAGTGAGATGCCCGGCAGGCTCCTGGGCTTCATCCCCGTGGTGGGCTCTTTGGCCCTTGCCATTGGCTACAGCGTTGTGGTGGGCTGGATCTTCAAGTATCTCTACCTTGCGCTGACGGGCCAGCTGATGACTATGGCAAGCGTGGATGAGTTTGCGGGCGTCTTTGGCGCTACAGCCGCCTCCAACCCCGCATGGCAGGTGCTGGGCATGGTCATCACGGTGGTCATCATGGCCTTTGGCATCGGCCGGGGCATTGAAAAGGCCAATAAGGTGATGATGCCGTTGTTCTTCTTCCTGTTTGTGGCTCTGGCGCTGTATATCTGCACCCTGCCCGGTGCAAAGGATGCTTACCGCTATATTTTCGTTCTTGACCCCAAGGGCCTGCTGGACCCCATGGTGTGGGTCTATGCGCTGGGTCAGGCCTTTTTCTCACTCTCCGTTGCAGGCAACGGTACGCTGATCTACGGCTCCTACCTCAGTGAGGATTCTAATGTGCCTGCCGACGCGAGAATGGTGGCCTTCTTTGATACCTGCGCGGCTATGGTAGCGGCGCTGGTGATCATTCCCGCCATGGCGGTGGCCGGGGAGCAGCTTACCGGCGGCGGCCCGGGACTGATGTTCATTTTCCTGCCCAACGTGCTTCGCATGATCCCCGGCGGCAGCGTGCTGCTGGTGGTGTTTTTCGTGGCGGTGGTGTTTGCCTCCCTCACCTCTCTTGTGAATCTTTATGAGGCTCCCACGGCAACCCTGCAGGAGCTCTTCCACCTCAAGCGGCCGGTGGCGGTGTGTATCATCGGCGGTATCGGCGTGGCGGTGGGTCTCCTTATTGCTCCCATCGTTTCTGACTGGATGGACATCTGCTCTATTTACATCTGCCCTCTGGGTGCCATGCTGGCGGCAGTGATGTTCTTCTGGGTCTGCCGGAAGGACTATGTGCTGCATAACGTGAACCTTGCCCGAAGCAAGCCCCTTGGCAAGTGGTTCTACCCCATGGCAAAGTACGTCTATTGCGGTGTCACTATTCTGGTGCTGATCCTCGGCGCCTGCACCGACGGCGGCATCGGTTGATCTTTCCAAAGAAAAAGAGACTGTCATGTGACCAATGTCATTTGGTTAGGCCTTAACCGAACAAAAATCCTCCTGCTGATTTTGAATTTCAAAATCAGCAGGAGGATTTTTTTACTCCTCTTTTGCGCCTTCCTCCGCAGTTTGGACAGATGCCAACTTCAAGCGGATTTGTTGAAGCTCTCTTTTTATAGCGGTGAGTTCCTTGTGCTGCTTCTTTAAAACATCTACAAGGGCGTCGGCATCGCTATCGACCGTAAAAATTGCTGCGTATTTTTCAAAGTCAATGTAGAAAGTCTCGGAATAGGTTTTTTGTGCATCGGAGTAAACAATAGTTCCTTCGATGGGCTGTTTGTTAGAATTACTGCTAAACTCATTTCCGCCAAAGTAAATATCGTAACTTTGACCGATACCTAATGTAAACTCCCTTTCTTTAAGAGTCAAAAGACTACTGCGAAAAGATGAGTTGGGGGGAAGGCTATCTATAAATTCCTGCTTCAGTAAAACCTGAACATTTGTCGCCACTCTCCGGCCATGATTTGTGAAGCGCATGCCGTAAAAAGCACGACGTTCATAAATGAACTCATAGGAGATATACGCTCGATGTTCCTCCTCATATTGCCGTTTTGCCTCGGCTACTTGTTCCCGCGTAGCGTCTGCCGATTTGATATTTGCTCTGCAGATAAAAATCGTAGCAACGACATATACGGCTGTTATAGCAACCATAAGCCAATCAGTAATCAAAATATTCCCCTCCTTTATGCTTCCGTCAACCGCTGGTACATCTTCATCAGTTCCGCGACACAGGAGGATTCGGATTTAATATCCCAAATTTTTCCGTAAGCTTCCCATACGGCGCGATCGTTGGCTTGATGGGCTTTGCGGAGTTCAATTGGCATCGCCACTTCGCTATAAAGATCGGCGAGGGTTGAAGTTGCATAAAGGCTGCGTGCATCTAAAACAGCTTGGGCAGTTTGTTCAATCTTTCTTCGCTGTTCATCGGTTGGGTTAGGCCAGGGGAAAGTGTTGTATACTACGCTGTTCGAATAGCGATAATCGCTTTTGAGGCGTCCGGCAACAGTACGCATCCATGCCATATGGACATTAGAGGTCATAACACCAAAGTGATAAAGCGTAGCGTTAGCCACAATGGTCGTAGAATTGCTGGCAATTACGTCTGGAGGTAAAAAGCCGATAGGAACATATCGCCGATTCTCCGACGATGTAGACGGGACAAGCAAATACGGCGTTTTAGGCTGAGAAATAAAGAAGAATAAATGCGGTGTTTCTGCTTTTTGACGAGTGGGTTTCGCGGAACTTTCCAAACGCATTGCCCGAACAGCATCTAAGCGCTGAGTAAGTTCCTTGCTTCTTCTAATCTCTGCAGGAGTAATTCCTTCGAGCCAGAAGCAATAACGCACTTTGTTGTTAATATATTCTACAGACCCCGTATAAAGGTGAATATATTTTTCTAACTCTGGCTCACGAGCAATAATATCTTTTCGTTCATCTTCTGAGAGTATCAAGTTTCCGCCATCTGTGGGCTTATTTCCCAAATACATCGACGGCACATCACTTATGGGCGCAGACTGGCTTGATACTAAGATGCTGGGTACATCAATTAGGTACGGGCTGATATTTTGAGCCTCTTGGGGTTTTGCACCATCATAATAGATATACTTTTTGCTTGTGTTTGCAAAACAACTGAAACCGATGATAACACAATGAACAGCTGCTTTTTCTTTTGCTTCGCTATTCCACTTAAACGTGCGATACGCAAAGTCAATTGTGGTGTTGTAATCAGTGAGGAGTTTTCCCCAAAGCGGAGCAACCTGTTCACCTTGCGTAATAGAGTTAGTAGAAACAAATGCCGAACAGATTCGTGTTCCCTGCATTATAGCAGCGGCTTTGTGATACCATGCACCTACATAGTCGATGCTGTTCGACAACTTGATTTTACCAAAGACTGCAACAGCGTCCTTTTTTTGTGTATCATCCATCATGGAAGCGCCAATAAACGGCGGATTGCCCATGATGTAGTTCAACTGGGCCTTGGGAACAACGCTTTCCCAGTCCAACCGCAGGGCATTACCCTCTACGATGTTGGCGTAGGATTTCAAAGGGAGGAAGTCAAGAGACATATGGACAACGTCCTCTGTCTCTTTCATCATCTGGCTTTCAGCAATCCAAAGGGCGGTCTTGGCGACGGTAACGGCAAAATCGTTGATCTCAATGCCGTAGAACTGGCCGATAGACACTTGGATGGGATTGCCCACATCCATGACGATCTGACCGCGATGGAGCATGGAGAGGACCTCATTTTCCAAACGGCGCAGAGAGATATAGGTCTCAGTCAAGAAGTTGCCGGAGCCACAGGCTGGGTCGAGGAACGTAAGCCCTGCCAGCTTGCTTTGGAACGCCCGCAGTTTAGCGTCGCGGGTACGGTCCACTGCAATGGCTTTGATCTCCTCCAATTCTGCTCTCAGCGCGTCCAGAAACAGCGGGTCAATGACCTTGTGGATGTTCTCGATACTGGTATAGTGCATACCGCCGGAGCGACGGGTTTCGGGGTTCAAGGTGCTTTCAAAGACAGCACCGAAAATGGTGGGGCTAATGGCAGACCAGTTGAAATCCTCACTGGCCTTTTCCAAAATCAAGGTGATAACTTCCTCGCCCAGTCGGGGAATCTCAATGTTTTCGTCAGCAAACAGGCCGCCGTTCACATAAGGGAAGGCCGCCAGATCTTCGTCCATATACTTGTCGCGTTCCTCGGGCTTCTGATCCAGCACACGGAACAGATTGATAAGGGCGCGTCTGTCCTCAGACTTATGGGCTTGCAGATAGTTGTGAAACTTGCCATGCCCGCCGAAAATGCCCGCATCCTCGGCGTACAGGCAGAAAACCAGCCGGACGCACAGGGCGTTAAGGCTTTTCAGCGTTTCGGGGTCGTTGGGGTTCTTGTACTGCTTCAAGAGAGCATCATACAGAACGCCAACCAGTTCGCCCGCTTTCAAAGAGACTTCCATCTCTTTCTTGATATTCGCGTCGCCAGTATCGACGAGGAACTGCAAGCGGCTGTACTCCTTTTCGAGATCGGCAAGGGCAACCACTTCCGGCGCGTCGTTGGGACGGTTCATATCGTGGACATGGAACTCCTGGAAGTTGCACACAACAATCCAACGCGGGTTTTGGTCATGGGGCAGATAGCCCGCATAGCGCCGTGCCTGCTGGAACGGAGACAGCAGGGAACCGTCGGACTGCTTATAGCCTTTCCGCAGGTCAATGTCCTGTCCTTTCTGTTCGATCAGAACGCGAGTGGACGCAATATAGCCATCAATGAAGCTGGTGTGGCTCAGCTTAACGGGAACTTCAAAAGCAATAAATTTGTCGGGTTCTTCAACACCAAAGACCTTTTGCAGCAACGCCATCCAAAAGGCTTGGGTCTCCTGTTTTTCATCGCCACGGCCAGCCCAATCGGCGGCAAATTGTTTTGCTGCGGCTCTGCGTTGTGCATCTGTCATGGAGTTCTTCCTCCTATTACGAGTTTTATTATTTTTTATATCATACCATAAACGTGTGAATTTTTCCAGAGGCGTGTTACATTGCTTTTTTGCGAGATACGTGGATGATGATTTTGCATTGTTGGGCAGGAATACATCTCGCTGACCGAACGCAATAAACATGATAGAAGTAAGAAAGGAATGCAGCCTGTTCGGTTTGCATCCCTTTCCGAATGACATTGTGTCATGTGACAGTCTCTTTTTTTACGCCTGTTTTAATCTCTCCACCGCCCGTATGATCTCCGCGGTTTCCGGTGTCCAGCCGAAATGAAGTTCGATCACACAGTCTTCATAGCGCAGGAGATATCTGGGTTGCATCACGCCTTCATCCTCGCACTGCCATGCGGCGACAGCGCCGAAGGAGGCGGGGGCGATGGGGTGATAGATGTAGGGGTTGCTGTAGCGGTTGTAGGCCGTTCGGGTTTGGACACTTTCCGTGACCCGGTCCAGAACGGCGGGGAGAGGAGAGAGCCACAGGGTATAATCCAGCACCAGCGCACCATCGGCTTCCATCTGGAGAGCGGCCGTGCGGCGCAGCAGCAAGCCGCCTTCTTTCGTAAGGTCTGTGAGAGAATCCATATTTGCCATGTCGTGGCGCAGATCTTCTGCGGTGAGAGGCAGCACATCCTGCCCGTAGACCTTCTCCTCACGCAGCCAGCCCTGCCGGATGGTGAGGGATATGACCCCTGACATCATACCAAACAGCAGGAAGAAGAGCAGAACGATGGTAACGGCCCGGTTTACGCCGGTGGAAACGCCACGGGCTTTCATCACATTTGTGATTCCGTTCGCTGCGCGGTAGCACAGGAAAACACCGCACATAATGACTGCGAAGAGCAGGGCGAAGGGCGCTCCAAGCCCCGGCAAATGAGAGGCGAGGATCAGACCCAGCATGACAAGAAGGGCAGTGTTGAGCCACCGCCCGCCCCGGGTGGGTAGGAAGCGGCCTTCCTCCTCCGCCATTCGCAGCGCTTTTCGCCGCCAGAGGAAATAGTGCCCGGTTTCAAGGAGAATTTGGAAGAGAAGCAGTACATAGCACAGCACGCTCAAAGAAGAGCTGCCCAGCAGAAACCTGATGGGGGAGCGGAGATATTCGGAGAAACGAAGCCCCAGCTGTATGACGCACAGCACTGCCAACAGGGCGTGGCCTTTGAGAAAGTTGGCCTTCATGGCCCGGTGGATATTTTCGATCTGCACCGCTGGGTCTGTTTCCAGAGGTACGGCAGAGAGATCTTCATTGCGGAAGATCTGCATCTGGAAGGTCTGATCCACGATCTTCCACCCCGCGCTCTCGCACAGCTCCCAGAAGCGTCGCTGCCCCTCGCCGGGGGCGGCGTCAAAATTAGAGGCGGAGGGGAAGTAAGTAACGGCATAGCGCACGGCTTTGGGTTCGCCCCGGCGGTAGCGGAAAAAGCCGTTGGTGTTGGCCTTTTCCAGAAACCAGCCCTGCATTGCACGCTTTTCCAAATGACGGGCAAGGCCGGCGTGGTCAAAGAAGGCATGGAGAAAAAGCTCATATTTCTTTTTCACGGCCCTCACCCCTCCCGCAGCAGCGTTTCCGCGGCAAGGATCAACTGCTCCTCCGTGGGCTCCCAGCCAAAGCCCAGCTGGATCACGCAGCCCTCATAGCACAGCAGATATTCCGGATCGCCGCGCTCGATCCGCATCCACGCCTCCCGTGCCCCGAAGGGGGCGGGATCGATCCGCTGGTCATTCGTGGGGCGGAGGCTTAGGAACTCAAAGCCCATGGTGAAGACCTGCCACTTTTTGCTGTGGTTCAGGATCCATTCCTGAGGCGAGCGGTGGACATAGTAGAAAAATCTCGGGTTTTCGGTTTTGCCCTCTTTGGGAAGCTGGCCACCATTGACGGTGGAGGCAAAGGGAGAGCCTTCCTCTCCGTAGAAGGGGTCATAATTCTCGGTGTCGGACTGGCCCAACGCCTCCACGGTGATGGGCAGCATCCCGATGGAAACAGGGGTGTCTTCCTCCAGCCAGTCGCTGTTGCGCACCAGCATTTCCACGGCGGTTCGCCCGCAGGTGAGGGCAAAGATCAGAAGGATGGTGAAAAAATAGTTCCACCCGGTCTTGACGCCCCGTTTCTTCAAGGCGTCCCGCAGGGAAAAGGCGAGCTGAACGATCAGCAGGAAGGCCGCGATGCCAAAGAGGAACAGCAGGCCTGTCTTTCGCGGCATATGGACCAGCAGGGCCGCCGCAATGAGGATGTAAAGAATGGTGAAGAAGACCTCCCGCACCCGCCCGCCGGGAACGGGGAGGAACAGCCCCTGCTCCTCAGCTGCCCGCAGAGCTTTTTTCCGCCAGAGGTAATAGGCTGCCACCTCCAGCCCCTGATGGAGCAGGAGGAGCAAAAAGAGCAGCGTGAGGAGGAGATACAGCATGGAGCGCATGGTGGCAAAGAGCCGATTTTCAAACTTGACGCCGATGTTGAACAGCATAATGAGGGACATGGCCAGCACGGCAAATTTTCCCCCCATGTAGTTGCGCCAGAGGCTGGCGTGGATGTTTTCCAGCTGCACCTTGGGGTCCGTTTCCAGCGGCACGGCGTTGGGGTCTTCGTTGCAGAAGATCTGCATCTGGAAGGTCTGGGCTACGAACTGCCATCCGGCGGCAGCGCAGAGGTCGTAAAATTCCTTCTGGTCATCCTCCGGCGCGGAGAATTCCGAGGCGGTGGGGAAGTAGGTCACGGCAAAGCGCAGGTCCTTTGGGTCGCAGCGGCGGTAGCGGAAGAAGGTGTTGGTGCGGATATAGTCCAGCATCCAGCCCTGCCTTGCCCGTTTTTCCAGGTGGCGTGCGATGCCGGTATGGTCAAAAAAGGCGTGGAGCAGAGGGTCATATTTGCGTTTCATGGCGGTCCTCCTTTCTCACTGGTGCAAAAGCTTGCTGACAGCGGTGATCAGCTGCTCCTCCGTGGGGACGAAATCAAAACTTAGCTCCATGACACACCCGTCAAAACGGAGGAGGTACTGATTTCTTGCCCCGTCCTCGTCATAAAGCTGCCATGCCTCTTCTGCCCCGGCAAGGGGGAGGACGGGCTCGTAGCGGGAGTCAAAGTAAGTGCGGTTGGCGTAAAAGTCTATGCGGTCTTCCACAGCAAGATTGATCATAAAGGCAAAGGGAGAGGTGCGGACTGTGTATTCAAAGGATGTGGGGAGGGAATCATTCCGGGGGGCGTCGAAGCGGCGGTGGATGTTCACCTGTGTCTCCCGCAGCAGGAAGGAGCCGTTTTCATAAAGGCGGTTGGAGTATTCGCTGCCCTTGGCCCCGGTGATATCCTCAATGTAGAGGGGAAGTTCGTCGTGATAGGCATAGTGGGTGACAGGGCCAACGGAGTAGGCCTCAGCCCCATCATAGCGGTTTTCCATGGCGGAAAGAAGGATAAAGCCCATCAGCACAATGGTGCAGACCAAGCCCAGACAGCCGCCGAGAATGGAGGTGACGAGGAAGTTTTTCCGTCCGGACAGGCCGCGCTGCTTCAGCTTTTTTTGTATCAGCTGCATGACGCCCACGATGGAGAAAATGATGGCCACAGTGCCAAGGCCCACCGTCAGATATTTCCCCTCCAGCATGGCAAGGTAGTACAGGAACATCCCGCCGATCAGCAGAAGATACAGCGCCTTGGGCCAGCGGCGGCCGGGAGTGGGGAGAAAGCGGCCCTCCGCTGCCTCTGCCAGCGCCCGTTTCCGCCAGCTAAAGTAACTGACCGTCTCCAGAGCGATGTCTGCCAGCAGGAGAAGAGAGGCCAGAGCGCTGAAGAGGTTCCCGCCGTATTTGAGGATGCTCAGAGGGTCCACCATGAGCCGCGCAATGAGGGAGAACAGCTGCAGGGCGAATAGGGCGGCGATGATGCCCTGGCTTTTGAGATGGCTGCCCATCATGGCGGCGTGGATGGTCTCCACTTCGATCTCCGGCTCGGTGTCCAGCGGCACGGGGTCCGGGCGCAGGTTGCGGAAGATCTGCATATTTCCCGCCTGTGCCACAAATTCCCATCCGGCACTTTCACAGAAATCCCGGAACAGCAGCTCCTGCTCACTGGGAGCAGGGTCCAGCGGCGTGGAGGAGGGGAAATAGGTCACGGCGTAGTGCACCGCCTGCCGGGGCACGCGGCGATAGCACCAGAGGGCGCCGGTCTTTTCCAGCTCCCAGCCCTTGAGGGCCATCCGTTCCAGATGGCGGGCGATGCCGGTGTGGTCAAAAAAGGGATAGAGAAAAAGTTCGTATCTTCGGTTCATAGAGCGTCCTCCTTTCATTCAGGCAGGGCAGGGGCGTCCATAGCGGCGCGGTAGTCCGCCGTGAGGGTCAGAAGACGCTGGTATTCCTCTTCCAGCGCCATTTCGCCCCTTTGGGTGATCAGATAGCTGCGCTTGCGTCCCTCCACCTTCGTTTCCCGGATCATGCCGGCGGTGAGGAAGCTCTCCAGCAGGTTATAAAGGGTGCCGGGGCCAACGCTGACCCGCCCGTTGGTTTTTTCCTGCACCGCAGCCATGATGTCCGTGCCGCAGCACTCCTGCCGCAGGCACAGCAGAATGTAAAACATCTGCTCTGTCAGCGTTTGAAACTTTTCACGGGCCATGCAGTCACCTCCATTATCGAATATCGTTATTTCTGATTTCAGCATATCATCGAATATCGATATTGTCAATATAGAATATCGAATATCGCTAATAAAACTGCCCTCTTGCGCTTTTTTTCGCCGTATGATATGCTGTTTCGGACAAAAATCCACAAAGGAGAAGGAATTTATGACATATCAGTTCCGTCCTCAGGGCGTTTGCTCTCAGGCGATGAAGGTAGAGATCGACGAAGAGGGCGTGATCCAGTCTTTGGAGGTGCTGGCCGGCTGCAGCGGCAACCTGCAGGGCATCGCTGCTCTGGTCAAGGGTATGAAGGCTGAGGAGGCTGTGGAGCGGCTCAAGGGCATCCGCTGCGGCTTCAAGTCTACATCCTGCCCCGATCAGCTGGCCCGTGGCCTTGAGAAGATCCTCGCAGAACGATAAACGCTCAGAAATAAGCAGCCGATGGTTCACACCATCGGCTGCTTTGCGTCATAGGATGGTGCAGCGACCCCAAGGAGGAATGAACATGGCTTTTTCCGACCGGGAGCTGCTGGCGCGGCTGATCCAATGCGAGGCGGGAGGCGAAGGGGAGAACGGTATGAAAGCGGTGGCAGGCGTGGTAATGAACCGCGTGCACGCCAAAGGCGGCGAATATGCCCGGGTGGGGCAGGGCAGCATCCGCAACATTATCTTTCAGCCGTACCAGTTCGTCTGCGCCAGCGAAACGGAGGGCGGTGCCTACAACCCCCAGAACATTTACAACATGCGACCTGAACAGATCCACTACGATATTGCCGACTGGGCCATTGCCGGAAACCGACTTGGTGTGGTGGCGGATTCCCTCTGGTTTTATAATCCCTTTGGGCCGGAGTGCAGGAATTCCTTCCCCTCCAACGTGGGCTACTGGCAGACCCGTATCGGCGACCATTGTTTCTACAACCCGACAAACGCTTACTATAAAACCTGAGAGGTGCGACTATGGCAATGAATACCGATCAGCGGCAGAACTGGGCGGGAGAGGTGACTCCCGGAGATTGGAACAGACCGGTGGATCCCCCCATGAACCAGCAGATGAATTCGACAATGAATCCCCGAATGAATCCGTCCATGTCCATGACACCCCAGTGGAGCGGACAAAATGGCAGTCTCCAGATGCAGAACAATCTTCCCACGGAGGTCATCGAATCGCCCACCACCACCAATGAAGCCTACCTCGGCTCTTTGAAAGCAATGCTTCTGCGCAACCGGGGAAATTACATCGTGGCCACCTTCCTCATCGGCACGCAGAATACCGTTTCCTGGGAGGGGATTCTCTACGAGGTGGGGAATGACTATGTGACCATCTACCAGCCCGGACGGGACCGCTATATCGTCAGCGATATGTATTCTATCAAGTACATGGAGTTTTATGATACCCAGCGCCGCCGGATGTGCGACGAACTCCTTGCCCGGCAGGGAATGGGTGGTAACGACCATCTTGCATCCACGCCCCGGGGATGGTAAAATAACCCCATAACAAAAGAAAAAGGAGTATTTTCCATGGATTTTCAGACTCTTTCTGCTGCCCGTTACTCTCTTCGCAAGTTCTCTTCCGCCCCTGTGGAGGAGGAAAAGCTGGCCCTTATTCTGGAAAGCGGCCACAATGCCCCCACTGCCCACAATAACCAGCCTCAGCGCATTTTCGTGCTGCAAAGTGCCGAGGCGCTGGAAAAGGCGGATGCATGTGCCGGCTCCCACTTCCATCCTCCCGTGATGCTGCTGGTGGCCTATGACCCGAAGACTGCCTGGGTGCGGGAGAACGATGGAAAGAACCACGGCGAGATCGACGCTGCCATTGCCGCCACCCAGATGATGCTGCAGGCAGCGGATCTGGGGCTTGGCACCACCTATGTTGGTATGTTTGACGCGGAGAAGCTCCACGAAGCCTTCCCGGAGCTGGAGGGTCTTGTGCCGGTGGCGCTGCTGCCCCTGGGCTACGGTGCAGAGGGCGCCCGCCCTTCCCGCCTCCATGCCGACCGCATCCCCATGGAGAATATGGTGAAATATCTGTAAAAAATCTGCCGCAGAACCCTTCGTTCTGCGGCAGATTTTTTCTTAATAGCGTCTCTTTCTGCCCCGGTAGCCGTTTCTCCCTCTGCGGGATACGCTACGGCCGTAGCGGTAGCGGCGGCGGGCGAAGATCAGTCTCCACACTGCGACGGCAAGGATCAGCGCTGCCAGCATGATCAGCACCACCCGGACGGCGGTGCGGTGGAAAAACGCATCCACCTGCTTGAGGAAGACTTGCAGCCGGGATGCCTCCACCGCGTTCATGGTGAGCAGATCCACACTGCCGTAGAGCTTGCCGTCGTAGCTCAGTTCCAGCGTGCCAAGCTTCTGCCCGGCCTCCACGGGAGCCTCCACGCTTTCCGCGTCGAGGGTCACCGTTCGCTCCAGATGTTCAGCCTTCAGTCCCCGGGGCATCAGGGCTTCAACGTCCTTGGCGGGGCGAAGGGTCACATGATCCGTCTTGGAGAGAGTCACCGTCACATCCTTGATGGGTTCGGATTTTTCAATGATGGTCTTGTAGGAAAAGTGATCAAAGCCGTAGTCAAACATGCGGGAGGTCTCGGAAAAGCTCCGCAGGTTGCCCACGCCGTTTTCCTCCACCCGCTCGGCGCCCATGATCACGCTGATGTAGGTCATGCTTCCCTGAGTGGCGGAGGAGACAAGGCAGTAGCCCGCCTGAGAGGTGGAGCCGGTCTTGATGCCGTGGGCCCGCTTATCCAGATAGCCGATGACGCGCCAGGTGGAAAGCAGATGGTTGGTGGTCCAGTAATTCCGCTCAGCATGGAGGTTCGTGGCGGGGATCACAACATGGGCAGTATCGGAAATGGTGACGAAAAGCTCATGCTTGAGGGCCTCTTTCGTGATGAGGTAAAGATCCCACGCGGAGGTATAATGGTTGGGGTCATGGAGACCGTTGGTGTTGACGAAATGGGTGTTTTTGCAGCCAAGCTCTTCTGCGCGCAGGTTCATCTGCTCCACAAAGGCGCTGACAGAGCCGTAGGTGGCTTCCGCCAGGATGTTGCAGGCTTCGTTGGCAGAGACTACCATCATGCAGTAGAGCAGGTTATGGACGGAGAGGATCTCGCCGGGCTTGATGCCGGCATTGCTGCCGTCAGAAGCGATGTCGATAAAGGCAGTGGAGGAGGCAGTGATGGGCTGGTCCAGCGTGAGGCGGCCCTCGTCCAGGGCTTCCACCACCAGCAGCGCGGTCATGATCTTGGTAAGGCTTGCGGGATAGAGCTCCTCATGGACGTTGAGACCATAGGCGATGGCATCGGTGTCGGGGTCTGCCAGCAGCGCGGCCTTGGCCAGAATATTGGGATCCTCCGGCAGCGTGGGTGCATCCTCCCCGTCGGCCCGGGCGAAGGGGACACACAGGCTCATGGTGAGGAGAAATGTGAGAAAAAGGGAGAAAAAACGCTTTGTTTTCATATAGGAAACTCCTGTGGTATGTGGTATAATCAAAGAGAAAAGAACAGATCTTTCCTGTAAATGACGATATATTTCATTATATCAACAACTCCGGCTAAATTCAACAGGAAACAGGGGAAGGAAACGCTATGAAGATACTGGTGGTGGATGACGAGCGCACGCTGGTCAAGGGGATCAAATTCAATCTGGAAAACGAGGGCTACGAGGTGGAGTGCGCCTATGACGGCGCCGCCGCGGTGGAGCTTGCCCGCGGCGGGGTGTTCGACCTGTTGATCCTGGATGTGATGATGCCGGAGGTGGACGGCCTTGAGGCCTGCATGCGCATTCGGGAGTTTTCCAATGTGCCTATCATCATGCTCACGGCCAAAAGTGAGGATTCCGACAAGCTCATGGGCTTTGAGTGCGGCGCGGATGATTATCTCACCAAGCCCTTCAACATTCTGGAGCTCAAGGCCCGCGCCCGTGCGCTGCTGCGCCGGGCGGCAGGGGTGCAGCGCTCTCAGGGCGCTATTTTGACAGTGGGAGACATTTCTCTCAACACTGACGAGCGTGTGGCCATGAAGAATGGTGAGGTCATAGAGCTCACTGTCAAGGAATATGACCTTGCGGAGCTTTTGATGCGCAATCCCCGGCGGGTCTACAGCCGGGAGAACCTGATGAATGTGGTCTGGGGCTATTCCTATGCGGGGGACTACCGCACGGTGGATGTGCATATCCGCCGCCTTCGTGAAAAGCTGGAGACCAACCCCGCTGAACCGGATCACATTCTGACCAAGTGGGGCGTAGGCTATTATTTCAAGGGCTAAGAGAAGAAAAATCAACAATGGGAGGTGAGCAGCAGTGTCCAAAGAGCGCAAAGGCTTTTTTGAAAGCATTCAGGCCCGGTTCAGCCTGAGCTATATTCTCATCATCGTGGGCGTGCTGCTGCTGCTCAACACCTATCCGCTGCTGGTGTCGGAGGATCTTGTCTTCCGCTCCAAGGTGACAACGCTGCAAAGCAACGTTTCCGTCATGGTCTACTCCCTCTCCGGCCTTCCGGAGTTGACGGAGGAGAATGTTGCCGCTGCCATGGAAATGGTGGAGGAGAGCCATCTTTCCCGCGTGCTGGTAACGGATGAGGCGGGAAAAGTGCTTTATGATACCCGTGAGACCGGCGACGCCGTGGGAGAATACGCCCTTTACAGCGAGATCGTGCAGGCCCTGCTGGGTGAGGACGCCTCCTCCTGTATTTACCGGGATGGAGCCTTCCGCTCCCGGGCCTCCTCCCCCGTAATGTACCAGAACCGCATCATCGGCGCGGTATACGCTTATGAGTATGACCGCGAGCAG
>JAFQRI010000036.1 GCA_017410185.1 Oscillibacter sp. | reverse complement strand
CTATCTGCGCCGGGGCGGACGGCTGTCTGCGCTGGTGTCCTACGTGGGTCAGGCCACGAAGTTTGCCCCTGTTTTAACACAGACCGAGGGCGGTGAGCGGCTGACCATCGCCGGTGTGCGGCGCAGCTTTGACCATGCGGTCAGGTATGTGGGCGATGCTCTTATCAAGCACGGCGTGGGGGAGGGCTGGCGTGTGTACATCACCCACGGCGCAGCCCCACATTTGGCGGAGAAGGCGCTGGCAAAGCTGAAAGAAGTCTTTCCCACGGCCGTATTTCAGGTGCTGCCCCTTAGCCCTGTGTTCATCACGCAGGGCGGCCCGGACTGCGTGGCCATTCAAGCTATTCATGAATAAAAAAGACCGGACATCGTGAGATGTCCGGTCTTTTGATGTATTTGGCAGATTACTTGGCCAGAGCGGCGGTATCCAGAGCGATCATGAGCTCCTCATTGGTGGGGATGACCAGAGTGCGGACGGCAGCGCCCTCGGCAGAGATGTCGATCTCCTCGCCGCGGATCTTGTTCTTCTCGGCGTCGATCTTGATGCCCATGAACTCCAGACCGGAGGTGATGTTGGCACGGTTGTGGCCGCCATTCTCACCCACGCCGGCAGTGAAGATCACAGCGTCCACACCGCCCATAGCGGCAGCGTAGGAGCCGATGAGCTTCTTGACGCCGTAGTTGAACATGTCAACAGCCAGACCTGCGCGGTCGTTGCCGTCCTTGAAGGCGTTCTCCAGATCGCGGAAGTCGGAGGAAACACCGGAAACGCCCTGCACGCCGGACTTCTTGTTCAGGATGGAGACCATCTCCTTGATGTCCATGCCGTACTTGTTCATCAGGAACTCCAGGATACCGGCGTCCAGATCACCGGCGCGGGTGCCCATAGGCAGACCTGCCAGAGGAGTGAAGCCCATGGAGGTGTCAACGCTCTTGCCGCCGTCGATAGCGGTGACGGAGGAGCCGTTGCCCAGGTGGCAGGAGATCAGCTTCAGCTCGGAAGCGTCCTTGCCCAGCATGGCGGCAGCGCGGCCGGCCACGTACTTGTGAGAGGTGCCGTGGAAGCCGTAGCGGCGGACCATGAGGTCGGTGTAAGCTTCATAGGGCAGGCCATAAAGGAACGCTTCGGCAGGCATGGTCTGATGGAAAGCGGTATCGAACACGGCGACCTGAGGCACGTCGGCGCCCATAACGGCGGTGCAGGCATTGATGCCGGTGATGTTGGCGGGGTTGTGGAGGGGGGCCAGGGGGATGCAGTCCTCCAGAGCCTTCATGACCTCGTCGGTGATGAGGACGGACTTGTTGAAAGCCTCGCCGCCGTGGACAACACGGTGACCCACAGCGTCGATCTCCTTCATGGAGGCCACAACGCCGTTCTTCTCGTCCACCAGAGCGTTCATAACAGCCTGAATGGCCTCAGAGTGGGTGGGCATGGCAACGTCAACGGCATCCAGCACTTCCTTGCCCTCGATCTGGGGCTTGTAGGTGAACTTGCCGTCGATGCCGATGCGCTCGCACAGGCCCTTGGCCAGCAGCTCACCGCTTTCGGGGTTCAGCAGCTGGTACTTCAGGGAAGAGCTGCCGGCGTTGATCACAAGAATATTCATGGTAATCGTCTCCTCTTCTTTTTTGACCTTGCGGGTTCTCCGCAGATAGGATACAATAGTTACACATCCTGTCCGCCTTTTGGGCGGACTTCCAGATATAACTATTATACCAAAGTTTTCTTGTGCCGCAACAGTTTTTTCGTCTTTACCGCAAAAATGCGTAACCTTTGGGCAGGACGCGGGGCGTGCGGCGGAGAAAACACAGATGTGAACTGTGATTTTTTACCAAAATGTTACTTTTTTGTCATATTCAAGGAAGAAGTTTATGAACGTAGCAGGTATTATAGTAGAATACAATCCCATGCATTGCGGGCATCTCCATCTGCTCAGAGAGACCCGCCGCCTTCTGGGGGAGGACTGCGCCATCGTCTGTGTGATGAGCGGCGATTTCGTTCAGCGGGGAGATCTTGCCCTGCTGCGCCGCTCTGCCAGGGCCAGAGCCGCCGTGGAAAGCGGAGCGGATCTGGTGCTGGAGCTGCCTCTTCCATGGGCTACCGCCTCGGCGGAGGGCTTTGCCCGGGGCGGTGTGGAGACCCTTTGCGCCACGGGGGTATGCACCCATCTAGTGTTTGGCAGCGAGTGCGGCGATGTGGATGCGCTGCAGCGCGTTGCCTGCGCGCTGGAGCAGGAGGAGTTTTCCGACCTCTTACGGGAAGAGCTGAAGGCGGGGGACAGCTTTCCCGCCGCCCGGCAGCGGGCCCTTGGGAAGCTGCTCACCCCGGAAACGGCGGCAGTGCTGGAAAGCCCCAACAACATCCTTGGCATCGAATATTGCCGGGCCAATCTGCGCTGCGGTGAGCCGCTGATCCCTGTTACGGTGATCCGCACCGGAGCCGCCCATGACGCACAGAAAAGCGAAAGCGGCATCGCCTCCGCCTCCGCCATCCGCACGCTTCTGGAAACGGGGGCGCGGGAGGAGGCTCTTGCTCTCATGGCCCCCGCCATGCAAAAGGCCTATCTTGCGGAAGAGGCCGCAGGCCGCGCCCCGGTGTTTTCCAAAGGGCTGGAGCGGGCAATGCTTTACCGCCTGCGCTCCATGACGCGGGAGGACTTCGCCGCGCTGGACGAGGGGAAGGAAGGTCTTTCCAACCGCCTTTACGGCCTCAGCCGCACGGCTTCCTCTCTGGAGGAGCTGCTTGCCGCCGCAAAAACAAAGCGCTACGCTTACGCCCGCCTTCGCCGTATGGTGCTGTGGGCCTATCTGGGCCTGCGGCCCGCCGAAATGCCCCGCCACCCCCTCTATCTCCGCCCACTGGCAGCAAATGCCGCGGGCCGCACCCTTCTTGCAAGGATGCGGAAGGAAGCGGCGCTGCCCGTCATCACCAAAAGCGCGGATTTCCGCCGGCTGGGGGGCGAGGCTGAGGCTCTTTTTCAGCGGGAGGCAGCGGCGGCGGATCTATACAGTCTTGGTTACCCGGAGCTTTCAGCCGCCGGAGGAGATGCCCTGTGGAAGGAGTCTCTCGTGGTGCTGTGAGGGAAGGGGAAAGGAGTCCTATATGAAAAAATATTCCAGCTTGCTACTTTGCGCTGTGGTGTGTCTGCTCACTGCCTGCGGTGCAAAGGAGGGCGTGCCTTCCGCAGCCAGTGTGCCGTCCCCTGATATCAGCGTGGAGGTGGAGACACCGCCTGCCCAGCCGCCGGAGATCATCCTTTATACCGTGGGCATGAATTCCAGCGGAGAGACGGTGTACGCCGAAGACGGCACGGTGCTCCTCACCAGCAGCTTCCGCTATCCCACCCTCAGCGTCCACCGGGGAAACGGCATGATCATCACCGAGGGGGAAACAGAGAAGGAGGCCGCGGCGCTCGCTGCCGCGGAGGTCTTCAACGGATATTTCAGCAGCTGGGGCAGCAATGACCGGGCAGAGGGTGACATCATGGCCGCCGACAAGGAGCTGGCCATGGAGGACTATGCCTGGCGAAAAAGCGAGGGGATCGCCTGGAACGGCAGTTACGCCATGGAGCTGGACTGCACGGCTTATCAGACCCGCCGCATGATCAGCGTCACCGGCCTTTCCTACAGCTATACCGGCGGCGCCCACCCCAACAGCGTGAATATGGCATGGAACTTTGATCTGGAAAGCGGCGAATTCTTCGGCCCAGAGCTGCTGGGCGGCACAGAGCTGCAAACAGCAGTGGCAGAGGAGCTCAAGCGCCAGAGCGCCGAGCGTGCGAAGGAATTCGGCGCAGCGCCGGAAGAGGTCTACTGGGCCGATTATGAGGCCATTTTGGATGACTGGCAGTCCAGCGCCGTATCCTTTGGCCCTCAGGGTATGACGGTGGCCTATTCTCCCTATGAGCTGGCAGCCTATGCCTTTGGCGCTCAGGTCTACGAGATCTCCTATGAATTCCTTCGGCCCTATCTGAGCCTGCAGGGACTGGAGCTTCTGGGCCTTGCGGAAGAGCCGGGCGCATAAAGCAATGTGAAAGAGAAGTCCTTTGAGGACTTCTTTTTTTGCTTGACATACCTTGTGCCGCGAGGTATTCTATACATAGAGATACTATGTATTATTTTCCAATGGAGGGGAATTTATGCTGAAGAAAAAGCAGAATATCGAGCATACCCAGCTGCTGGTGCTGAGTTTGCTGGCGGGGGAGGATATGTACGGCTACCAGATGATCGTGGAGCTGGCCCGCCGCTCCGACCGCACCTTTGAGATGAAGGAGGGGACCCTCTATCCCATTCTTCACGGGCTGGAAAAGGAGGGGTATGTGGAGGCCTACCAGCAGACGGCCCCCACGGGACGCGTGCGCAAATATTACCACATCACCCGGAAGGGAAGCGGCCTTCTCAGCGAGGAGAAGGAGGCGTGGCAGCGCTACTGCGGCGCGGTGAACGCCGTTTTGGAGGCAAGCCTTGCCTGAGAAGCATGCCAAAGAGCATGAAGAGATAATGAGGAAAATGAAAAAATATATATAAAGACTATATAGTATATAAATAATAAATATCTATATTAGCAGGGGCTATATAGATATATAGGAAAAACCATTTTCTCCATGTTCTCGTTATCTCCGCCGCGGAGGGCCGCAGGGCGGGAGCGAAGGCCGCAGAGCTTGTGGCGGCGACGTAGGGCGCGGCATCCCTGACGCGCCGGAAGGAGGGACGAGTTGTGGACAAAAGCGAATATATCCGGCAGGTGCTCTCCCGGCTTCCGACCCTTCTGGAGCGGGAGAAAAGGGCGGTGGAGGAAGAACTTGCCGCCCATTTTGAAGACCGCATGGAACCCCTTTTGGCGCTGCATGTCAGTGAGGCGGAGGCGGAGCGCCGCTGTGCGGAGGCCATGGGTGACCCCGTGGAGATCGGCGATGCGCTGGCAAAGCAGTACCAGTCCTTTTTCTGGGTGGTGCTGAAGGATATCCTCACAGGCTTTTTGGTGTTCTTTCTGATAGGAGCTGTGATCCGATTCAGTCTGACGACAGATTTTTTCGGCAGCGTGGCGGCCCGTGTGAACCCAACGGCAGGGGACAGAGAGGCAACGGCTCTCGCTGTTGCCGTGGACTGGCGAATGACAGTGGGGAATGACACTGTGCGCCTTTACGAGGCACAGGTGCGCCAAGGCGTGTTTACCGGCTATCTCTGCGTGTATGACCGAATGCCCGGCGGCGTGACTGTGGATCTGAAAAAATATCTGTGGGCGGAAAATCAGCGGGGGACGAGAAAAGGGGTAAGCAGTCCGGCTGTGGGCTGGAACTACGGCGCGCAGTATTACAAAATTCATCTTCCCGTAGATCCGGAGGATGACCATGTGACCCTCTGCTGCCGTCTTTACGGCGAGGAAACGCGTATGACCATCCCGCTGGAGGAGGTGCGCGGATGAGAAAGAAACGACTCTATACCCGGCGGCAGGCGGCCCTTCGCCGTCTTGTGCTGACGGTTATCGTGGCGATTTGCGTAAATCATGTTTGCATGACGGGCTTTCTGATCCCATGGCAGGTGCGGCGGCTTCAACAGGAGAGATACGGCATCCAAAATGCCGAGGTGATAGAAAAGCTCTATGGGAAGGACTGGAGCGCGGAGTGGATGTATCTGATGGCCGGAGAAGACGCGATGCTCCTTTCGCGGATGGATTGGTTTCCCCTTTTGGGCTGGAACAGCAACGGCAGCAACGTGCTGGACTGCAGCGGAGAAGCGCCCTTTCATGTCGACTGGTCACAGGTCGGGGACGGGGCGAAAGAGATCATCTTCTTTGGACGGGCAGAGAAAGAGGATATCCGTGAGATCGAGTTTCTGCTGGAACTGCCGGAAAACGCGGAAATCCAAGGAAGCCCGGCATGGACAGGCCGGCTGACGGCGGATCAATTTATCGAGAAGGGCGGAAAACGCTATTTTCTTGTGCGCATGGACTGGCCGCATAAGGTTTGGGCAGGGAAATGCACCATGACAGCCACCGCCTATGATGGCAGCGGCATGGTGGTGGAGGAGCTGGAGCTGAACCGGTGGTGAGCGGGGCGTCCGGGAGGCCGCCCCCTACGGGAGCATGATCGATAGAAGGATCGTAGGGCGCGGCATCCCTGACGCGCCGGAAGGAGGGACGCAGGATGGATAAAAAAGAATACAGCCGGCAGGTCATCGCTGCCATGCGCCACCTCAGGGCGGATGAAATTGCCGCCATCCGCGCGGAGATCGAGGGCCACATCGAGGACCGCATGGAGCCCCTGCTGGAATTGCAGGGGATCGACGAGGAAGAGGCCCAGCGCCGGAGTATTGCCGCCATGGGCGACCCGGCAGAAATCGGCAGGGCGTTCCAGAAGCACTATTCTTATTTCTGGCTCTGGGTGGACCGGGCGATCATCGCCCTCATCGTGCTGGTGCTGTGGGGGACGGTGTGGCGCATCCCGGGACATCTGGAGAATGTGAAGGACAATCTCACCGCCCGCTATGCCCCCATGTCGTTTCTCCATGAGACCACCCGGAAACAGTGGGTGGACATGGAAGTGGATCTCCGGGCGCAGGTGGGGTCGGACATCCTGCGGGTCTACGCCGTGGGAACGAAGGAAAACGAGGCGACCATCTTCTGGTGCGGCTATGACGAGAGCATTCACGGGCAGGTGGGGCAGTGGAGCGTGGAATATGAGGACTGTCATATTCTTGAAATCCTCGTCCATGCCAGTGGTGGCGGGGCCTACGCCTACGTGGATACGGTGGAGGTGGAGACGGGCACGCCCTCCGTCACCGCTGTTGTGAAGCGGTATGGGGAGCGCATCACGCTGGACATTCCCCTTGTGTGGGAGGAAACGCCATGAAAGAAAAGGTTTTGACCCGAAAAAAGACCGTCCTGCGGCGGCTGGGACTGCTGCTGTCGGTGATGCTTCTTGCCAGTAGCCTGAGTGGCTACAACTTCGCTCCCCGCATGGCGGTGAGCGAGATCGCCGACCAGGAGGACATGAAGTATTACAAGACTTTCATTACGTCCTTTCCCGGCGACACGGTTTTGAAGCGGAACTATCTGGTGGAAACAGAGGAAGCTCTGCTTTTTTCCACCGTAGGCTGGACGCCCTACGGCTGGATGGCCTATGAGTGGGGGAAGATCGAAGCGTGGGATGACGCCCCTCTCCACGCCGGGATGATGAGCAAATACACCGAGAAAGGAAATACTCACTGGCTCTACGGACGAGTAGCGGAGCGGCCGGACAATCTCTGGTTTTACTACGAGGTGAAGGAAGGGCTTCACACCAGCCGCTTTGGCGTGAGCGTGCCGGAGGAGGATATTTTCCAGGGGGAAAACGGCGCATGGTACTTCATTACGGCGATCGAGGACAGGCACTTTGACCGGGAACGGCAGGGCGCCGACGGGGAATTTCGCCTCAACGCCGTGAAAGGAAGCGAAAAGCTGGCGGGTGTTCCGGTGTGGCGTCAGAGCTGGCATGGTCGATAAGGGTAGACTGCGCGCAATTTTGTGCGCAATTTCGTGCGAATTTTGAAAAATTTCTCTTGTCATGGTCCGCGGAATCAGATATCATGTATTTTGGAGACGATTGGGAACGTTTCCAATCCATGTAAACTGACCTGAACAGGGAGAAAAATTATGAATACACTTCTGATCGCCATTAAATTGCTTGGCGGCCTTGCCATGTTCCTCTATGGTATGGAGGTCATGGGCGACGGTTTGAAGCAGGGCAGCGGCACGGCGCTGAAAAATGTGCTGGGAAAGCTGACCCACAATGTGTTTCTGGGTCTTCTGACCGGCACGCTGGTCACTGCAGTGATCCAGAGCTCCACCGCCACCATCGTGCTGACGGTGGGCCTCATCGGTGCAGGCATCTTGAATCTGCGCCAGGCGGTGAGCATCGTGCTGGGCGCCAATATCGGCACCACCGTTACTGCCCAGATCATCCGCTTGATGGATATCGAGAGCTCGGGACCGACCCTTCTCACCTTCTTCAAGCCTGATACGCTTGCCCCCATCGCGCTGATCATCGGCATCATTTTGCTGATGTTCATCAAGAAGGACGGCACCAAGACCGTGGGTATGATCGCCATGGGCTTTGGCATTTTGTTCATGGGCCTCATGGCCATGACTGATGCGGTGGAGCCTCTGGCAGAGTCCCAGGCCTTTGTGGACATGCTGGGCTACTTCAGCGATATGCCGGTGCTGGGTATCTTCACCGGCCTTGTCCTTACCGTCATTATCCAGTCCTCCTCTGCCATGGTGGGTATTCTGCAGGCTCTCTCCTCCACCGGTGTGATGACCTTTGAGCTGGTGTATCCCATCATCATGGGCATCAACCTTGGCACCTGCGTCACCACCGCCATGGTCTGCTCCATTGGCTCTTCCCGGGACGCAAAGCGCACCGGTATCGTTCATATCGTGTTCAACACCATCGGCACCGTCCTCTTTATGATCGGCATGACGCTGCTGAGGAACTTCGGCTTCATGGCGGATATGTGGGAGAGCATTGTGAACAGCGGCGTCATCGCAAACTTCCAGACCATCTTCAATCTCATCACCGCTTTGGTGCTGCTGCCCTTTACGAACCTTCTGGTGAAGATCTCCTGCATGATCGTTAAGGACGAGGAGGAAGAGGAGGAGCTCTATCCCGAGCTTGCCGCACTGGACCGCAAGCTCCTCATTTCTCCCGCCGTCGCCATGGGCGAGATGGAGCGCACCATCGCCACCATGACCAAGGCTGCCCGGGACAATGTGGTGCTCTCCCTGGCCCAGTTTGAAAGCTACGATGCCAAAAACAGCGAAAAGATCGAGCGCTGTGAGCAGATGCTGGACCGTTTTACCGACCATGCGGATAACTTCCTCATTGAGCTTTCCCACAGCATGGAGAGCGAGCGGGAGAACAACGAGCTCAGCGCCGTGATGCAGTGTGTGCCCTGCGTGGAGCGCATCGGTGATTACGCCACGAACTTTGATGAGATGGCCCGCAAGCTCCATGAGAGCGGAAAGACCTTCTCCGAGAGCGCACGGCAGGAGCTGCAGATTCTCAGCGACGCGGTGGCAGAGATCCTGCGATTGACCATTCATGCCATGGAGACCGGCAGCGAGCAGACCACCCGCCGCATCGAGCCGCTGGAGGAGGTCATCGACGATATGGTGATGCTGCTGAGAAAGCGCCATACCGACCGCCTCTGCCGCGGCGTGTGCGCCGTGGATACAGGCATCATCTTCATGGACGCCCTCACCCATCTTGAGCGCACCGCCGACCAGTGCAGTGATCTTGCCATGCTGCTGCTGGGCAAGAAGTATGCCGAGATCCTGAACAATCACCACCAGTATCTGCAGGATCTCCACTCCTCCTCCGACCAGTCTTATCTGGCAGAGATCCGCAACCGCCGCGAGCAGTATCTGCTGCCGCTGGAAAATATCGCCCTGTAAGCAGAGAAGAAAAGGACCGCCGAAGAGGCGGTCCTTTTTGCGTGTTGGGAAGCGGCGGCTTAAAGTCGGGTCTGGCGCTCCAGATTTTCCGCAAAGCGGTCCAGCCGCGCCTCAATGCCGTCAAGAGCCACAGCAGTGCCGGGGTCGTTGGCGGTTTCCATGAGGCAGAATTCCGGCGGCAGCCAGAAGCCCTTGTTCATGCACAATGCGCTCACCACCTGACTTGCCACGATGTCGCTGCCGGAGTAGCCGGAGACCACCATGGCGAACACGGCTTTGTCCTGAAAGGACACCGTGCGGTAGAGGGCGGTGAGACGGTTGATGAAGGCCGTGAGGTTTGCCGAGAGGGCGTCGTTATAATTGGGGCAGAGGAGCAAAACGGCGTCAGCCTCCCGGATGGCGGGATAGACCTCCTCCACCATCACGCCGCCGTAGAAGCACCCGCCCTTTTCGCCAAAGTGCAGGCACATGGTATAGGGGCAGCCGGAGCAGTCCACCAGTGTGCCGTTGCGAAGGCCCACCTCCGTGATGACGAAGTGGTCACCAAGGCGCTCATGCACCTTTTTCCACAGCGCCGCTGTGTTGGAGGTGCGGTGGTTGGAGGCGTGAAGCACCGCAAGGCGGGGCTTTTCGTGCTTGTTGGGGGCGAAATCCCGGACACGGCAACAAAGGTCCTGCACCGCCCGGCAATAGGCTTCCTCCAGCGAGCAGCCGGCGTTTTTGGCCTGAATGGCGAAGTTGCGCAGGTGCCCCGTGCCCTCCACAAGGCAGCGCCCGGGGAAGGCGCAGCCCGCCAACGAGGCGGCCAGCACGATCTCACGGCCCAGCGCCTTGGTGTAGCGGTCGCCCTCGCCGTGGATCCACACGCCGCCCACACACCCCGCAAGACACCCGGGATGGGTGCGCAGGTAAGAAAGCAGCTCATAGGCGGCGGCGTTCACGCCGCTTTCCGGCAGGGGGACGATGAAAAGAAGACGCTTGCCGGCAAGGTCTTCACAGCGGGGAAGAACGGGGATCTCTTCCCCGGGAAAGCGCGGCAGACGGGAGCCGTCGCCGCAGATAAATGCGTGCAGCATGGGAAGACCCTTCTTTCAGCGCACGGGGATATCCCGGAGGATCGCCTCAGTTTCCTGCAGCTTTGCAAAGAGACCGTCAGGCAGGTCCAGAGTCTCCGCCTCCAGGCCGTAGGGGGTGTAGCGGTTGCGCACGCCAAACCAGATGCCGCCTAAACACACGCTGCCGCAGTGCCACTGGCCCCGCAGGGTGAGGATCAGCTGCATGGCGCCGGAGGAAACGGCGGGAGCCACATAGGGCTTGAAGCTATCTCACGCATCTTGAGGTTGGCGGTGACAGTCTGCTCGGTGAGAAGGTCGGAGAGGGCCTCGTCGTAGTGCTCCACAGAGTTTGCGATGATAAGGCCCCTGCCGTGGGGGCCAAAGCTCCGGCCCTCGGTGAGATAGGAGGCAAGGCGCTCATCTTTTTTTGCAAAGTAGGCCGCCCGGGAGGTCATCACGCCAAGACCGTAGCCCTGCACCTGCTCGGGGAGCAGGCCCTTGCCGTCCCAGTTGCCGTCCTCATCCCGGTTGGAGGCATTGTAGGCGCTCTGGCAGAGCTGATCCACAGGATCGGAGAGGACCATGAAAAGGCCCTTGTAATCCACATTTCGTGCCATACGGGCATAGTGGCTCACGATGCCGGCGTTGGCCTCCAGCTGGGCCATGCGGACATCCTTGATCCCACTGCCAACGGCGGGGATGGCCTTGGTGGCGGCGAAGATGAACACATCGCATTCAAAGAGATGGTCCATGTCCACGGCCTCCACCTCGGGGAGTGCGTCATAGTTCCAGGGCCAGCCGATCTGACCCATCTCAGTGCACCAGCGTGCAATGGTCTTGTCGCTGAGGTCGCAGATGCCGATAGAGCCGATGACATCACCGCCAAGGAGCTTCAACGCGGTGAGGAGGGTGCTGCCCACATCGCCCACGGCCAGCAGATTCACCCGCTTTTTGGAGGCCTTGGGAGTAAAGTAGGTCAAAGCCTCCGCCCACTTGGGGTTGCTCAGGTCAATGGCGGTGAGGGTGCCGGCGGCAATGGCGGCCTTCACGCTTTCGCTCAGGGCGGGAACGGCCCCCATGCGGCGGGGATCGAACCAGGCCACGGTCTCACTTTCGGCGGTGAGCTGGCGGGCATCGGTAACGCGCCATGCGCAGCGGGAGATACCCAGCCCGCGCTTTACAAGAAACAGCTCCGGCACGCCCTCTTCGGCGGCGGGGAAGGGGAGGTCTGCAAGGAAGGAGGCGGCCAGCTTGCCGGCTACGGAATAATAGAACATAGGATGAAACCTCGAATCGGATAAAATGGTGAGTGAGGGGAGGCCCCCTTGTGCAAAGGGGGCTGTCACGAAGTGACTGAGGGATTGTCCTGTTACCGGACAACCCCTCCGGCGCTTTGCGCCACCTCCCCTTACACAGGGGAGGCTTTTTTGAGAGTGGGATCAGTCGAGAAAATCCCTCGTGCGGTTGAGCATCCGGATGTCATTTTCAAGACAGGCGGAGGCGGACAGGCTTGCGTCATAGCGCAGCGTGTCGCCCTTATCGGGGCACAGGGGCAGGATGATGGCCTCGCTCAGGCGGGAGAGGGTCAGGTTGCGGGCGTAGCGCTCGCGGTAGGCATTCTCCACAGCCAGCATGATGTCCCGGCTGTTTTCCAGGCACACCTTGGAGAAGTTGAACACGGCCTGACGGTTACTGCTCTTGTAGAAGCGGGGATAGGCATACGGCAGGATCAGGTTCACAGAGGGGGTCAGACCGGGAACGGTGGATTCCGCGCCCTCCACGGTGTTGCCGCCGATGAAGGGATACATGGTGGATTCGATAAACCATGCCCGCAGGTTGGGTACGAAGTAGATGCTGTCCACCTCACGGCCCTTGGCGGCCATAAGATCCTTGCCGCGGCCGGAGAGGAAGCCTACCATGACACACTCGATGTTCAGCCCCTCCTTGCGGAACAGGGGGTCCAGCACATTGAGGCGGTGGCCGGAGTGGAGGATATCATCCACCAGAATGGCAGGCCGGCGGAAGGAACGCACGGTGCGGATCTGGCTTTCCAGCGGGGCATAGCCGGGATAGGCGTCGATGGTGAAGTTGTGGAGATCCTCGGCAAAGACCTTGTCGGTGTGGATAGTCTTGGTGACGGTGTTGGGCACGGCGTTGCCCCGGAGGAATTTGCCGAAGGGCACACACATCTTCTCACCCAGCGTTCTGGGCACCATGGGCTCGCTGGGCACGCCGTTGCGCTCTGTGATCTTGCGCACAAGGCGGTGGTAGATCAGCTCGGAGTTGAGGGAGAGCACCGTCACGCCGGGATAGAGCTGGCAGATGGAGCGCTGGATGCGGAAGTGGGCATTGCGCACTGCCTGCAGCACGGCCTTGTCGGAGGAGAAGGGCTCTTTCAACGTGGTGGCGGCGTTTTGCAGCAGCACCACGGGAGAGCGCATATCCGTATAGAGCAGAGGCCGGAGGGTATCGGCGTTGATGTGGACAAAGCCGTTGCGCTCCAGAAGATCCAGCTTCTCGGGAGAGGTGTCGTTGGCCCACCAGACGGCGTAGCCGCAGTCATCCGCCATGGCCCGGGAGAGGAATTCGGTGAGCAGCAGCTGGCCCACGTCATAGTTGTCGCTGTAGTAGGTGGAAACATGGAGGCCCGTGAGGAGCAGGATGCGGCCTGCGGTGCGGGTGCGCACCTCGTTGGCAAGAGCCTGGCTGCCCAAAGCGTCATACAGGCCGGAGGAGTTGAGGATGCGGGCGGTGAGATAACCCAGAGGCTTGGGAGCCTCGCCCCCGTTGTGCCAGAGGATGCACAGGGTATCCCGGCTGTCGGGATGGGGAAGGAAGCTCCACCGGTCAGACACAGAGGACTGGAGCTGCTGCCACAGGTCATCGTTGATATCCTGCTCCCAGCTGAAGTCCAGGAAGCCGGTGCGGATGAGCTGCTTGTACTGGGGCTCACGGAGATAGAGACTGTTGGTGTGGATGAAGTCCTGCACTGTGGGGTCGATGAGGTTGGAGATGTCGCGGCCAAGGTCAATGTTTTCGCGGATACGGGAGGAGCTGATATCCTCCAGATGGGTGGGCAGCTCCAGATGGATGACCTTGCCGGTGATATGGGAAATATCCACGTTTTCCACCACCTGCTCGTGGGTGGCGGCACGGCGGAAGATGATGTGGTTGAGGTGGTGGACGGAGCCGGGCTTGGGCTCCACCTTATAGGACGAGGCGTTGGCCACCACGTCAGAGCCGGCGGTGAGATACAGCTCCCGGCCGGAGAACACCTGCCGCAGGCGGCCCAGATCATCGGGATTGGCGAGATTCACGGGGATATCGTGGGGGAAGAGGTAGACGTCAAACTCGTCTGCCACGGACATGCTCACGATCTGGCGGCGCAGCAGAGAGGGCTGGGCCTTCTTGGACCAGGAGAATTCATCCACTGCCAGATACACCTCAAAGCCCAGATCCCGGATCTCCGTGACGATGCCCTTGTGGGACAGGGAGAAGGGATCGAAGGTGCCGGGGAAGAAGGCCACCTTTTTGTGCTCACGGAAGGGGAAGTCGCCGCTTTCGATGCGGTGGCGGACGATGAAGCGGTAAATATGGCTGAGGGCAGCAGCGGTATAGAAGAAGGTCAGCTCCTGCTCACCCTGCTCGTGGATCAGGAAGAGGATCTTCTTGGCCATGAGGGTGAAGAGTGCCTCCTTATCCTCGTAGGAAAGGGACTTGGAGCCGAACAGCCGCTCGCCCAGGATCCGCAGGGCTTCCTGCCGCACGGCCTCGTGGCAGGAGGCAAGGCCCTTGAGGAGAAGACCTGCCAGCTTCTGCCAGCGGGCTGTAAGCACTTCCTTGTCCTCACCAAAGCGCTCGCTATAGACGGCGTAATGCTCCAGCATGGAGCCCACGGTGGAAAGGGCGGCGTTCACAACGCCGGTATTGGGAGAGGTGAGCAGGGTGAAAAGCTGATCGATGATCTCGTCCAGCTCCCGGGGGGCAAGCCACAAAATGAACTGGCCCAGATACTCAGGGATATACTGGCTCAGCTCCGCCTGACCGGTCTCCAGCGTTTTGGTCATTTCCACAGCGATCTCGTTGCGGCGGGCGGGGGTGAGGGCCTGAGCCATGCCAAGGAGGGCCTTGCCGGCGAGGCGCCGCACCACCACCGTTTCACTCACCTGCATGAGGTTGGAGAAGTGGGTGGCGATATGCAGCACATTGGAGGGAAGACCGTAGGTCACCTGTTCGCTCAGGTATTCCACGCCTGCAGCCTTGAGGACCCAGGGGGTGGCGGTCTTGAGGTTATCCAGGAACACGCTGCTGACAGGCTCGCCCTGATTCAAAAGCTCCCAATGGTCGGAGGCGTCCAGCCCCAGCCGCTCGATGAGCTGGGCCTGCAGGAAGTAGAGGGGGATGCAGCCCTCACATTCGGCGTTTTCCACGGCGCTGATGATCTCGTACCACTCCTCATCGGCACGGGTCATGCCGGTGATGATGTGGCGGAACAGCCGCAGGGCCGCCGCCTTCTGGGAGTCGCCGCCGTTTTCCAGCCACCACTTGGCAAAGCGGATGAGCTTGGTGCGGTCGGCGTTGGAGATGCGCTCCAGCGGTACGTTCAGCACCGCGTCCAGCAGGGAGAAGGCCTCGTCAAAGTCCACGGAGGCAGGGTCGTCATAATGGCGGAAGAGGATCTGGGCAAAGCGGGGGAAGTGGGCGTCGGTGCAGCGGGTCAAGAGGGCATCCGCCACGGTTTTGGCCTGATAGCGGATCTTGCGGGTCTGCAGGGGGGTGAGGCGGCGGTCAGGATAGATGAGCTTGGTAAGATACTCATCCCACAGCACGAAGGGCCGGTTTTCCTGGGGGGAGGGAGCGGTGCCGGCAGGCAGCTCCTTCTTATAGCCGGACTGATAGCCCGCAAGGATACGGCCGATCAGGCCTGCGGCCTGACGGCGGATGTCACCATCGGGCAGAAGCAGCAGCTCGTAGAGGAATTCCAGAGTCTGCTCCTTCTGGGCATTGGACCAGTAGGTAAAATATTCTTCAAAAATGGAGAGGTAGGCCCGGATACGGGAGGGTTCCTTTTCTGTGCGGGCAGCCTCCAGAATGGCGGCGAACAGCCGGTCATGGCCCAAGCGGTGCATGAGGCGGATGTTGTGATCCACTGCCGTGTAGCGCAGGGCGGAGACCACCTCGTTTTCCGTCATCAGGGCAGGGTCACGGCGGGAGTGGGGGGCCGCGCCGGTGGTTGCGAGGGTGGTGTCCACGCCGAAGGAGAGCATATACTCCTCAAAGTCGGCAAGCTTGGTGTAGACATACTGGTAGCGGCGGCGTTTGGTGTCATCCACGTTGTCCAGCTTGCTGAGGATCACGTCGAAGGCTTCCTTCAGGGAGAAGAGTTGGGCGATCTCCCGTCCGTCATCCCCGCGGGACTGCTTCACGCGGAAATCGGCATACACCAGCACCAGAGACTCAGAGGAAAGGTTCTCGATCTCCAGATCCCACACGGAGTGGTTGGCGGCGATGCGGCCGATGGAGAGGAAGCCGTGGTCAGAGCACCACTGGTCGGTGTAGAAATAGTGGAGGTAGGGCACCCGCTCGCCGGCCTTGCAGCCGAATTTACCAATGTCATGGGCGGCGGCAGCGCCGGAAATGAGGCCAAGGTCAATGAGACCGCCCCGCTTGCGCAGAGCCCGGGAAACGGTGATGGCCACGTGATGCACGCCTGCGATATGCTCCAGCGTGCGGAAGGGGGTCACCTCGCGGCCAAGGCGCAGCAGCTCGTAGACATACTCTTTCCGCCAGCAGCTGAGGAACTGGCGGTATTCCTCGGCAACATCGCTGCCTTTGAGCTCCTTTTCCGTGCAGAAAGCAAAGTCCAGCCAGGGGTCAAAGGGCAGAATGCGGCGTTCCTCGTCAAAAAGGCAGCGGAGAAAGTGCAGCAGGCTCACCGCGCCGTCTCTCTGGGCGGGGGTATGGTCTGCGTCCTCCGTGGGGAAGAGAAGGCTGGAGGCCACCTTGTAGGTGTAGGGCAGCCATCCCTCCCGGGGTTGGGGGGCAATGGCGTCCAGCAGGGGCCGGAAGGCCACCAGAGCCTGGGCGCAGGAGATACGCTGCTCAATGGGCATGAGGGGATAGAGCATGCGCTCCCAGTCCACATTGGAGAAAAGGCGGGCCATATCCGTGCGGCTGCGGTCCAGCCGGCGGAGGAAGGAATCTTCCCCGAAAGCCTGTGACAAATGCAGATGTAATTCATTACGTTCCATATAGGGCCTCCATTCCGCCCAAAGGCGTACATTTTTTCCACACTACAGTATACCGCACCGGTGGGGAAGTGAAAAGAGCGGGGATGGAAAAATTTGCAGAGGATTTTTGGAAAATTTCTATAAAAGGTCATACCATTCCCTGTCCGGCGGCAAAGGGCGGGCAGTGCTGGCGCGGCTGAAAAAAGGAAGACCGCCTTTCGGCGGCCTTCCCGGGAATTCACTGTGTAAAATGCTCGTGGTTGAAAATGTGATCGGCGCAGAAGCAGTGGTAGCCCGCACAGCGGGAGCAGTAGCGGAACTCCAGCTCGGGGAAGTCCGTGTCCGTGCGGCCGCAGACGGCGCACTTGTGGCGGTAGCCCCGGTCAGCCTCCTTTTGCCGCTGCGCCCGCACGGCGGATTTGAACTGGATGGTCTGGTGGGAGTGCTGGTGGCGGGAGCGGCTGCGCTGGTAGCCCAGAGCGGAGACAAGATCCGTCCAGAAAAAGACGAGGAAATTCAAAAGGGCCACCACGGGCAGCAGTGCGCCGAAAAGATCCAGCCGCGCCAGCGAACCCAGGATCTCCAGCAGGAAGAGGGCCACATCCACCAGGGCGATCCACTTGACCTTGATGGGGATGAAGAAAAACAGCAGCACCTGCATATCGGGGTAGAGGGCGGCAAAGGCAAGGAACATGGCCATGGATACATAGCCTGTGCCGGAGATGGTAGAGTAGCCGAAGGCGTAGTGGCTGATGATGCCGGTGAGGATGGTGAGGACCACGCCGGAGAAATAGTAGAGATTGAATTTCGCCGTGCCCCACTCCCGCTCAAGAAGAGTGCCGATGAAGTAGGTAAAGTACAATGAGAGCAGCAGCCACAAGGGGCTGGTGCTGCCGGGCACGAAGATAAAGGTCACCAGCCGCCACAGCTCGCCCCGCAGCACCATGGCCCAGTTGAAGGTAAGAAAGGAAATGGCGCTGTAGGAAGAAAATTGCAGCAGCAGATACACAATAGCTGTGCCGAAAACGATATAGCGGATGAGGCCGGGAATGCCGAAGCGGGGATGACTATAGGCAAAGCGGTCTACCGCGTCATGCAGCTTTTTCAATGGGGTTCCCTCCAGAAAATATAGGAATGTTAAAAAGATTATACCCAATGACGGCAGAAAAGTCATGTACAATTTTTAAATACTGGAAAACCGGCTTTATTTTGACGGTTTTGTCCAAAAAATGCGGAGTTTTTCGTGAAAAACGCTTGACAAAGGGCGGGAATATGCATAGAATAATAGAGCAATTCAATATTCCCTTATCAAGAGTGGCGGAGGGATCGGCCCGATGAAGCCACGGCAACCTGCTTTGTAAGGTGCCAAATCCGGCGTAAGAACGACAGATGAGGAACAAACGAGAGTTTTTCTGTGCGTTTCAGCGTCGAAACGCGCAGTTTTTTTGCCCGCTTTTAAGGGAACACAAAAGGAGTAATTATTATGGCAAGACATTATCTTTTCACCTCTGAATCTGTGACCGAGGG
>JAFQRI010000035.1 GCA_017410185.1 Oscillibacter sp. | reverse complement strand
TCACCGATGAGGCAGGGATTGTTCTTCTGGCGGCGGTTGAGGATCTGGATGACCCGCTCGATCTCTTCGGCGCGGCCGATGACGGGGTCCAGCTTGCCGTCCCGGGCCTTCTGGGTGAGGGAGATGCAATAATTCTCCAAATGCTTACGGCCCACCTTCTTAGGCTCCTTCTCCCGGCGCTGCTCCCGGTTCTTGCCCTCGTCGCCCTCGCTTCTTGCGGGGACGTCGCCGCCGCTGAAGAGGCGGTTGAGGAAGGGGAAGGTGGCGGTCTTGCCGTCTTCCTCCTCATCCATACCCTCCTCGTCTCCGTCGGGGAGCTCGGCAAGGCTCTCCAGAGAGGACATGGCCTGGGTCATTTCGCTGGAGAGGTTTTCCAGATCCTCGTCGGAAATGCCCATGCGCTTCATCATTTCGTCTACCTGCGGAAGACCCAGTTCTTTGGCGCACTTGAGGCACAGGCCTTCGTTTTTCAATTCGCCGCCATCCATGCGGGAAATGAACACCACGGCGACGTTTTTCTTACATCTGGAACAAAGGGTTGGCTGCATTGATGATAAACCTCCAAATTTACAGTAACAGGGACAGTACGCTCAAAGGCGTGTTGTCCGCGAAAAATTTCAAAAGATAAGTCTGGGCCACATTTGCCGTTTCAAAAGAAACGCCCATGCGCCGCATCACCCAGATCCCAAGGAAGATCACAAGACCGCCCTTGAAAAAGCCCAGCACCGCGCCGCCCAGGGCGTTCGCAGCGCTTAGGACGGGGAGCTTCGCCACAAGATCCATGGCGGCAAAAATGATGTGCAGCACGGCCAGCAGCAAAAGAAAGCCCACCACGAACACCAGCACATACACAATGGACTGGGTCAGGCTCTCCACCACAGCGGCGGCAACGCTTTCGCCCGTTTCCGCAATGGTCTCCTCCGCCCGCTCTGCCAGCTCCGCTCTTGCGTCGGCATCAACGCCCAGCATCTGCAAAAGCTCATCGGCGCTGCCGCTGAGCAGGGCCAGATCCTCTCCGCCGGTCTGGGCGGAAAGGGCCTCTTTCACATGCTCCTCCGCCGCCTTTTGAATATAGGGTGCGATAACGCGGGAGACCGGCTGGGCAAAGGTGCCCGCCAGCATGGCCGCACCCACAAGGGACACCACCACGATCAAAAGGCCCGCGAGGGTCCTGACAAAGCCCTGCTTCCACCCAAGGAGGGCAAAGAGGGCCAGCACGGCTCCCACAACGATATCCATTATAACAGGTGTGGACATGAATGCCTACCTTTCTCCGTGTAAATCTTTTATGAACAAAAGGGTCAACTTCTGGAAAATTTGGGCCCTGGCAAGCAAAAGCCTCGAATTTTTCCCACTCAGGGCAGGAACAGCTTCGCTGTCTCGGAGCCCAGCAAAATGGCGCTGCCGTCGCTGCGCATGAGGACGCTGCGGGCATAATCCGTGCCGTTGAGGGTGGCGTAGGGCCGCAGATCAGAATTGTAGACCACAAGGCGGTCGGCATACAGCACCGCGAGATACCGCCCCGCAGCGGAGATGTGGAGCACCTCCTCATGGATATCGAGGCTGCCCACCTCTTCCCCGTCGCCGCCCACGGTAACAAGGCGGCCCACGCTGCCGGAGGTATAGCGGTTGAGAAGCAGCGCGGTGAAATCATCGCCGCCGGTGGTATATTCCCGCAGATACGCTCCGCCGTAATCATAGGTGGCGGTCAGCTCTCCCCGGGGGGAGACAAAGGCAAGGCAGCTGTCGCACACGGCGACAAGATCCCCGTCCTGCCCCATGGCGGTCACAAGACCGTCGGTGATGGCACAGGTGGCAAAGGGCTCCTTCTCGTTGAGGTTATAAAACACCAGATCCGAGACAAAGACGCCCCCCTCCTGCCCCATGGTCACGGCGGCAAGGCGCTTGCAGTCATCGGTCACATAAGCGTCGCTGACGAAGCGGCGGGAGGAGCGGAAGAGGAAATGCTCCTCCATGTCTGCGTTGTAGACCCACACGCCTCCCTTATGGTTTTTCAGCCCCGCAGTGACGGTGAGCCAGCCTGCGCCATTGAGCCGGGCGGAGATGATGGGCTCCGTTTCCTCCACGGTGTGCTCCCACACCTTGCCCTGCTCATCCACCACGTAGAGCTCCGTGCCGCCCACATCGTAGCAAACGGCTCTGCCCCCATTCGCGTGGAGGGCGGGATACTCCATCTTCACGCCGGTGGAGAACACCTCGCCTCCCTGTCCGTCCAGCACGGAAAGAGAGGTCTTGCTCAGCACCACAAGGTGGTTTCCAAGCATGGCAAAGCGCTGCTCGGAGGAGGTGTCGTACTCATATTCCAGAATGCCGGTGGCCTCCTCCGCCTTGCCGTACTGAAAGTATCGGCGCAGCACATCAAAGCCTGTGCCGTCCCGGTAGGCGGCAAAGACCACCACCCCCAGCACAAGGGCCAGGATCAGTATGTAAACGGGCCATTTCGGACGGCGGCGCTTTTCCTCCTCCCGCTGTCCCTTTTCCTTATCTCTCATTCAGTCGTTCATCCTCATACCAAAGTCGTGTCAGGTACAGTCCGCCGGGGGGCACGGTAGGCCCCGCGGCGGTGCGGTCGCCGCTTTCGAGGATCGCGGGGATATCTTCCGGTGAGAACTTCCCCTCGGCGGCGTAAAGCACGGTGCCGGTGATGGCCCGCACCATGTTATAGAGAAAACCGTTGGCGCAGACCTTCAGCTCCAGAAGGTCGCCGCTGCGCTCCACATTGCACCAGTAGATGGTGCGGACAGTGGACTTCGTCTCGGTGCCCACGCTGCGCACGGCGCGGAAATCGTGGGTACCTACAAAGTAATTCGCGGCACGGTTCAAAAATTCTTCATCCAGATGCTTGGGGTAAAAATAGGCGCGATTGACATAAAACGGGTTCTTGAAGCGGGAATTATAGATGCGGTAGGTGTATTCCTTCTTGATGCAGGAGCCGATGGCGTTGAAATCCTCCGCCACCTCATAGGCCTCCTTCACGGCGATATCCTCGGGGGTGTGGGTGTTGATGGCGTAGGGGAACCGCTCCACAGGGATGCGGGAGTTGGTCTTGAAGTTGGCGATATAGTGCTCGGCATGCACCCCCGCGTCGGTGCGGCCGCAGCCGGTGAGATGCACCTTTTCCCCCGTAATTTTGCCGATGGCCTTTTCCAGCGTCTCGCACACGGTCACGGCGTTTTTCTGCACCTGCCAGCCGTGATAGGCGGTGCCATTATACATGAGTTTCAACGCGATATTGCGCATAATTTTGCTCCTTTACTCCCATGTGAGGGTGGGCTCTATCCGCCCTCCGCCGTACTCCACCGCCTCCATGGGGCCATTGCCCTTTCCGGAGGCCTCCTGCACCGTCCACTCACTAAGCAAAAACTCATAGCGCAGGCCGTAAGCGTCGCTGCAGGTGAAGGAAAGGCTCACGGTATCGCCCACCGCGGCAGGCAGAAACACACTGTCCAGCCAGTATTCGTAGCGCTCCATCTCATAAGTCTCCTGCCCGGTGACCGTCTTTTCCACCGCTCCGTTGCGGCGGACGGTAAAGACCGTGTCGTAGGCCCGCGCACCGTAGATCCGTTCTGCAGGCTCTCCCGCGTCCATCAGCTCCACGCTGCGGCTGGAGATCACCAGATTCCCGTCCTGCAGATAGGGCACAGTGCCGCCCCAGCTGCTCAGCTGCAGCGGCAGCAGCATGGCAATGTCGCCCCAGCTGCCAAGGTCTTCCCGTCTGGTGACGCCGCCGGTGGTGATGTCGGCGGCAAGGAGGATGGCTCCCTCACCGTCTACAAAAAGGTCTGCCGCCGCAGCAAACACGCCGCTGCCCTTCCCCTCCATGGGGATATGGCGCACCGCGTCCCCTTCCGTGACGGCAAGGCTCACAGTGGTGTCGGCGCTCCACGCCTTGAGGGTGACGGAAACTTCCGCCAGCAGCTTCCGGTTTGCCGTGTCCACCCCGGTGGGGGTCAATTCCCACGCGCTGTGGAGCTTTTCACTCTCGGCAATGGCGTTATCAAGGCGTTCCACCGTCAGCGCAAGGTCATTTTCCACCATCGTTTCCACATTGCGGATCTCCTGCCGGAGATCGCTGCGGAGCTCTTCCACCCTGCCGCCAAGGCGCAGCACCATCAGCAGCAAAAGAATGTTCAGCACGATGGATGCGATAGCAAAAGCGTTCTTTTTCATGGAAGACCTCCTTTTCCAGGCGCGCCGAGGTCGTCGCGCCCTACAAAATAGCGTGTGCTTACGCGGGGCGTTCGCGACTCGGCCCGCCCTTCTTTGTTTTACAGTCCAAACCGCCGCAGCACGATGACCGCTGCCAAAATCACGCAGCCTGCCGTGAGGGCGATATAGTCTCTTGTTGCGTATTTCAGCACATGGAGCTTCGTTCTCCCCTCGCCGCCGTGATAGCAGCGGCACTCCATGGCGGTGGCCAGCTCATCCGCTCTGCGGAAGGCGCTGATGAACAGCGGCACCAGAATGGGGATGAGAGCCTTGGCCTTGTCGATGAGGCTGCCGCCCTCAAAATCCGCGCCTCTTGCCTTCTGGGCGGACATGATCTTGTCCGTCTCCTCCACCAGCGTGGGGATGAAGCGCAGGGCAATGGACATCATCATGGCCAGCTCATGGACAGGCACGCGGAAGCGCTTGAGGGGGCTCAAAAGCTGCTCCAGGCCATCCGTGAGGCTGATGGGGCTGGTGGTGTAGGTCATCAAGAAGGTGCCCATGATGAGAAGCAAAATCCGCAGCACCATGAAGATGGCGTTTTCAAGACCCACAGCGGAAATCCGCAGGAAGCCAAGCTCCAGAAGATAGGTCTCAGCGGGGGTGAAGAAGATATTCAAAAGGGCGGTGAACACCACGATGAACACCACGGGCTTCAATCCCCGCACAAGGGCCTTCACCCGCACGCCGGAGATCTTCACGCACACCGCCAGCGTCAGCGCCATGAGGCCGTAGCCCACGATGTGCTTTGCGGTAAAGAGGGCCACGATATAAAGAACCACCAGCAGGATCTTCGTTCTGGGGTCAAGGCGGTGGGCCGGGGTATTGCCGGGGAAATACTGGCCTAAGGTGATATCCTTCAGCATGGCCCCCCCTCCTTTCTCAGCCGCAAGAGCTGTCGCTCCAGCTCCTCGGCGGTGTAAACGGCGGAGTCGATGGGAAGGCCGCGGCGGCGCAGCTCCATGGCAAGGCGGGTGACCTGGGGCACGTCCAGACCTGCGGAGATCAGCTCCTCCGCCCGGGCGAAGACCTCGGCGGGGGTACCGTCCATGAGGACGCGTGCCTTTTTCAGCACCACGATGCGGTCCACATTCCGGGCGATCTCGTCCATGCTGTGGCTGACGAGGATAACGGTGCGGTTTTTATTGCGCTGATAATCCCGGATGTTGGCCATGAGATTGTCCCGGCCCGCCGGGTCAAGGCCAGCAGTGGGCTCATCCAGCACCAGAATTTCCGGCTCCATGGCCATCACGCCGGCAAGGGCCACTCTGCGCTTCTGGCCGCCGGAGAGCTCAAAGGGGGACTTTTCCAGCGTTTCATCCCGCAGCCCCACCAGCCGTGCGGCCTCCCGCACGCAGCGGTCCAACTCCGCGCCGCTCTTGCCCATGTTCTTCGGGCCAAAGGCGATATCCTGATAGACGGTCTCCTCAAAGAGCTGATACTCGGGGTACTGGAACACAAGGCCCACCTGAAAGCGGACATTCCGGATCTTTTTCGGCTCTGCCCAGATGTCCTTCCCCCGGAGGTACACGTGGCCGGAGGTGGGGCGGAGCAGGCCGTTGAAATGCTGGATGAGGGTGGACTTGCCGGAGCCGGTGTGGCCGATGAGGCCGAGGAACTCCCCCTGCCGGACTTCAAAGCTCACATCCTCGATGGCGCTGCGGCAAAAGGGGGTCCCCTCGCCGTAGGTATGGGTCAGATGGTCGATCTTCAAAATGTGTTCCAAGCTTACATCCTCCC
>JAFQRI010000034.1 GCA_017410185.1 Oscillibacter sp. | reverse complement strand
GGGCAGCTTGCGGCGGGTGGTGCGCTGCACGTTCTGGAAGTTGACAAAGATACCCTGTGCCGTTTCGGGACGCAGGTATACGGTGTTCTTGGCATCCTCGGTGACGCCCTGGAAGGTCTTGAACATCAGGTTGAACTGACGGATGTCGGTCCAGTTGTGCTTGCCGCAGGTGGGGCAGGGAATGTTGTGCTCCTCCACGAAAGCCTTCATCTCATCGTGAGAGAAAGCGTCCACGGGCTTGGGCAGCTCGAAATTGTTGGCCTGGCACCAGTCCTCGATGACCTTGTCGGCGCGGAAGCGCTCCTTGCACTCCTTGCAGTCCATGAGGGGGTCAGAGAAACCGCCCACGTGACCGGAGGCGACCCAGACCTGGGGATTCATGAGGATGGCGGCGTCCAGACCCACGTTGTAGGGGTTCTCCTGAACGAACTTCTTCCACCATGCCTTCTTCACGTTATTCTTCAGCTCCACGCCCAGAGGGCCGTAGTCCCAGGTGTTGGCGAGGCCGCCGTAGATCTCACTGCCGGGGAAAACGAAACCGCGGCCCTTGCACAGAGTCACGATCTTTTCCATGGTCTTCTGTCTGTTATCCATTGTTTTTCTCCTTTTATGATAAATTTTTTGCTTACAAATAAAAAACGCCCTGAGCCTGTTGGCTCAGGGCGAACAAAACTTGTCCGTGGTTCCACCTGAATTCGCAGTTTCTGCGCACTCTCACCCTTAACGCGGGGAACGGCGGCAGATACTTTTCTTCCCTGCCGCGGCTCAAAGGGGCCTTCACCTCTCCCCCGCAAGGACTTGCACCGTCCGTCCTCTCTCTTCATTGGGGGTAAAAGACTACTCTTCCTTTTCAAAGCCTTTCACATATGAATGGAATATAGCATGGTTTTTCCACAATGTCAAGAAAATTGGGGACTTTTCTCCCTTATTTCATTGCCATATATACCGCTTTTGACACTTCCGCAATGAGAGCCATGCCCTCCTGATCGCTTTCCATTTCCTTGGTGAACATGGAGATGGTGTAGCGGCGGTGATCGGGCAGCTCGAACACGCCCACATCATGCTGCACGCGGCCCAGATCGCCGGTCTTGTTGCCCACCATGACCTCGCCCTCTTCAATGGGATCAGAGGAGGAGTTGGAATCCACCGCAGGGATCCGGGCAGGGAGCTTGGTGCGGTATTTCTGGCCGCACATAAAATCGTAAATGGTATCGGAGATCTCCTTGCTCACAAATTCTCCCTTTGCGATTTTCGACACCACCTCACCCACATGACCGGGACGAAGATAGTTGTTCTTTCCCTGGGCAAGAGACACAAAATCCATCATCTTGCGCTGCCAGACAAAGTGGCTGCAGCCCATTTCCGCACAGAAAGCGTGGAAACGGTCCACCCCGATGACATCCATCACCTGATTGGTGGCCACATTGTCACTGAGATTGATCATCAGCTTTGCCATCTCAAAAAGGGTAGGCTCAAAGGTGGGGTTCAAATCGCAGAGGACGCCGGTTCCGCCCACGCGGTTTTCCTCCGCAATTTTCATAGGCTTGTGGAGATCCACGCGGCCCTCGGCACCGTCCCGCAGCAGCAGGGCAACCATGGGGATCTTGATGACGCTGGCAGCGGGAAACACTTCATCGGGATTGATGACCAGTTTTTCTCCGGTCTGACAGTCCTCAATATAAAGTCCCACCACACCGTTGGTGGTAGACAGAATGCGGTAAATCTCCGCTGCAGGAATACGTCCCATATGATGTTCCTCCTAAAAATAATGATTACCAAAGATAAGGGATCATTCTATACTTTACACGCTTGCAGTATTCCGCATAGCCCAAAAGCCCTCTGGAGAGTACTTCTTCCTCATTTCGGATACGCTTGGAAAGGATCAGCGGATAGATAAGAAAAACCAAAAAAGAAACTGCGCTGCCCAGGATCAACGGCATGGAGAGAAACATTAATACCGTTGCCGCATACATGGGGTGACGAACAACACCGTAAAGACCGGTATCGATCAGCTGCTGTCCCTCCTGCACCTCCACAGTTCTTGAAAGGAAGGCGTTTTCCCGCATGACCTCGCCGTACATTCCATAGCCGATCAAAAACACTACAGATGCCATCAGCGCAGCCCACTTCGGCAGCAGATACCACCCAAAGCGCACATTCAATCCACAAAGGAGAAAGCCCGCCAGAAACATCATACCAGAGAAGGCTACCACTTTCCGCTGCTCCCCTTCTTTTTCCTTTGTCTGCAGGCGCTTTCGCAGAAGTTCTGGATTTTTCATCAGCAAAACAACGCCCAAAAGGATCATGGGGAAAAACAGCACCGCGAGAAACAGCCAGCCATGCCAGTAATGCAGCGTGCCTGCCGGTGCAAATACCAACAGCGCCACCATCAGCAGGCCAACGAAAAGCTTCGTAAGGGCCTGCACCAAAAGCTTACGATCCATTCTCCCCCTCCCCTCTTTTAAGTCATCATAGCACAGCTGCGAAAAAAAAGAAAGAGACAGCCGAAGCTGTCTCTTTCAAAAAAATCACTTCTTCTCGCGGTCATAGGCCACGATCACGCGGCGGTTGGGATCGGTACCGGTGGAATAAGTCATCACGCCGGCCACATCCTGCAGCGCAGTGTGGATCACATGACGCTCATAGGCGTTCATAGGCTCCAGCGTGACGCTGCGGCGATACTTGACCACCTTGGCAGCCACCTTATGGGCCAGATGCTGCAGGCTCTGCTCACGCTTGTCGCGGTAGCCCTCGGCATCCAGCTGGATGCGGGCGCGGCCGCCGGTGCGGTTGACAGAGTAACTGGTGAGCTGCTGGATCGCATCCAGCGTCTCGCCGCGGCGGCCGATGATGGCGCCGATCTTCTCTCCCTCAAGAATGACCTTATAGCGGCCCTTCTCAGGCATATAGACCTTGATCTCAGCCTGAACATCCATCTGCTCCAGAAGTCCGGAGAGGAACTTCTTGATGGCAACAGACTTTTCATCTGCCACTTCTTCGCCCAGTACAACGGGAGCGGCGGGAAGCTCTTCCTTCACGGCAGGCTTCTCCACCTTCTCCACAGTCTTTTCAACCGCTTTTTCAGCCTTTGCGGGCTTTTCGGTCTTCTTGGGCTGCTTAGGCTGTTTAACAGACTTTTCAGCCTTCTTTTCTTTGCGGGGCTGCTGAGGCTTTTCGGCCTTGGGGGCCACAGGAGCGGCAGCGGGGATCACGATCTCCTCTTCCTCGCCGTAATACACGCGGACCTTGGCAGGTGCGGCGCCGATGCCGAGGAAACCGCTCTTGGCACGCTCCAGAACCTCCACGGACACGTCGAAACGGTCCACATTCAGTTGTTCCAGAGCCTTGCGGATGGCCTCTTCCTCAGTCTTACCCGTTACGTCAATAAAATCTCTCATTTAAGAGCTCCTAATCAGTCGTCGTAACGATTTTCCTTATAGGCACGGCCACGGGCGTAAGGACGGTCGCCCACACGGCCGGCTTCGGTGGTGCTGGAGGCAGCCTTCTTGGCCTTATCAGCCTTGGCAGCCTGAGCGGCCTGCTGCTTTTCGCGCAGGGTCATCTTCTTGCTCTCCTGCTTCTTGCGCTCTTCCTGAAGACGCTTGCCCTCTTCGATGCGGCGCTGGCGGTCAGCCTGAATGGCCTCATAGCGGGCAGCTTCCTCTTCCTCGATCTTCTTGTTGAAGAACTTGGTCATAAAGAACTCCTGAATGAAGGAGAACACGCTCTGAGCGATCCAGTAAACACCAAGGGCTGCAGGCATAACAAAGGCGAAATACACCGTCATCAAAGGCAGAGTGTACATCATCATCTTCATGGAGCCGTTGGCAGCGTTGGAGGGCTGGTTCTTCATAGTAAACACAGTCATGGCAAACTGCACAAGACCAGTGAGAACAGGCAGCAGCAGCATGCCGAAGAACACACCATTGATCTGGAAAGAGGTAACGACCTCCCAGGGGTTGGCAGCAAGATCCAGACCCAGGAAGTTGTAGTTCAGGCTCATCCATCCCTCAACGCTCTCGCAGAACTGGGGAGCGACCTCGGGAAGGATCTTGACGAGGTTGATCTCGCCATAGGGCTGCATGATAGGCAGACCGGCTTTATCCACCATCATGCCGCTGCCGTCCTTGGCCATCTGCACGATGGTGCTCATCTCAACACCGGCGGCCTTGGCTGCCTCAACAGCCTTGTAGAGCACGTCCTCACCCAGCATCATAAAGCGGGTGATGGGCTGGCGGATAATGGAATACAGGGCGATCATGATGGGCAGGGGGAGGAAACTCCACAGGCAGCCGCCCATGGGGCTCACGCCTTCCTCGGCGTAGAGCTTCTGCATCTCCTCGTTAAGCTTCATCTGATTGTTGGCATACTTTTTCTGCAGATCCTGCAAGCGGCCCTGCATGCGGTTCATGCGGATCATGCTTTTTTTACTCTTGATCTGGAAAGGCAGCAGGATCAGCTTCACAGCCAGAGTAAAAAGAATAATGGCTGCGCCGTAGGAGCCGGTCATATTGTAGAACAGCTTTACCAGCAGCGCGAAGGGGATACAAATCAAGTATCCAAGGGTAGAAAACATAAGTTTTGTCCTCCAAAAAAAGTTGGGGAGTCAAAGGGGATTTGCGGTGCGTGGTCTGTTTCTCTCTCCTTCCCTTTCACGGCACGGGATCATACCCGCCCTTATGAAAAGGATGACAGCGCAAAATACGCCGGAAAGCCATCCAGCCACCCTTCAAGGGGCCGTACTTTTCAATGGCTTCCAGCGCATACTGGGAGCAGGTGGGAATATAGTTGCAGCAGCGGGGACGGAGGGGAGAAATACCGCGCTGATAAAAACGGATCATACGAAGCATGATCTTTTTCAGCATTTTCCATCCTCCAAAAGCGAAAGCTTTTTGCAGAGGCGAAGATAGGTGGCATTGAGTTCCTTCCAGGGAGCGGTGGCAGTTCTGCTCCGTCCCACGATCACAATATCCCATCCCTGCTTCAGGGCAGGATCATTGAGCCGGTATACCTCCCGCAGACGGCGGCGGCAGCGGTTTCGCACCACAGCCTTGCCGACCTTCACGCTCACGGTAAGACCCAGACGGTTGCGGCCGAGATGATTCTTTCTGCAATAGATCACCATGCTGCCGCTCACTGCCGAGGCGCCCTTACGGTACATCCGGCGGAACTCATAATTCTCCTTGATCGTAACCGCTTTTTTCATACTCTCTCCTGTTTCCTGAACAAAACTCGATTAGGGACGGAAGGCTCCGCTGGAGACCCGCCGTCCCTGAATGGATTGTTCAAGTGTCTCCCACAACGCGCTTAGTAGGAAAGACGAGCGCGGCCCTTGGCGCGGCGACGGGCCAGGACCTTGCGGCCGTTGGCGGTAGCCATTCTCTTGCGGAAGCCGTGGACCTTCTGGCCGTGGAGCTTCTTGGGCTGATAGGTACGTTTCGTTGCCATGTTGAGACACCTCCTGTAATTATTCCCGGCCGCCTCAAGCTGAGTGCGGCACTTACTCGACACCCTTTTTCAAAGAAAAATGGGCGCAGTAAACATATTTTGGGCGTCTTTTGACGCATAGGTGAGTATATCACACCGCGTCAAGGCATGTCAACCATAATTTTATGGGATACGGCAAAAATTTAACTCTTTTTTCTTCTGTTTCTCCGCATTGGAAAGGACAAATCCTTTCCACCACATCTATTCGTTTTTGATGTTGTTTCCTTGTGAAAATGGCAGAACTTCTCTTCGGAAAAGTCAGAACTATATATAGAATATGTATTGCCTGATTTTTTTCTCTATGGTATAATAGACTATCTAAACTATGCTCTTTTTTACAACAGCAGAAAGAGGTGTTTCTTTTTGAATAATATTGCAGACCTTTGGAAAACGATCTTGGGCAAGCTGCAAAACGAACTTTCCGAAACCACCATCAGCACCTGGTTTGACGAGCTGGACATTGTAGATTTCAAGGGCAATGCCCTTGTTCTGCACTGCGCCAACAGCTTTAAAAAAGGCGCTGTGGAATCTCTTTATATGGATAATATCAAAGCTGTGCTGCGGGATATGTTCTCCAGAGACTTTGAGATCACGATTCTGGATGACACTGCCTACATGTCCATGATGAATTCCGGTAATCAGTCCAAGCGGCAGAGCGACCGATTTACCTCTGATGAATTTACCTTTGATACCTTCGTGGTAGGCCCCAGCAATAAACTGGCCCACGCAGCCTCGAAAGCGGTTGCTGACCATCCCGCCCAGAACTACAACCCTCTTTTGATCTACGGTGACTCCGGCCTTGGCAAGACTCATCTGATCTATGCCATTGCAAACGTGATCCGCCGCAACGATCCAAATGCCCGCATTGCTTATGTCAAGGGCGATGAGCTGACCAATGAGCTGGTCCGTTCTATTCAGGAAGGCCCTCACAAAACTGCCGAAATGCGGGAAAAATACCGTCAGGCAGATCTGCTGCTGGTGGACGACGTGCAGTTTATCGCCGGCAAAAAACAGACTCAGGAAGAATTTTTCCATACTTTCAATACGCTGTACGAGTCCGGCAAGCAGATCGTTCTCACCTCCGACCGTCCCCCCTCCGAGATGACCATGCTGGAAGACCGTCTGCGCACCCGTTTCGAGTGGGGCCTGCTGGTAGATGTGGCTCCTCCCGATTTTGAAACTCGCCTCGCTATTATCAAAAACAAGGCCGCCCTGTTGGGACTGGAGCTGCCCGACCGTGTCTGCGCCTATATTGCAGAGCATGTTACCGCCAACGTCCGACAAATCGAAGGAACCATCAATAAGGTCATGGCTTTCAAGGATCTTCTGGGAAATGACGCAGATGAGGAATCCGTGGCAAGAGCCATTCAGGATATCGTCAAGCGGTCCAACGAGTATATTCCCACCCCCGAGGCTATTTTGGAATATATCTCCAAATACTACAATGTAGATGAAAGCGTTATCAAGGGGCAGCAGAGAAACCGTGACGCCACACAGGCCCGTCAGGTAGCTATGTACCTCATCCGCAATATGACCACCCTCTCTCTGGAGGATATCGGCAGAGTGTTTGATAACCGCGACCACTCCACCGTTCTTTATTCCATCCAGCAGGTAGAGAAAAAGATGAAAACAGACAATGCCTTTGCCGAAAAGGTCAAGGCCATCAAGACTAACATCAATTCCAAGCGCTGAGAGTCGAATTTCAACAGTTTCCTGTGAATTCCCTGTGAGTCTGTTGTGGAAATTCTGTCAAAAAACAGATCCCGTGGAAAACCTTTTGATTTTTCTGTTTTTCGTTGTGGAGGCGCAAACCCTTGCAAATTCTGGTCTTTTTCGACTTTTCCACAATTTTTCTTTCTAATGTTACTGTTTCTAAATTTATAAACTTTATTTCTTTATAAATCGCAAAACTCTGAAAGAGAGGAAGCAAGCCTATGATCAAATTCAGCTGTGAAAAAGTTCTGCTGCAAAGTGCTATCTCTGTGGCCGGCAGAGCCGTTGCTCCCAAAAGCTCCATTCCTGCGCTGGAAGGTCTTCTTCTGCACGTTGCAGAGCAGGTGACCGTCTCCGGCTATAATATGCAGACCGGTATCCGCACTGCCGTTCCTGCGCAGGTCAGCGCACAGGGAGACATCGTGCTCAATGCCCGCCTCTTTGGCGACATCATTCGCCGTATGCCAGACGATATTGTAGTTTTCACTGCCGACGACAAGCTGACTGTTCACCTTTCCTGCGGTGATTCCGACTTTGATATTTCCGGCATTTCCGCTGCGGACTATCCTGAGCTTCCCGAGGTGGAAGATGAATACGGTATGTCTATCCAGCAAAAGACCCTGCGGGACATGATCGACCAGACGGCCTTTGCCGTTTCTACCAATGAGGCAAGACCTGTCCATACCGGTGCTCTCTTTGAGATCGGTGATGCAGGTCTCACCATGGTGGCGGTAGATGGTTTCCGTCTTGCTTACCGGAAAGAGCCTCTGGAAAATCTGCAGGGCGGTGCTTTTTCCTTTGTTGCTCCCGGCAGTGCTTTGAATGAGGTGAAAAATATCTGCGGTGATACCGATGATCTCGCCCATGTGACTCTTGGAAAGCGCCACCTTCTTTTTGAGGTGGGTGCAACGCAGCTGATCTGCCGCCGTCTGGAAGGTGAATTTCTGGATTATAAGCGGGCTATTCCCCGGAATAATCCCATTTCCATTCTGGCTGAAACAAAGGATCTCATCCGCAGCATCGACCGCGTCAGCGTTGTGATCTCTGATAAGCTGAAAAGTCCTGTGCGCTGCAGCTTTGAACATGATAAGGTATATCTTTCCGCCAAGACCGGAAACGGTGAGGCAAAGGACGTGTGTACCGTTTCCGGTGACGGGCAGGGGTTGGAGATCGGCTTTAACAACCGTTATCTGATGGAAGCGCTGCGCTACGCTCCTGCCGACACAGTGAAGATCGAGCTGAACACCGGTATTACTCCTGCCATCATCGTGCCTGCAAATGGTGAGGATAACTTCCTGTACATGGTTTTGCCGGTGCGGCTGAAAAGCGCGCAGTAAGGGGGGCGGAGCATGAGATTTGTTGTGATCAACACAGAATTTATCCGCCTTCAGGATGTTTTAAAGCTCTGTAATCTGGTGGAGACCGGCGGAGAAGCCAAAGAACGGATCCAGGATGGAGAAGCTCTGGTCAATGGTCAGCTTTGTACCCAGCGGGGCAAAAAGCTGCGGCCCGGTGATATTGTGTTCTTTGACGGCCATGAGATCGGCCTGAAATATGCGGATTGATTCTCTGACCCTTCGTTCCTTCCGGAATTACGGTGATCAGACGGTACGCTTCGATCCCCGGTGCAATGTGATTTTCGGCGAAAATGCCCAGGGAAAAACAAATCTTTTGGAAGCGTTGGTCTATCTTTCCTGCGGAAAAAGTCCCCGGGCAAGAACAGATAAGGAAATGATCGCCTTTGATGCAGATTCCGCCTTTCTTTCCGCCAAAGTCTTTGCGCGGGAGCGGGACTTTACAGTTACGGCGGAGCTTTACCGCGGGAAGAGAAGAAAACTGACAGTCAATAAGGTGGCGGCGAAGAACGCTTCTGCCTTGAGTGAGGTCTATAACACGGTTTTCTTCTGCCCGGAGGATCTCTACCTCATTCGGGAGGGGGCGGCAGAGCGGCGAAAATTCATGGATACGGCTCTTTGCCAGCTCCGGCCAAGATATGCGCAGGCTTTGGCGGCATATAACAAGGCCTATGAGCATAAGACCCGCATTCTGCGGGACAGTGAGGAACGGCCGGATCTTCTGGAGATCCTGCCGGACTTTAACGAACAGATGGTGCGCTACGGTGCGCTGCTCATCCATTACCGCAGCCAGTTTGCTGCGAAGATCGGTGAATACGGCGCCCTTCATCATCGGGAGTGCTCCGGCACCCGTGAGGAACTGACAGTCTCTTATGAAACGGTTTCTTCCGTGACAGATCCGGCTGGGGACATTGCGCAGATCACCATGGAGCTGCGGCAGCATATGGAAAAACACCAGCTGGCGGAGCGTGCCTCCCGCCTTTGTCTATCCGGCCCTCATAAGGATGACCTTCTGGTGGAGATCAATGGCCGCAGTGCGAAGCAATTTGCCTCTCAGGGACAGGTAAGGACCGCCGCTCTTTCCATGAAGCTGGCAGAACGGGAGATCTACAAAAATGTGGTTGGTGAATACCCTGTTCTTTTGCTGGATGATGTTCTTTCAGAGCTGGATCCAAGGCGGCAGGAATTTGTGCTCAACCGTATCAGCGGCGGACAGGTATTCATCACCTGCTGCGAGGATGACCGTCTTGCTGAGCTGTTGGGAGGAAAGGTATTTCGTGTGGAACAAGGCTTTATTGATTCGTGATCGTATGAATTAGAATTCAGGAAAGGAGCTCTTTTATGAAATCTATTCAGTATATCTGGAAAGACCGCAAGCGTATTCTGGGCATGCCTCTTACCTTTACCCGTTATCGCTTGAGTAAGGACCGTATTTTTTGTGAAAAAGGTTTTCTCAATATCAGGCAGGATGAAGTGCTGCTTTACCGTGTCCGCGACCTGCAGCTGACGATGAAGCTCACCCAACGGATCTTTGGCGTGGGAACGATTTGTGTGGTGTCTTCCGACAAGAGCGTTCCTCATCTGGATCTGGTCAACGTTAAAAATCCCCGTGAGGTCAAGGAGCTGATCCACCGCAGCGTGGAGGAGGCCAAGGATGCCCGCCGCATGCGCACCATGGAGATCATGGGCGGCGAGGATGCTGATCACATGGATGAGGAGATTGATGGGATGGACGAGCACGAGGAGCTGGAGTGAGCCATGTTTCTTCATCTTGGACAAAATGAGATCGTACCCTCCCGGCGGGTCATCGGTATTTTTGATCTGGATAAGTGCAGCTATTCCAAGCGCACCCGGGAGTATTTAAGCGCGGCGGATAAGGAAGGCGTGGTTCTGGATATCTCAGGCGATATTCCCAAGTCCTTTGTGGTTTGCGACCATCCTTATCATCCTCAAATCGTGTATTTATCCCAGCTGAACTCCACGACGCTGCAAAAGCGTGCAGAAAGTAATCAGCTGGAGTTATAAAGGAGCAGGTATGTTTTTTCTGGTAGTGAGTTCCAATCTTTTATATTGGTATACCCTTGGTATGCCGGCTGTGATCCTTTTGCCCCTTTTGTGGATCGGCAGTATCGCGGCGGAAATGTTTTTGCAGATCTGTTTTCCTGATAATAAACATAAGCGCCGTCTTCTGACTTATATGGGCATTGTGATGTGCCTGATCTGCGAAGGTATGATGTGGGCGCTGCAGTCTGACATGGCACTTGGCTTTTATATCAGCTATCATATGGCGGCAGTGGTCCTGCTGGGCTCTGTGGTGGGAAAGCTTGGCTATGTTATTTTGGAATGGGTGCAGATGCGCAAAAGGGACAAAGAAGAGGAAGAATAAAGAGTGCGGATATTTTCCGGCTCTTGTAATAGTTTAGGAGTTTTTATGGCAGAAAATGAAATTTTGACTTCCACGGCGGTGGAAACCGAATATGACGCCTCTGAAATTCAGGTTCTGGAGGGTCTGGAGGCGGTGCGAAAGCGCCCCGGTATGTATATCGGTTCTACCTCTGTGTCCGGTCTTCATCATCTGGTCTATGAGATCGTGGATAACGCCATAGACGAAGCCCTTGCGGGCTACTGCACCGATATTCTGGTGCAGATCAATGAGGGGAACTCTATCACCGTTGTAGATAACGGCCGCGGTATTCCCGTGGATATTCAGGCCCAGACCGGTAAGCCGGCTCTGGAGGTGGTCTATACCGTGCTTCATGCCGGCGGTAAGTTTGGCGGAGGCGGTTATAAGGTCTCCGGCGGCCTTCACGGCGTTGGCGCTTCCGTTGTCAATGCCCTTTCCCAGTGGCTGACGGTGCAGGTCCACCGTGACGGCAAGATCCATGAGATGAAATTTGCCCGGGGCGCCGTGGTACAGGAGATGACTGTCATCGGCACCACCGACCATACCGGCACTACTGTTACCTTCCAGCCGGACCCTGAGATGTTTGATGAGACGGTCTACAATTATGAAACACTCCATACCCGCATGCGGGAGGAGGCTTTCCTGAACGCGGGTCTTCGTATTCGCACCGTTGACAAGCGCCCCGGTCAGGAGCAGGAAGACAACATGTGCTATGCCGGCGGCATCCGGGAATTTGTCACCTGGCTCAATAAGAGCAAAGATGCTCTCCATAGCGATGTGATCTATATGGCAGGCCAGAAGGGTGACAGTGTTGCTGAGATCGCATTCCAGTATAACGATGGCTATAATGAAACCATCCTCTCTTTCGCCAACAATGTGCATACCCCTGAGGGCGGCATGCATGAAGAGGGTTTCAAGCGCGCTCTCACCGCTACCCTCAATGCTTATGGCCGCAAGATCAAGATGCTCAAGGATGACGAAAAGGTCTCCGGCGACGACTGCCGCGAGGGTCTCACCTGTGTCATTTCCGTCAAACTAACCGATGCCCAGTTTGAGGGTCAGACCAAGGCAAAGCTTGGCAACAGTGAGATCCGCACGCTGGTGAACAATATCGTTTCCGAAAAGTTTGAGATCTTCCTTGAGGAGCATCCTCAGGTGGGCCGGCTCATTCTGGATAAGGCTCTTATGGCCAACCGCGCCCGTGAGGCTGCAAAAAAGGCCAGAGAGTCCATCCGCCGCAAGAGCGCGCTTGGCGGCGCGGCTATGCCTGATAAGCTTCGCGACTGCAATGAGAATAACCCCGAGCTGACTGAGATCTACATCGTCGAGGGTGACTCCGCAGGCGGCAGTGCTACCCAGGGCCGTGACTCCCGCTTCCAGGCTATTCTTCCTCTCTGGGGCAAAATGCTGAACGTTGAGAAGGCCCGGGCAGACAAGGTTTACGGAAATGATAAGCTGCAGCCTGTCATCGTGGCGCTGGGCGCCGGTATCGGTGAGGAGTTTGACCCTGCAAAGCTCCGCTACCATAAGGTCATTATCATGGCCGATGCAGACGTGGACGGCAGCCATATCCGTACCCTTCTCCTTACCTTTTTCTTCCGCTTTATGCGGCCGATGATCGAGCAGGGCTATGTTTACTCCGCCGTTCCTCCCCTCTATAAGCTCACCCGTGGCAAGACCACCCGCGTGGCCTTCTCAGATGAGGAGCGTGACGCCGTTTCCGCTGAGATGCGTGGCGGCAATCCCAATGTGAAGATCGACATCTCCCGCTTCAAGGGTCTTGGTGAGATGAATCCCCACGAGCTGTGGGAGACCACCATGGACCCCGAGAAGCGTACTCTGCGCCGCATAACCCTCGATGACGCGGTGAAGGCTGACGAGACCTTTACCATCCTCATGGGAGAAAAGGTGGAGCCCCGTAAGGAGTTTATCGAGAAAAACGCGAAATACGCGGTAAATCTGGATTATTAAAGTGAAGAAACAAACCTTCTGGAGAGCCTTTTTCTACTGCCTCGGCGTGGTGTTCCTCTCCATCGGCATCACGATCAATACCCGGACGGGGCTGGGCCTCTCCTGCGTCACCTCTGTTCCCTATTCCGTGTCCGAAGCCTTTTCCATTCCCTTTTCTACCGCTATTTTCTGGTATTACATTCTCTGCGTGGTGATCCAGGTGGCGGTGAAGGGAAGAAAAAGCACCTGGAAGGAATTTGCCCAGTTTCCTATGAGCTATGTTTTCAGCGCCGTGCAGGCGTGGATCGCTGCCAGAATGACCTTTTCCTTTTCTTCTCTTTGTCAGTCCGCACTGGCTCTTCCCTTTGCCGTGTGCTTCACCGGCTTTGGCATCGCTCTGATGGTAAATATGGAGTTTGTTCCAAATCCTGCTGACGGCGTGCCGGTGGTGCTTTCCGCCGTAATCAAAAAAAGCGTGGGTCTATCTAAAAATATCACGGATACCTGCTGCGTGCTGATCGCACTGGCGGTGGATTTGCTGTTTACCGGCGGTATCGTCAGCCTTGGCGTGGGCACCGTGGCTGCGATGATCTTCAATGGCCGTGCAGTGGCTCTTTTTGACAAGCTCTTCAAAAATAAGATCAAATCCATGGCAGGTTTGATTACAATCTGTTAAAAGTAAACCAACCTCTACAAGGAGGAATCATATACAATGGCTAAAAAACCCCAATATGATCCCGAGGAGATCCGCTATCCCAATCAAAGGATCGTAGAATCTCCTCTGGTCCCCGAGATGGAAAAATCCTACATTGAGTACGCCATGAGCGTTATCGTGGGCCGTGCCCTGCCGGACGTTCGTGACGGTCTCAAGCCTGTTCACCGCCGTATCCTCTACGCCATGTATGAGGATAACCTCACCAGTGACCGCCCCTTCAAAAAGTCCGCCACCTGCGTCGGTGATGTGCTGGGCCGTTATCATCCCCATGGTGACGCCTCTGTTTATGACGCGCTGGTGCGTCTTGCGCAGGACTTCTCCATGCGCTATATGCTGGTGGACGGTCACGGCAACTTCGGCTCTGTGGATGGCGATCCTCCCGCAGCCTACCGTTATACCGAGGCCCGTCTTTCCAAAATCTCTGACGAGATGCTGCGGGATATCGACAAGGAAACGGTGGACTGGGACCCCAACTTCGACGAGAGCCGCAAGGAACCCCGTGTTCTCCCCTCCCGTTTCCCCAACCTTCTGGTAAACGGCTCTTCCGGTATCGCCGTTGGTATGGCCACCAATATCCCGCCCCACAACCTGCGGGAGGTCATTGGTGCCTGTATCTGCGTGCTGGACGATCCCAATGCCACCCTTTCTGACCTGATGCAGCATGTGCAGGGTCCTGACTTCCCCACCAAGGGCATCATCATGGGCCGCAGCGGCATCCGCGCCGCCTACGCCACCGGCCGGGGCCGCGTGGTGATCCGCGCCCGCCATGAGTTTGAGGAATTTGGCAAGGACCGTACCCGCATCATCATCACCGAGCTTCCCTATGTGGTGAATAAGCGTATGCTCATCAAGGCCATGGCCGATCAGGTGGAGGATAAGCGCCTTGAAGGCATTTCCGACATTCGTGACGAGTCTGACCGCAACGGCATGCGCATCGTCATCGAACTCAAGCGTGACGCCAACCCTCAGGTGGTGCTCAACCGCCTCTTCTCCCAGACCCAGCTCCAGACCACCTTTGCCATCAATATGCTGGCGCTGGTGCAGAACCAGTCTCAGCCCAAGATCCTCTCTCTGCGGCACATCATTGACGAGTATCTGGATTTCCAGCAGGAGATCATCGTCCGCCGCACCCGGTATGATTTGAAGAAGGCTCAGGAGCGTGCCCATCTTCTGCAGGGTCTGCTCATTGCCCAGGATAATATCGACGAGGTCATCAAGATCATCCGCAGCGCCTATGACGACGCCAAGGAGCGCCTGATGGAGCGCTTCGGCCTCTCCGATGTGCAGGCACAGGCCATTCTCGATATGCGCCTGAAGGCTTTGCAGGGTCTTGATCGTGAGAAGCTGGAAAAAGAATTCAAGGAACTGGAAGAGAAAATTGCTTATTATAACCGCGTCCTGTCGGATGAAAATCTGGTCAAGCAGATTTTGAAGGAAGAGCTTACCGCCATTGCCGAGAAGTTCGGCGATGACCGCAAGACCGAGATCCAGGATGTGGAAGACGAGATCGACATTGAAGATCTTATCGAAGAGGAGCAGTGCGTCTTTACCCTCACCCAGGCAGGCTACATCAAACGCACTCCCGTGAGTGAATACGCGGCCCAGTCCAAGGGCGGCATGGGCAAGCGGGGCATCACCACCCGGGATGAAGACTATGTGACCGACGTCTTTACCGCCTCTACCCACGACTATATCCTCTTCTTCACCGATACCGGAAAGGTCTACCGGAAGAAGGGCTATCAGATCCCCGTGTCCGGCAAGGCTGCCAAGGGCACGAATCTCATCAACATTTTGCAGGTGGAGCAGGGTGAGCGGGTCCAGACCATGCTGCACTATCGTGAGACCAGCGAGGATGAGCTGTACCTCATGATGGTGACGAAGCAGGGCACTGTGAAGCGCCTGCCTGTGGAGACTCTCAAGAACCTCCGCAACAACGGAATCCGCGCCCTCACGCTGGACGAGGGCGACGCACTGGTGCGCGTCTTTGAGACCGACGGCACCAAGACCGTCATCATCGCCACCCACGACGGTCAGGCCTGCTGCTTTGAGGAAGAGCGTGTCCGTCCCATGGGCCGCACGGCTGTGGGCGTCCGGGGCATCAAGCTCCGTGAGGGTGACTATGTCATCGGCGCCGACGTTGCCGAGGAGGGCAAGACCGTCCTCTCCATCACCGAGAAGGGCTACGGCAAGCGCACCCCCGTTTCCGAGTACCGCATCACCGACCGCGGCGGCCTTGGCATCCGCAACTACATGGTGACGGAAAAGACCGGAGGCGTTGTGGGCATGTCCGTGGTGGACGGAGAAGAGGATCTGCTGCTGGTGACCCAGAGCGGCATCATGATCCGCACCGGCGTGGACAATATCCGCACCGCCGGCCGCGCCACACAGGGCGTCATTGTCATGCGTTTCAAGGAAGAGGGCGATCAGGTCATTGCCATGGCTCTTACAGAAAAAGAGGAAGAATAAATGATACGGGCGGAGCCTTTGCTCCGCCCGTTCCGATGGAAAGGGATTGTTCTATGGATTACCGCCTGCTGGCACTGGATATGGACGGCACCGTTCTCACAAGTGAAAAGGTGATCTCCCCAAAAACGGAAGAGGCCATCCATGCTGCCCTTTCCGCAGGAAAAGATGTGTTCTTTGCCACCGGCCGTGCTCCCATTGAGATGAAAGAGCATTTGAAGCACTTTCCGGAGATGAGGTATGTGATGTATCTCAGCGGGGCCATTGTCCGGGATCTCCATACGGGAAAAGACCTTCACAATGTCAACATTCCTCTCCACATTGTGGAAAAAATCATGGATATTGGCAAAGACAAGGCGGCTTTGGTGGCAATTTATGCCGGAGACGGCTTATATGTGGAAAAAAGCTGCCGGGGCCGGATGAAAGAGTATGGCTGTGAGTGCTTTGAACCCCTTTATGAGGCCTGCGCCGTCTGGGTGGATGACATCAAAGAGACAGCTATGACCCACGGCCACGAGGTGCATAAGATCAATTTCTACTGCGGCAGTGAGGCGGAATGGCTTCGCTGCGCTGCGGAACTGAAAGAACTGCCGGTGTCCCGGGCCAGCGGCATCCCCAACAATGAAGAGATCTCTCCCCTTGGCGTGGATAAGGGAACAGCCCTGAAAGCTATGTGCGAAGCGCTGAATGTTTCCATTACCCAGTCCATTGCCGTGGGCGACCAGAGCAATGATCTCACTATGATCCGCGCTGCGGGTCTGGGGGTCGCTATGGGCAACGCCACAGAGGAAGTGAAAGCTGCCGCCGATACCATCACTGCCGACTGCGACCACGACGGCGTGGCGCAGGTGATTCAAGATTACCTTCTCCTTGGGAGAAGGTGCCCCGAAGGGGCGGATGAGGGCTGCTCATGAAGGAGCTTCGGAAAAAAGCAAGAGTCCTGCGCAAAAACGCCACCAAAGAAGAAAATTTGCTCTGGTATCGCTTCTTGCGTAAATACCCCCTTCAGTTTCACCGTCAGGTTCCTCTTGGAAATTATATTGTAGACTTTCATTGCCTGAAAGCAAGGCTTGTAGTCGAGCTGGACGGCGGGCAGCATTATGAGCAGGATCAGCAGATCTATGATCGGGCAAGAACGGCATACCTTGAAGAAACCCTGCATTTGAAAGTTCTGCGGTTTACCAACGAAGAAATTTTGCGGCAATTTGATGCGGTCTGTGAGGAGATCCACCGCTGGGTGGAGATTCAATATCCCTCATCAGTCGCTGACGCGACAGCTTCTCCAAGGAGAAGCCATAAGGAGACATTCATGAAAAAAGTCACCCTTTATACCGACGGCTCCTGCTCCGGAAATCCCGGCCCCGGGGGCTGGGGCGCCATTTTGATGATGGATCTGCCCGATGGTTCGCTCTATCAAAAAGAATTTTCTGGCGGCAGCCCCTCCACCACCAATAACATCATGGAGATGACCGCCGTGATGGAGGGTCTTCGGAATCTGAAAATGCCCTGCGATGTGACCCTCATTTCTGATTCCCAATATGTGATCAACGCGCTGGAAAAGGGCTGGGCTGTGGGCTGGCGGTCCCGCGGCTGGAAAAAGGCGGATAAGACCATGGCAGCCAACCATGAGCTTTGGGGAGAGATGCTGCGCCTCATTGAGGAAGGCGGTCACACCATGCATTACCAGTGGGTAAAAGGGCATGCCACCAACGCCTATAATAACCGCTGCGATGAGATGGCTGTAGCGGAAACAAGGAAATTTACCTCCGGGAAGAAATAAACGAAGATTTACAATATGTTTACACGGAGCACATAATTTCGAAAAAAATAGGGAGTATATTGATAATCAGCAAAGGGTCCTCCCAACCCGATGCGTGTTTTTTCTCCCTCCTAACACACAAGCAAAGAGAGCTGCCGGTTTCGGCAGCTCTTTTTGTATCTGCAAAGGAGATGCAAAGGTGTCAATACACCTCTTGTCAAGGAGAGAAAATAGATGTAAAATAATAAAGTTAATACCCATTAAATTCTCCGGGAGGATGAATACGATGAAACATGGTTTTATTTCCGTTGCCTGCGGTACACCTACCCTGCGTCTGGCTGACTGCCACTATAATGCCGAGCAGACCTTTCAGATGATGCGGGATGCTGAAAAGCGGGGCGTGAAGGTTCTGGTGCTGCCGGAGCTGGGCATTACCGGCTACACCTGCGGCGATCTTTTTAATCTCAGCCCCATGAGTACCGGTGCTGAGGAAGCCCTTGCCACTATTCTGGAGGCGACCCGCCCCCTGGAAGTGGTGACTGCTGTGGGTATGCCCGTAGAAAAGGATAATAAATTGTATAATTGCGCAGTTATTATACAGAAAGGACAGGTTTTGGGCGTTGTTCCCAAGACCACCCTTCCCAATTATGACGGCCTTGCGGAGTCCCGCTGGTTTGCTCCCGCTCCCGAGGAGAACGGTGAAGTGAAGCTGTGCGGTGAATCCGTTCCCTTCGGCAAGCTGGTGTTTGCCTGCGAGGGCCTGAAGGATCTGAAGCTGGGCTTTGAGATTGGCGAGGATCTTTCCTCCCCCGTGTCTCCCTCCGCCTCTCTTGCCGCCGCCGGAGCCACCATCATCGGTAATCTCGCCGCCTCTCCCGAGATCGGCGGGAAGGATGCTCTGCGCCGCAATCTTATCACCATGCACTCCGCCAAGCTCCAGTGCGGCTATGTTTACGCCGGGGCGGATTACGGTGAGTCTACCTCTGATGTGGTGTACGGCGCTGCCCAGTTCATCGCGGAAAACGGAGAGATGCTGGTCCAGAGCCGCTTTGAGGGCGGTCTTCATGTGACGGAGATCGATGTGCAAAAGCTCGCCTATGAGCGCCGCCGCACCCAGCTGTTCCGGGAAACTCCCTGGGATGTGGAGGAGGTCCCCTTCTCCCTCACCCTTTCTGAGACCAAGCTGACCCGCCACATCGCTCCCTCCGCCTTTGTTCCCGAGGATAAGACGGACCGGGAGGAGCGCTGCCGTGAGATGCTCTTCATCGCCTCTCTCGGTCTCAAGCAGCGTATGGCCCATACCGGCGCCAAGACGGCTGTTATCGGTCTTTCCGGTGGCCTGGATTCCACTCTGGCCGTGCTCATCACCGGCCTTGCCATGAAGATGCTGGGCCGTCCTGCCAGCGATATCGTTGCTGTTACCATGCCCTGCTTTGGCACCACAGACCGCACCAAGAACAATGCCGTCATCCTTGCTGAGAAGATGGGCGCCACGCTGCGCACCGTGCAGATCGCAAACTCCGTCCGCAGCCATTTCAAGGATATCGGCCATGATATCAACGACCACTCCGTCACCTATGAAAACGGACAGGCCCGTGAGCGTACTCAGGTCCTTATGGATATTGCCAACCAGACCGGCGGCATTGTTATTGGCACCGGCGACCTCAGTGAGCTGGCTCTTGGCTGGTGCACCTATAACGGTGACCACATGAGCATGTACGGTGTGAACGCCTCTATTCCCAAGACCCTGGTGCGTCATCTGGTGGGCTATCTTGCCAAGGACAATCTGGATAAGGACGAGGCCCTCCACGATGTGCTGGAGGATATTCTGGATACCCCTGTTTCTCCTGAGCTGCTGCCTGCCGTGCAGGGTCAGATCGCCCAGAAGACGGAGGATCTGGTGGGTCCCTATGAGCTGCATGACTTCTTCCTGTATTATATCCTGCGCTGGGGCTTCTCTCCCGCTAAGGTCTTCCGCATGGCGGTGAAGGCTCACGGTGACGCCTACAGCCGTGAGGTGATCTTGAAGTGGCTCAAGACCTTCTACCGCCGCTTCTTTGCCCAGCAGTTCAAGCGCAGCTGTATGCCCGACGGTGTGCAGGTCAGCGAGATCAGCCTTTCTCCCAGAGGAAGCTGGCGCATGCCCAGCGATGCCAAGTGGCAGCTGTGGCAGGCAGAACTGGAAAAGATCCAGTAATCCAATGATATCAAAAAGGCAGAGTAGGGGGCGTCTCCTGCTCTGCCTTAGAGGTTTCCTATGAAAAATCACGCAGAACTTCTTTCGGGCTTTCTGGATATGGCGGAAGCCATGCTCATGGCCGGGGCGGAGGTCAGCCGGGTGGAAGATACCATCACCCGTATGGGGCTTGCCTATGGGGCGAGCAACATGAATGTCTTTGTCATTACTTCCTGTATCATCATCACTATGGAGATACCGGAGGGAGAAGACCTGACCCAGACCCGCCGCGTGCTGATGGCCGGAGGAACTGACTTTTTAAAGCTGGAAAAATTCAATGATCTCAGCCGCCGCTGCTGTGCCGGGCAGGTGGAGGCAGCTGCCCTTTCCGAGGAGGTCAGACAGATCGCTGCGCTTTCTCCCCGCCGCTGGCGGATGTATCTTGGCAGCGTTCTGGCGGCAGGCGGCTTTGCCGTGTTTTTCGGGGGCACCATTATAGATGGTCTTGTGGCGGCTCTTTTCGCCCTTTTGATCTGCGCCCTGCAGGAAAAGCTGCTTCCCCTTTCCATGAATCAGATGAGCTTCAATCTCCTCTGTTCCGTGATCGTGGGTGTGCTGACGGGGATCTGCACCAATTTCCTCACCTTTTTACATCTGGATAAGATCATGATCGGTTATATCATGCTGCTGATCCCCGGAATGGCCATGACCAATGCGGTGAGAAATATCTTAGGCGGCAACACCATTTCCGGCGTGATGCGCCTGATCGAGGCAGTTCTCTGGGCGGCGGCGCTGGCCCTTGGATTTATGATCGCCATGTTCATCACGGGAGGTGGTCTCCATCACTGAGGGTATCATTCATCTGGTAACGGCGGGGATCGGCGCACTGGGCTTTTCCCTGATCTTCAATGTGCGCAAGGAGCTTTTGCCCGCAGCGGCCTTTGGCGGCTTTCTGGACTGGGGAGTTTACATGATGGCCGAGTGGTTTTTCGGCGGCGGTGTGTTTCTTCCCTCTGTGGTGGCGGCAGCCTTTGCCTCTCTTTATGCAGAAGCGATGGCCCGGGTGGAAAAGACGCCGGCAACTGTGTTTTATATCCCGGCGCTGATCCCTTTGATCCCCGGCGGGTCGCTCTATTACACCATGAGCTATGCCGTCATGGGCCAGTGGGATCTGGTGCAGAGCTACGGTGCGTCCACCGCCTATTGCGCGCTGGGCATTGCCGTAGGTATGAGCCTTGTGCTGTCGGTGGAATATACCTTCCACAAGCTGACAGCCCAGAAAAGATAAAAAAGTCAGACCTCTTTTGAGGTCTGACTTTTTTTATTCTCTGATACGAAGGCACCGCATGGCGTTCAAAATGGCGATCACCGCCACGCCCACATCAGCAAATACGGCCATCCACATGGTGGCAAGATCCATGGCGCCAAGAAGCATCACGCCCAGCTTGATCACGATAGAGAAGATAATATTCTGCCGAACGATGGACATGGTCTTTTTTGCAATCTTCATGGCAAGGGCCAGCTTGCGGGGATCATCGTCCATTAGAACGATGTCAGATGCTTCAATGGCGGCGTCAGAGCCGAAGGCTCCCATGGCAACACCCACATCCGCCCGGCTGAGGACGGGCGCGTCATTGATGCCGTCTCCTACGTAGACAACGGTGCTTCCGGGCGTCTTTGCTTCCAGAATTTTCTCTGCCCGGCTGACCTTCTGATCCGGCAGGAGCTGCGCGTGATATTCATCCACGCCCAGCGCTGCGGCCACGGCAGAAGCGGCGGCTGTATTGTCGCCGCTGAGCATCACCGTGTGCTTTACGCCGTGTTTCTTCAGTGCGGCAATGGAGGCAGCAGCGGTGGCCTTTGGACGGTCGGCAATGAGGATGGAGCCGGCGTAGCTTCCGTCTGCGGCAATGTACACAACGGTTCCTGCCTCTTCACAGGGCACAAAGGAAATGCCTGCTTCTTCCATCAGGCGGTGGTTGCCTGCAAGGATCTCCTTCCCGTCCACAAAGGTGCGCAGACCCCGGCCGGGGAGTTCCTCTACCTCTCCCACCCGGCTGAGATCCAGGGGGGCGGAGACTGCCTTTCGGAGGGAAAGGGCGATGGGATGATGGGAAAAAGCTTCCGCAAGGGCGGCACTTTCCAGCAGGGCTTCTTTGGAAGTTCCGTCGGCGGAATTGACAGCGGCAACGGAAAAGCTGCCCTCTGTCAGGGTGCCGGTCTTATCAAAGATCACCGTTTCCGCCTTGGCCATAGCTTCCAGATAGGTGCTGCCTTTAATGAGGATGCCGCAGCGGGAGGCAGCGCCGATGCCGCCGAAAAAGCTCAGGGGTACGGAGATCACCAGCGCACAGGGGCAGGAGATCACGAGAAAGATCAAGGCGCGGTGGAGCCAGTCAGACCAGGTGGTGCCTGAGAGAAACCCAAGGTCCGGAGCAAGGATCAGCAGAAGGCTGGGAAGCAGGAAAAGGGCTGCCGCAGCTGCCACCACGCAGGGGGTATAGTATCGGGCGAAGCGGGTAACGAACCGCTCGGAGCGGGCTTTCTTTTCTCCGGCGGATTCCACCAGTTCCAGAATTTTTGCAACCGTGGAGTCTTCAAAAGGCTTGGTGACCTGCAGGCGCAAAAGGCCGCTTCCGTTGATGCAGCCGCTGATCACCTCATCCCCCACTGCCACATCCCGGGGCACGGATTCACCGGTGAGGGCGGAAGTATCCACAGCGGAAGACCCGTCGGTCACAACGCCGTCCAGAGGGATCCGCTCACCGGGGTAGATCACGATGATGCTGCCAACAGCTACATCTTGCGGATCCACTTCTTCTATTCCCTGCTCTGTTTCCAGATTCGCCGTTTCCGGACAGATATCCATCAAAGCGGCGATGGAGGCGCGGGAGCGGCCCACAGCATAGTTTTGAAACAGCTCACCGGTCTGGTAAAAGACCATGACAAACACGGCCTCAGAAAATTCACCGGTGAGAAAGGCGCCTACCGTGGCAATGGACATGAGGAAATTTTCATCAAAGATCTGTCCATTTTGAATGCCCCGCACCGCCTTGCAGAGAACATCCCAGCCGGCAATGCCGTAGGGAAGAACATAAAGAAGAGGCAGGGCTCCCTCCCAAAGCTGCAGCAGCACCAAAAGCGCTGACGCGGAGAGGATCCGGACAAGCAGCTTCTTTTGTTTTTTGCCTCCCATGAGAAAGCTCCTTTCCGGGAAAAGTCAAATGCAGATCACGCAGTCCGGCTCGATCTTTTTGCAAAGAGCCACCACTTCCCCCATGATCTCGTCAAAGCGGGCGTCATCGGCGTCAATGGTCAGCTTCTGGGTCATAAAATTGATGGATGCGTCCTTTACGCCGGGAAGGGCACGGATCCCATCCTCCATTTTGGCGGCGCAGTTGGCGCAGCACAGGTCTTCCAGTTTATAACGCTTTTTCATAATAACTCCTCCAAGACGGTAATGGTTTATTCCAGAATGTGATCCATGCCCTGGGCGATGATGGTCTTTACATGTTCATCGGCCAGAGAATAGAATACGGTTTTCCCTTCCCTTCTGGCCTTTACCAGACGGGCGTTTTTCAGGCTGCGGAGCTGGTGGGAAATGGCAGACTGGGTCATGCCAAGGAGCTGGGCAATGTCGCACACGCACATTTCCGCTTCAAACAGGGCATAAAGAATACGGATGCGGGTGGAGTCACCAAAGATCCGAAACAGCTCTGCCAGATCATAAAGGGTGTCCTCCCCCGGCATCTGGGCGCGCACCTGCCGAATCAGCTCTTCGTGGGCATGGATATAGTCACAGCAGTCCATTTGATAACGCTCTTCCATAGATGCCTCCTTTCAAATGAACGATTGTTCATGTGTTCATTATATAGCGGGATATGGTTTTGTCAACCCGTTTTTTGAAAACCCATGGAAAATGGGGAGGAAATATGATAAACTGATTGTAAAAGCACAAGGAGGCAGGCCATGACAGAAGAGATGAAGCGGGTAATGGAGCTGCAAAGAGCCAATGCCTTTGGCGTGTATAACCACATGGAGTTGGAATCTGTGGAAAACGGCAGGGTAGTGCTGCGGTTGAATATCCATGAAAGCAGCAAGAATCCCCTTGGCATTGTCCACGGCGGAGCTATGTACGCCATGGCAGACAGTGCGGCTGGCTTTGCTGCCAACCTTGGAGAGGGGCGCTATGTGACCCAGAGCAGCACCATGCACTATCTTGGCAACTGCAGGGAGGGTGTGATCCGGGCGGCGGCGCAGGTGATCCATCAGGGCCGCAGCACCTCTCTTGTGAAGGTGGAAGTCACCAATGAGCAGGGCAAGCTGCTTGCCACCGGAGATTTTACCTTCTTTGCCCTGAGAAAGTGAAATTATGGAAGAACGCATGAAAGCCCTGCAGGATCGGCAGGAAAAAAACCGATTTACGCAGCTAAGCCATATCAAGATATCCTCTGCTCTGGAGCAGGGCGTGGTTTGCACCATGGAGATCTTTCCGGAATGCACCAATCATTTGGGCTTTGTCCACGCCGGTGCCCTCTACACGCTGGCGGAAAATGCGGCTGGAGCCGCAGCCTTTCATTTTGATGGCCGCCGTTATGTAACCCAGGGAGGAAATATCCATTATTTGGGCAACCAAAAGAGCGGAGTACTCCGGGCGGAGGCCAGAGTGGTCCACAGAGGAAACAGTACCGCTTTGGTGCGCACGGAGGTCACCGGAGAGAATGGAAAACTGATCTGCACAGGAGAATTCTCTTTTTTCTGCATAGACCAATAAAAGAACCGTGTCAATTTCCGCGAAGCGGAAACTGACACGGTTCTTTTTCCTTTTATGAGCGCCTGAGGGGGATCGTGAAGATAAAGCGTGTGCTTTTCTCATCGCTTTCCGCCCTCAGCGTACCCTTATGCTCCGCAGCAATGGTGGCGGCAATGGGAAGACCAAGGCCAAAGCCGCCCTGCTCGCCCCGGGAGGCGTCTGCCCGGTAGAAGCGCTCAAAAAGGCGCCGAAGCTGCTGAGGAGGAATGGGTTCACCGCCGTTTTCCACCTGCAGCCGGGCAAAGCGGTCCGTTCTGCTCAGCTGCAAAAGGATAGGCTCTCCGGCCTTGCCGTATTTGATGGCATTGTCCAGCAGAATAGAAATGAGACTGCGGAGTTTTCCGGGATCAGCAGTTACCACGATGTTTTCTTCGATCCGATCTTCCAGCCCTTTGCCTGCCTCGAAGGCAACCGGCTCAAAGGCGAGGCAGGTATCCATTACCAGCTCGGAAAGATCTACCTGCTCAAAAACGGCGGTGGAAACAGCGTTGTCTGCCCGGGCAAGGATGAGCATCTGCTCTACCAGTTCTTTCATCTGTGTTCCCTCGGAGCGGATATGATCCACCCACCGTGTGGGAGCGCCGGACAGCTCCGCGCCGCTGAGAAGCTCCGCGTTGGAAAGGATCACAGTAAGAGGCGTTTTCAACTCGTGGGAGGCGTCGGAGATGAATTGCCGCTGCTGCTGCCAGGCCCGTTCAACTGGTTTTGTGATCCAAAAAGCCAGTGCAATGGAGATGGCCAGCAGCACCGCAAGGGCTACCAGAATGATCCCCGTATAGGAGCGCATCATCTGGCTGAGGATCGTTTGCTCCATAGACATATCCACAAAGGCGATCCGTTTGGAAAAAAGGTGGTTTTGACGCAGATAGCGCAGGCTGTAGCCCGGCAGGGTACCACTGTCCGCTTCCTGAGCGAGGCAGCGGGTGATGATATCCTGCAGGGTTTGGGTATCCTCCAGCTCCTGGTAGGTGCCGGAGGTGACATAGGCAGTGGAGCCGCGAAGGGTGACTGTGAAATAAGGAAGCATGATGGGGGAACCTCCCATTTCCAGAGAAAAGTTCGGGCGTATATTTTCATTTTGAAGAGCCCGCTCCAAAAGCTGGTCAGAGGTGCGGATCAGGTTCTGATACATGCTCATATAGACTGCCAGCAGTACCGAGAGCAATACGGCGGCGACCAGCGCCATGCATACGGCCACAAATTTTTTCCGCAGTTTACCGATCATGGCGCTTACCTCCCTCTGGCGGAATCCAACAGGAATTTTGTCCGAAAAAAAGAAGAAACCGGGGAAAAGCGGGGGCTTTTCCCCGGAACGGGAATGAAAACAGGGCAATGTATTGTTGAAAAGCTTGTGGAAAAGGTGGAAAAACCTTGTGCAAAATAGATTCAGGAGACTTCTCCATCCTCCAGCCGGTAGCCCACCATGCGAATGGTGCGGATCTTCACCCGGGATTTCAGGTGAGCGAGCTTGCGCCGCAGGAAGGAGATGTAGACCTCCACATTGTTATCCTCCGCACCGGATTCATAGCCCCAGATACGAAGCAGGATCGTCTCCTTGGTGATGACCTGAGAGCGGTTGCGCATGAACAGTTCGCAAAGGTCAAACTCCTTACGGCTGAGATGGATGCTGCGGCCTCCACAGGAGAGAGAAAAGGTGTCCTTACTGAGGGTAAGGTCGCCGAAGGTAAGGTTTTCCGTCTGCTTCAGGTCCGGGCTGCGGCGGCTGAGGGCCCGGATGCAGGCCAGAAGCTCCTTGGGATCAAAGGGCTTGGTGAGATAATAGTCGGCGCCGCCGTCCAGCCCTTCCACCCGGTCACTGACATCGCTGCGGGCCGTGAGCATCAGGACGGGGGTGCTGTTTCCCTGCGCGCGCAGAGAGCGCAGAACGGAAAATCCATCCAGCCGAGGCAGCATCACATCCAGAAGGATGACGTCGTAGATCCCGGTAAGGGCGTTATCCAGACCGGATTCACCATCATGGCAGATGTCTGCGGTGTAATGATTGAGGGACAGAAGATCCTGAAGGGTGGCAGCAAGGCGCTGCTCATCCTCAATGATCAGAACGCGCATAGACCCTCCTTTCTGCCCAAAGGGCGGCAGGCATCAGCCGGAAAAGCCGTTGAGAGCAATGGTGAGAATGCTGTCCAGCGAGGAAAGGGGAACGCTGTAGATGGCGCTTTCCCCATTGAGGCGGACATAGCGGCTTTGCCCGTCCAGCGTCAGATCACCGATGGAAAGCTGCAGTGTCTCCTCCAGATCAGTGGAGGAGATGTAGTTGGCCCAGAGGGTAACGGCTTTGGCATTGGTGACGCCGCAGAGGGCGGCGGCTTCCTGACTGGGGCGGTAGCTGATGCACTTTTCAAAAGTGATTTCGCTAAGGTCGGTAAACAGATCCCGCACGCGCTGGGAGTTGGTGACGGTGCGGCCGTCACACTCCCATCGGATCGTCTCCCCGTCCTTTTTGGAATTCATGGTAAAGCGCTGCATCGCACCATCGGCATTGGCAGGATTCTGAATGGTAACGCGCTGGACCTGCTCTTCTGCCACGGCAGGAACGTCCGGCAGGGTACACATATCATGGATCCCGGTTTGCAGCAAACCAAGGATCTCACCGGAATAAATATATACCGGGGAGCTTTGTCCATTTTGCGTGGCATAAACGCTGCTGCCATCAGCGGTAGTGCTGCCGAAGGCAAGAGAAAATGCGGTGCCGGAGGTATAAAGAGCAGAAATGGTGGTCACAGGGCTTTCCAGACCCAGCTCATCCAGGCTTTCCACACTTTCCAGTGTCTGCTGGGGGGTCATAGCAGAGAGGGTCTCCAAAATAGTGGTGAGATGCGTGTCATCCAAAGGAAAGTCATCATCTGCCGTCCAGAACCATTTTCCGCTCTCGTTCCGCTGGAATTCCAGCGTGGCGACGCCGTTGGTATAGCGCAGGGCGCTGCAGGCGCTTTCCTCTCCGGCCAGAGCGGCAGCAGGAGAAGCAGGTGCTTCCGGAGCGCGGCTTTCGCGGTATTTGATGCCAAGCACGATCAAAAGGGCAATGCAGAGAATGCCGAGAATGGTGCTGAGAAAAGTAACGATCCTTCGTTCTCTCCAGGTCATAAAATCCTCCCATATAAAATAAGACAGATGGGGGCGGGAGATCTGCTCCTATCATGGCTTATCAATCTGAAATAAAACTGAAAATCAGCCGATACTTCAACCAGTTTGCATCTTATTATACTATCTGAAGGCTATTCCCGTCAAGTTCCCGGAAAAAGGACGGAAAATCGTGATGAAAATTGTCAAGAAGCTGTTAAAATTTGTACTTTGTGAAAAAAAGTGAATAAGTTGTTGAAAAACAATGTTTTGTCCTATATAATAATAGCGCCGAAAAGTCCCCACTTGCGGCTGTGTGTATATCACAGGGACGGAATGCGACCGCCCCGACGAAATTATGGAGGAATACTTATGAGAGGCTTTCACAGCATTGTTGACGAGATTCGTCAGGATGTTTTCAAGGAAGTCGCCAAGCTTGCCTATGAAGGCGGCGACCTCAAGCGTGTCGACCTGATCCCTTATGAGATGGTCCGCCGCGACGCTTTGCAGGAGCGCAGCGATGTCTTCCTGCAGCGTGCGATCATTACCGAGCGTGTGCGCCTGGCTCTGGGCATGCCTTTTGAGTCTGCTGCAAACCAGATCCCCATCAGCGCCACCATCGCCAATGCGGACATCAACCGGAAGTTCTTTGAGGAGCCTCTGGTGAACATTATTCCCTTTGCATGTAACGCCTGCCCTCCCAAGCAGATCCGTATCACCGATAACTGCCAGGGCTGCACTTCTCATCCCTGCCAGAACGTCTGCCCCAAGGGTGCCATCTATACCGACAAGTTCAATCATTGCCACATTGATCAGGAAAAGTGCATCAAGTGCGGCAAGTGCTTCAACCAGTGCCCCTATCACGCCATCTCCAAGATCGACCGCCCCTGCGCCGCTGCCTGCGGTATGGACGCTATTGAGTCTAACGAGCTGGGCCGTGCCAAGATCAACTACGATAAGTGCGTGTCCTGCGGCATGTGCATCGTGAACTGCCCCTTCTCTGCCATCGCAGATAAGAGCCAGATCTTCCAGATCATCAACGCCATCCGCCGCGGTGAGGAAGTTATCGCCTGCGTGGCCCCCGCTTTCGTCGGCCAGTTCAAGGGTGCTACCCCCGGCAAGATCCTTTCTGCCATGAAGAAGCTGGGCTTCTCCGAGGTTGTCGAGGTCGCCATCGGCGCTGACCTGTGCACCATTCAGGAGGCTCACGACTTCCTGGAGGAAGTTCCCGCCAAGATCCCCTTCATGGGCACTTCCTGCTGCCCCGCCTGGTCTGTCATGGCCAAGAAGACCTTCCCCGAGATGAAGGACAACATCTCCATGGCCCTCACTCCCATGGTCATTACCGCCCGTATGGTCAAGAAGGATCATCCCAACGCCCGCATCGTCTTCGTCGGCCCCTGCGCCGCCAAGAAGCTGGAGGCCAACCGCAAGTCTGTCCGTTCCTATGTGGACTTCGTTCTGACCTTCGAGGAGCTGCGCGGCATGTTTGACGCCAAGGATGTGGATTTTGCCACCATCGAGGAAGATCCCAACCTGGATGATTACAAGCACGGCACCGGTATGGCCCGCGGCTTCGCCGTTTCCGGCGGTGTTGCTGCCGCTGTTGTGGAGTATGTCAAGCACATCGATCCCTCCATCGAGGTGAAGACCGACTTTGCCACCGGTCTGAAGGACTGCAAGAAGATGCTGGCCATGGCCAAGGCCGGCCGCCGCAACGGCTACCTGCTGGAAGGCATGGCCTGTCCCGGTGGCTGCGTTGCCGGTGCTGGTACCATCCGTCCCGTCAAGGACGCTGCCATGGCCGTTGAGAAGTTTAAGAATGACGCCGCTGAGCTCAGCTGCGCCGGCTCTCCCTATCTGCACATGCTGCCCGATGTGGAGGAGTATGAGCGCATCGATGCCGAGCGCCGCGCCGCTGAAGAGGCTGCCAAGGCTGCTCAGGCTGAATAAGAAGCCATACAAAAATCCCGCTCCGACCGGAGCGGGATTTTTTATGTTCACAGTTTGATGATCGCTGCACCAAGAGCGGCGGCGTCATCGCCATCATGGGTGACCAGCAAAACGGGCTTTTCTGCGGCAGTTTCCCGGATGAGCTGCAGGCAGATCTCCCGGTTTTCTTCGTCCAGACCGGTGAAGGGCTCGTCCAGTGCCAGCGCATCCGAGGGTGCCAGCACGGCCCGGGCAAGGGCAAGACGGCGCTTCATACCGCCGGAATAGTCCCGAATGGCCTTCTCCCCTTCCTTGTCCAGACCAAGACGCTCCAGCAGGGAAACTGCCCGGGCCTTATCCAGTCCGGGGCCGATGGCAAAGCGGAGATTTTCCGTGGCGTTCAGATCTTCCAGCAGGCGATCCTCCTGAAACATAACGCCCCAGCGGCGGGGAGGGTCGGCAATGGTGCCGCTGTCGGGCCGTTCAAGGCCCAGAAGGAGGCGCAGCAAGGTGGTCTTTCCGCTGCCGGAGGGTGCCATCAGGCAGGTAACTCCGCAGCCGATCTCCGCGCTGAGATCGCTAAGCACGGTCTCAGTACCATAGTTTTTGCTAAGATGTTCGATCCGCATGGATACCACCTGCCTTTGCAAGAAGTGCGTCTGTCAGGCGAAGAAACAGCCGCTCAAAAAGAACGGAGACGCCTATGATCACTGCTGTCCAGGCAAACAGCTCGTCGGTCATGTAATAGACCTTCGCCATGTAGAGCCGCTCGCCCATGGAGCCGTCAGGAAGCCCGATGACCTCCGCGGCGATGCCCGACTTCCAACAAAGGCCAAGGCCCAAAGACACTGCAGAGCGGAAGTGGGGGGCAACGGCGGGCAGATACAGATACCGCACCTGCCGGAAAAACGGAACATGGAAGACCCTTGCCATCTCCAAAAGCTTTTCGTCGGTTTGACCGATGCCGGTCAGGACTCCCAGATAGACCGGGGGAAACACCATCAGAAAGGAAATGAAGAAGCTCAGCTGCGTGCTGCGCAGCCATACCAGCGCCAGAATAATGAAGCTGGCCACAGGCACCGATTTTACCGCGGCCACTGCCGGAGCCAGAAGCTCCCGGAAAGGGCGGAAGCGGTAAGCGGGCACAGCAAGAAGGGATGCCGCTGCGCAGGCGGCGAGAAAGCCACCGAAGATCCGCACCGTGGACCACAGGATCGTTTTCCAGAATGCTGCGGTTGCACAAAGACCTACCAGACTCTCAAAAGCGGAAAGGGGCGAGGGCAGCAGCAGATGGGCATGGGGCAGGCGATGGGCAAGGAGCATGCTCCCCCCCTGCCAGACAAGGAGCCACACAAGAACGGCCCACAGCTTTATGGAGTTGTGGGCCGGTTTTTTCATAGCGTTCTCCTTTGGTGATTTTTATGAGCCGTGATAGAAGTCGTCACCGGGCACCTTGCCGCCAACGGCCTGAGGAGCCTGGGCTGCCAGAGCGTTCAGATAGCCGGAGAGGGTCTCCTTCATCTCCTTGCCGGTGATGCACACGATGTTGCAGTGGGGCAGAGCCTTCTCGGCAATGGGAGCAGCCTCCACGATGCCGTAGGCGGAGATAAGCTTGGCAGCATCGGCAACATTGCCGTTCACCCACTCCACGCTCTCAGCGTAGTCATTGAGGAAGGCGGCCACGCCCTCGGGATCGGCTTCCACCACATCCTTGCGGGCAACGATGACGCCGGTGACCATGCCGGAGCCATTATCCAGAGCATCCCACTCCTCGGTGAGATCCAGTGCCACCCGCAGGCCCTCCACCTTGGTCTGGGCAACCGTCACGAAGGGCTGGGGCAGCAGGGCGATGGTGGAAGCGCCGGAGGCAAGGGCAGCAACGCACTCGCTGTGTTCGCTCTTCCAGTCGATGGTGAGGCCGGTATCGGGGTCAATGCCGTTCTCACTCAGCAGATACCGCAGGCCAAACTCGGGGGTAGAGCCCTTTCCCGCACCCACCATGCTTTTGCCGGCGAGATCCGCAAGGGAGGTAAGAGCCTCACCCTTTTCCACGATGTAAATGACGCCGAGGGTATTGATGGCAAGGGTCACGATCTGGCCCTCGGTCTTGTTATAGAGCACGGAGGCCAGGTTTGCAGGCACGCAGGCCATATCCAGCTCGCCCTTGATAAGAAGAGGAGTCACCTCGTCGGCAGCGCCGGCCAGAGAAAATTTGTAGGGCAGGTCATACTCGGCATTCTGCAGGCTTTCGATGGAAACGGGTTCCGTCTGGACGGTGGGGGCCATACCGGAGTGCTCCATCAGGTTCACAAGACCCATGGCAGTGGGGCCTTTCAGAGCGGCAATGTTGAAGGCGCTGCGCTGGAGCTCTGCTTCAGGAGCGGGAGTCTCCTCCACGCTGGCAGAGGCGGCGGGAACAGAAGCGGCGGGAGCGGAGACGGCGGGAGATGCTTCCTTCGCGCCGCAGGCGGCAAGGCTGAGAGCCATGGCCAGAGACAGAACAAATGCGGTGAGCTTTTTCATAATGGGTTTCCTTTCTGCTTTTTTGAATGGTTCAGAGTTCCTCGGGGGCGTAAACGGTCTTGGCGGTGACGCCGCTGAGCCGTCCGATCTTGCCCGACAGGGCAGAGATCACGTTTCCCGGCGCGTCCATGGCGACGGAGATGATGCTCACTCCCCGCTCGCGGTAAGGCACGCCCATCCGGCCGATGATGTAAGGGCCGTATTGGTGGAGCAGGTCGTTCAGGGGAGCGACGGACTCACCTTCCTTCACGATGATGGCAAGAACGGCAACGCGGTGATCCATAAGGAGCCTCCTTCTTTGGGGCAGCGCCCCGGAAATAAAAAACCTCTCCCCCGCAGAGTCAGCGGAGGAGAGGAAAGCAGCAATCATAGACGCAGAGCACTGCGTCGCTTTCGCTCCACCACTTTCAGCGCGGAAATGACCTTGCTGTCAGAACGGAGGTCGGTTTACAGTCAGCAGTCAGAGAAGACTTCCTGCCAACAAAAATATCATACCACGGTGGTGGGAAAACGTCAATCCTTGACTTCGGCCTTAGCCGGTGTCTTGGGTGCGCAGCGGGCAAAGGTGGCAGTCAGATCGCGGATGGAGTCGGCCAGCTCTTCCGTGAGGGCGGAAGCGTCCACGCGCCAAGCCCAGTTGCCCTCGGCAGTGCCGGGGGTGTTGATGCGGCTTTCACTGCCAAGGCCCAGATAGTCCTGCAGCTGGGCAACAAACAGGAAGGAGCGGGAGCCCTGACCTGCCCGGAGAACGGCGTCGGCCACACCCTTGCCGGATGCGCCGAGATACTTCTTGATGAAGGCCTTCTCCTCCTTCTTGGCCTTGCTCAGCCAGCCATGGAGGGTGTCGTTATCATGGGTGCCGGTGTAGCAGAGGGAGTTCTCCTTGCAGTTATGGGGCAGGTATGCGTTGCCGGGATTATCAAAAGCGAACTGCAGCACCTTCATGCCGGGCAGGCCGCTGTCGCTGAGAAGCTGCACCACGGCGGGAGTCATCAGCCCCAGATCCTCTGCGATGAAGCGCACCTGAGGGAACCAGCCCATGACAGGGCGCAGCATATCCATGCCGGGGCCCTTTTCCCAGTGGCCCTCCTTGGCGCTCTTTGCGCCGGCGGGAACGGCCCAATAACTCTCAAGACCGCGGAAGTGGTCGATGCGGATCATGTCAAAGAGCTGAGAAGCACCGCCGATGCGGCGGATCCACCAGCCCCAGCCGTCCCAACGCATGGACTCCCAGTTGTAGAGGGGGTTGCCCCAGAGCTGACCGTCCTCGGAGAAGTAATCGGGGGGAACACCTGCCACCTTCTGAGGATGGCCCTCGCTGTCCAGCAGGAACTCCTTGCGCTCGCTCCAGACGTCGGCGCTGTCAAGGGAGACATAGATGGGCATGTCGCCGATGATCTGGATGCCAAGGGAATTGACATACTGCTTCAGTGCAGCCCACTGGGTAAAGAACCAGTACTGCACATGGGTCTGATAGGCGATCTCATCCGCCAGAGCCTCACGGGCGCTGTGGAGAGCAAACCACTCATGGCGGCGGAGGGCTTCATCGGGCCAGTTGAACCAGGCGGTGCCAAAGTGGATGTGGAGCGCCTTGAACAGGGCATACTCCTTCACCCAGAAGTTCTTGTCTGCCCACATGCCTACAAGGCTTGCCTCCTTCTGGCGGGCACGGGCAAAGGCCTTGCGCAGGAGGTTATCACGGCTCTGCGCCAGAGCAGCATAGTCCACCTTGCCGTTTTCGCTCAGCTCGGCGGCCTTGAGCTCCTCTTCTGTCAGGAAGCCCTGTTTTGCCAGAGTGGGCAGGTCGATGAAGAGGGGGTTGCCTGCGAAAGTGGATTCGCTGGCATAGGGGGAATTCCCCGCTCCAACGGGACCCACAGGCAGGATCTGCCACCAGCGCTGACCGGCGGCATGGAGAAAGTCGGCGAACTTCCGGGCCTCTTCGCCCAGAGAGCCAATGCCGTACTTACCGGGGAGGGAAAAAATCGGCAATAAAATACCGGCAGAACGTTCCATAAGGTTCCTCTTTTCCGGGGCGAAGAGCCCCTTGGGATTGTAAGGCTATTTTAGGTCTTTCACAATGGGATGTCAAGGCGTGAAAAAAGGGCGCCCGGATAGGCGCCCTTTGCATGGGATTTACTGGGGATCTGCGGTGTCGAACACGGTCTTTGCGCTGGCGGCGAGGCCAGCAAGACCCTGCAGCTCGCTGGGAATGATGATCTTGGTGGCTTTGCCGTCTGCCACCTTCTCCATGGCCTCAAGGGCCTTGAGCTTCACCACCTGCTCGTTGGGAGCGGACTCATTGAGGAGCTTCAAAGAGTCAGCCAGAGCCTGCTGCACCTTGGCAATGGCCTCGGCCTCAGCCTCGGCGGCCATGATGCGGGCTTCCTTCTCACCCTGAGCCCGGAGGATGGCCGCCTGCTTTTCGGCGTCGGCCTTCAAAATGGCGGACTGCTTCTCACCTTCGGCCACCAGGATCTGGGACTGCTTGGTACCCTCGGCCTGGAGGATGGCCTCGCGGCGCTCACGCTCGGCCTTCATCTGCTTTTCCATGGCGTTCTGGATCTCGCGGGGAGGAATGATGTTCTTCAGCTCCACGCGGTTGACCTTGATGCCCCAGGGGTCGGTGGCCTCATCCAGAATGGAGCGCATCTTGGCGTTGATGGTGTCTCGGCTGGTGAGGGACTGGTCCAGCTCCATCTCACCGATGATGTTACGAAGGGTGGTGGCGGTGAGGTTTTCAATAGCGTTCATGGGATGCTCCACACCGTAGGTATAGAGCTTGGGGTCCGTGATCTGGAAATAGATCACGGTGTCGATCTGCATGGTGACATTATCCTTGGTAATGACGGGCTGGGGGGCGAAATCCGCCACCTGCTCCTTCAAAGAGATCTTCTTGGCAACCCGCATCAAAAAGGGGACCTGGAAATGAACGCCTACATTCCACACGCTGTGGAAAGCGCCGAGACGCTCCACCACATAGGCGCGGGACTGCTGCACGATGTGGATGTGGGTGGCGATGACCACCAGCGCCAGCACCGCCAGAATGATCAGAGCAATGGTTCCAAAATTCATACAGTTACCTCCATTTTCTTAGTTACGAAGAGCTTGACGCCTTCCATTTTCTCAACATACACCAATTCTCCGGCGGGGATGACCGTGCCGTCGCTGCTGCGGGCGGACCAGGTCTTGCCATCCACATAAACGGCGCCGGTGGAGTTTTCGTTGCTGATGGTTTCCGTGACCTTGGCCTTCAAGCCAAGGACCCGGTCTGCGTTAGTGGGAACAGCAGTTCCTTTGGTATAGCGCCGCACGAGAGGGCGGGTGATTACCAAAGCTGCGGCAGAGACTACGAGGAATACGATTATCTGGAAGAGGACTCCCGCCCCGAAAATGGCGCACAGGAGAGAGGCGATGCCGCCTACCACGAACCAGATGGAGATCAGTCCCGCGGTGACAGCTTCCAGAATACCAAAGCCTACGATGCAGCCCAGCCAGACCCAGATCATCATATCAATCACTCCTTTCATTGGGTTCCTTTGTAAAAAGGATATCATAAGGATGTGAACATTTCATGTCAAATCGGTTACAATTTGATTTCGATAAAAAAGCTCCCCCAAACGGAGGAGCTGTAAAGCATAAAAAAATTATGCTTCGATAAGGGCGTCGGAGGTTTCTTCGGTGGCTTTTTCGGGAAGAGGCAGCAGCTCTGCACCGATCTTTTCGGCCACCAGAGCGAATTCCACGGCATTGTCTGCGGTTTCCCAGGTGGCACGGGCCGTTTCAAACAGGGCGTGGGCATCTTCAATGCTGCCCTGATAGAAGGCTTCAAAAATCTCCAGAAAGGCCAGAGAGGGGCTGGGCTGCTTGACCTTTCTCATCTCGGTAAAGGCGGCACGCTGGAGATCCACGATGCGCAGGCCCTCCTCATCATTGCCATTGTAGAAATTGGCCAGAGCCAGATTGGCCCAGTAGAAGGCGGCGTTGGGACGGTTGAGCCGCCGGGGATCGGGGATCTCCTGGAGCATCTGCAGAGCGCTTTTAAAATCGTGCTTGCCCCAGTAGGCTACGGTCAGGTTGATACGCAGGATCTGCTGGGCCTGAAAGCTGTCCTTCTCAGTGATCAGCAGATCCTTCAGCCCGGCAATGTAGGCGTCCAGATCATGCTCTTCAGTGAGCAGCAGGTTAACTTTCTCGATTTTCTCCACAGTTTTCCGCCCGGCCCTGAGGGTAACGAAAGCATAGATGCCCACCATGAGGATCATCCAGAAGGTGATGGCTGTGACAAAAAGCTTTTCGGAAAGCTGCAGATACTGCACCACCAGACTGAAAATAGCGGTGGATACGACGATGCCGCCTACCAGAAGAGCGGTTTTTTTCTTGCTCATTAGGGAATTCCTCCGATTTTTTACATGATACCGTACTATTATAGCAGGTTTTCGCCGGATGTCCATTTATTTTTTGTAAATAGTTCTTCTGTATTTAACAGAGATTTAACACCTCCGGAAAGCGAAGAAATATTGCGCGGTGGAAAAAATCCTGCTATACTTTTTGTGAATGTTATATGAAATAAGAGGAAAGGACGGTATCTGCATGATCCTGACTGTTCCATGCCTGTTTGGTCTTGAAAGCCTTGTTGCAGATGAAATGAAGCGCCTGCAGCTGAAAAATATCCGCGCGGAGAATGGCCGCGTCCACTGTACCGGCACCTATGCTGACATTGCCCGGCTGAACATCTCTCTGCGCTGCGGAGCCCGTGTACTGATGGAGCTGGGCTCCTTCCCTGCCCGGGATTTTGAGGCTCTTTTTCAGGGCGTTCTGGCTCTGCCCCTGGAGGATTATATCCCCAAAGACGGTGAGTTTCCTGTCAAGGGCTACTCCCTCAATTCTACCCTCCACTCCGTGCCAGCCTGCCAGTCTATCGTGAAGAAGGCCGCGGCAAAGCGCATGGGCAATGCTTACGGCTGTGAAACCCTTCCCGAGACCGGCAGCCGCTATCAGATCCAGTTTTCCATCATCAAGGATATCGCCACCATCTATCTGGATACCTCCGGTGACGGTCTTTATAAGCGGGGCTACCGCGCGCAGAACATGGGCGCGCCCCTGAAGGAAACCATGGCGGCGGCGCTGGTGACTCTTTCCCGCTTCCGAGGAACAGACCCCTTCTGTGACCCCTTCTGCGGTAGCGGTACCATCGCCATCGAGGCCGCCCTCATCGCCAAGAACCGGGCCCCCGGTCTGGACCGCAGCTTTTCCGCCCAGAAGTGGAAGAATATGGATGCCAAGTACTGGCTGCAGGCCGCAGACGAGGCCATGGACAAGGAATTCCACGGGAAATACGACATCTGGGGCGGTGACATCGACCCCGCCGCTGTGGAGCTGGCCCGCCACAATGCAGAGCTGGCCGGCGTGGATGACTGTGTGCGCTTTGAGGTGGCGGACGCCACAAAGTTCCACCGGGACAGCCCCTATGGTCAGCTGGTGACCAACCCGCCCTATGGCGAGCGCCTCATGGAAAAGCAGGAGGCGGAGGAGCTTTATCGGGCCTTTGGCAAAGCCATGGCGGATATGCCCGCGGGATGGCGGATCCTGGTGCTTTCCTCCCACACGGAATTTGAGCGTACCTTTGGAAAACAGGCGGATAAAAAGCGCAAGCTTTATAACGGCATGCTCAAGTGTGACGTGTTCATGTACGGAAACCGCGTTTAAAAAGAGAGAGGCTATCTCTGCAGAGCGGGGAGTCAAACAGTATGAAATATATTTTTATCATCAACCCCAAGGCAGGCAATAAGGATATGACCGCCGCCATTTACGACATGGCGGACCGGCTGCGGGATCACCACGGTCTGGAAGTGACCTGTATGCTCACCGACCGTCCCGGCGGCGCCACGGATATGGCAAGAAAGCTTGCGGAAAGCGGCGAAGAAGTCCGCCTTTATGCCTGCGGTGGTGACGGGACCATCCACGAGGTGGCGGAGGGCATCGCCGGATATGAAAATGCTGCCATGAGCTGTATTCCCACCGGAACGGGCAATGATTTCCTCAAGAACTTCGGGAATATGGCTGCGGCCTTCGCCGATGCGGAAAATAGCTTCGACGGCCCCTCCTTCCCTCTTGATCTCATTGACTGTAACGGAAAGCTCTGCCTCACCATTGCCTGCAACGGCGTGGATGCGCAGGTGGCGGAAAGCGTACATGAGTACGGCGCCATGTTCAGCGGCCGGGGCAGCTACATAGCTTCCATCGTGATGAATGTGCTCATCAAGCCCATTTCCCACCGCTGGGAAGTGGAGATCGACGGCGTGGGGCAGGAAGGCGAGTATCTGCTGGTGTCCATGTGCAACGGCCGCTACTACGGCGGCGGCTCCACCCCGGTGCCTGAGGCCAGAATGGATGACGGCGTTCTCCACACGGTTCTGATCAAAAAAATCGGCAAGGTCACCTTTGCAAAGCTCTTCGGTCCCTATTCTGACGGCAAGTACCGGGAGCTGCCCAAGGACCTCATTCAGGTGGTCACGGCAAAGGAGGTCCGTATCCGCAGTGAGCAGGAGATCGTCTCCTGTGTGGACGGTGAGTGCTTCCGCAGCCATGAAGTGGTGATGAAGCTTTCTGACAAACGGGTGAATTTCTTCGGCCCCAAGGGCTGCGACCCCAATGCCACAGCCATCGGCATTTAAATACATACTTGAGAGCGGATGGCGAAAGCCGTCCGCTTTTGCGCAGATTCAGGATTTACAAAATCTTCATAACTTTTCCCCTCTTTCCCCTTTACAAATCCTGCCGGGTGTACTATAGTATCATACGTTAGCACTCCACATCTTTGAGTGCTAAATTGACAGTGTTTATCAAAAAATAAATATATAGGAGGAAATTCCCATGAAACTCATCCCTCTTGCAGACCGCGTTGTTCTGAAAATGGTGGAGGTGGAAGAGACCACCAAGGGCGGTATCATTCTCACCGCTGCTGCCAAGGAGAAGCCCACCGTGGCTGAGGTCATCTCTGTCGGCCCCGGCGGCAACGTGGAGGGCAAGGACATCGTCATGTCCGTGAAGGCCGGTGATAAGGTCATCATCAACCAGTATGCCGGCAGCAAGGTCACTCTGGAGAACGTGGAGTACGTGATCGTTCGCCAGAACGACATCCTCGCAATTGTGGAATAATTGCAGGCTGCTTCCCGCTATTTTTCAAACATCATCTCAAATTCGGAGGTAATTTATTATGTCTAAGCTGATCCTGCGGGGCGATGAAGCCCGCAAGTCCCTGAAGGCCGGTGTTGACCAGCTGGCCGATACCGTTAAGGTCACTCTGGGCCCCAAGGGCCGTAACGTCGTTCTCGATAAGAAGTACGGCGCTCCCCTCATCACCAACGACGGTGTTACCATCGCCAAGGAAGTGGAGCTGGATGATCCCTTTGAGAATATGGGCGCACAGCTGGTGAAGGAAGTTTCCACCAAGACCAACGACGTTGCCGGCGATGGCACCACCACTGCTACGTTGCTGGCTCAGGCCATGATCACCGAGGGCCTGAAGAATCTGGCCGCCGGTGCCAACCCCATCGTTGTGCGCAAGGGTATGAGCAAGGCCGTTGAGGCTGCTGTCACCGAGATCAAGGCCCAGGCCAAGACTGTGGACGGCTCCAAGGATATTGCCCGTGTCGGCGCTGTTTCCTCCGGAGACGAGACCATCGGCGCCCTGATCGCTGACGCTATGGAGAAGGTCAGCGCCGACGGCGTGATCACCATTGAGGAGTCCAAGACCGCTGAGACTTACAGCGAGGTCGTGGAGGGCATGCAGTTCGACCGCGGCTATATCACCCCCTATATGGTCACCGACACCGAGAAGATGGAAGCCGTCATGGACGACTGCTATGTGCTCATCACCGATAAGAAGATCTCTGTCATTGCCGACCTTCTGCCCGTTCTGGAGCAGCTGGTTCAGGCCGGCAAGCGCCTGCTGATCATCGCTGAGGACGTTGAGGGCGAGGCTCTGTCCACCCTGATCGTCAACCGTCTGCGCGGCACGTTGAACGTGGTGTGCGTCAAGGCTCCCGGCTTTGGCGACCGCCGCAAGGAGATGCTGCAGGATATCGCCATCCTTACCGGCGGTACCGTGATCTCTGCCGATATCGGCCTGGAACTCAAGACCGCCACCGTGGATATGCTGGGCCACGCCCGTCAGGTGAAGGTCACCAAGGAGAATACCACCATCGTAGACGGTGCCGGTGATCCTCAGGCCATCAAGGACCGCATCGGCCAGATCCGCTCTCAGATCGCCGTTTCCACCAGCGAGTATGACAAGGAGAAGCTCCACGAGCGCCTTGCAAAGCTGGCCGGCGGTGTTGCCGTCATTAAGGTCGGCGCTGCCACCGAGACCGAGATGAAGGAGAAGAAGCTGCGCATCGAGGACGCTCTGAATGCCACCCGCGCTGCCGTTGAGGAAGGCGTGGTTGCCGGCGGCGGCACCATCTTTGTCAACGTTATCCCCGCTGTTGAGGCTCTGCTGGAGACCGTGGACGGCGACGAAAAGACCGGCGTGAAGATCATTGCCAAGGCCCTTGAGGCTCCCATCCGCCAGATCGCTGCCAACGCAGGTCTGGACGGCTCCGTCATTCTGGAGAAGGTCCGCTCCTCCGGCGTCAACGGCTATGGCTTCGACGCTTATAAGGAAGAGTACTGCAACATGGTGGAGTGCGGCATTATCGACCCTGCAAAGGTCACCCGCTCCGCTCTGGAGAACGCAGCCTCTGTTTCTGCCATGGTTCTGACCACCGAGTCTCTGGTAGCCGACAAGCCCGAGCCTCCCGCTCCTGTGGCACCTGCCGGCGGCATGGACGGCATGTATTGATCTGCTGAAAGCAGCGCAAACCGCAGCCCGGAAAGGGCTGCGGTTTTTTGCGGCTCGTGCTTGTCGGCGCAGCCGCACAGGGGCCCCTTCGGCGGCATGGACGGCATGTATTGATCCGCTGAATGAAATTGAACCCCGCAGACCCCAAGGTTTGCGGCGTCGCACGAAAAAGAAAAAAATTTTCATATAGGGGTTGACATTTTATATTTCCTCTGTTATAGTAAATCCTGCCCTATGTGGCGAACATATGGCGGCGTAGCTCAGTTGGCCAGAGCATTCGGTTCATACCCGAAGTGTCACCGGTTCGAATCCAGTCGCCGCTACCAACATAAATCAGAAAGCATCGTAAGATGCTTTCTGATTTATCCGGCCCGTTGGTCAAGTGGTTAAGACACCGCCCTTTCACGGCGGTAACACGAGTTCGAGTCTCGTACGGGTCACCAAAAAATGGAGGCTTAGCTCAGCTGGTTAGAGCGCCTGCTTCACACGCAGGAGGTCACTGGTTCGAGTCCAGTAGTCTCCACCAAAGAAAACCTTGAAACCGCAATGGTTTCAAGGTTTTTCTTTTTGCCGTATTTC
>JAFQRI010000033.1 GCA_017410185.1 Oscillibacter sp. | reverse complement strand
CCTACTCGTCCGAACAATTTCACGGCTTTTATCTGCAAGATCACACGAAATCTGTCCTTAAAGAGATTGGAGATAGTTTAGACTTTCTTTTAGAAAGCTGCGCGGTTGACAAGTGTTTTTTGACTTGCTAAAAATTAGTCATGAGCCGGGGCAAGCATGCGGCCCCGGCGGAAAGAAGAGGCACGAAATAAAGCTTAACGGTCTGGATGAGACAGATAACCGAATCGTTGGTCTCCTGATGAAGAATGCCCGGATGTCCTGGTCGGATATAGGCGAAGAAGTGGGCCTGACCCGTGTCGCCGTAAAGAATCGGGTTCGTGCGTTGGAGGAAAAAGGCGTAATCAAGGGCTACCATGCCCAGATCGATCCTCTCGTCCTACCGGAGATGCAGACTTTCGTTGTCTTCGTACATACGGAACCGGGAGCCTACGATGCCATTGCGGAAAAGCTCCGGACAGAAAAGGCCATGACGGACTTTATGGTCAGAAAACTCGCTCAAAGGGGAGTGGAGAATACTCCTTATCCGGGGCCGTGATATGCAAAAGCTCCCGCCGGAAAGCGGGAGCTTTTGCGGGTTTAGGGCATAGGTTTTGCGGACTAATCTTCGTTGTTGGACGAACATACAGTTCCAGCTTTCTTTCGTGGTGGTGTAGGCGTGTCAAGAGAACCGTCCCTTTTTTATCCTTCATAAGCAATGGCATTCTTGTTTACAGATACACATACGCCTCCCGGTTCTCGGAGAGGATGGCAGGAAGTGCGGACCGGAGGGCGGTGATGTCTCCGAGGCGCTGCTGCAGATATGCCAGCAGCTCCCGGAGGGTCGTGTCCGCCAGTTCCCGGCAGTTGAGAATATCCGGGGCAAGACTCAGCCAGCAAAGCTTCATGCACCAGACCGCCACCGCGGCGCTGCCGGCGCAAAGAGGATCCAGCGCGGTAAAGTAATCCAGGGCGGCGGCGCAGCCGGCCACGCGGGCGGCAATGCCGTTGCCGCTGCCGTGTTCGCTGCCCCGGTAGAGGGCGGCGGAGCGGTCCAGCACAGGTATACCGGTGCTGTCACCGGCCAGAGCCGCGGCGCAGTAGGCTGCGTCCTCATGGAGCCCCACGGCCTCCAGCATCCAGCGGATGCGTTCCAGTCCCCGGGTCAGGGCTCCCTCAAAGCGATAGAGATCCTCCAGACTTCCGGAGCCGTAAACGCGGTTCAGCTCCTCGCGCTTCAAATCCACGAAGGCGTCCAGCGTCTCGTCGGAGACGCGGATGAGCCGCGTGCCCATCTCGGCGGTGAAGCCGGGGGAAAGAATGGCCCCGGAGATAAAAGCGCTGACTTCGGCCCGGACGGCACTGTTCAGGGCCGTGGCGTAGATGTCGAAGGACAGCAATGTTTGCTCAAAGGGGATGCCTGCGTCCATACGGCGGCGCACCAGCGACATGACGGAGAGATCCGTCTGGGTATAGACCGGGCGGCTGCCCCCGGCCCCGACGGAGATCAGCCCCGCCTCGGAAAGGCGGGTGATCTCCTGGGCCGAGAGACGGCTGCGGCGGACGGCCTCTCCCAGCCCAAGCAGGGTGTTGTCTGAGCGGTAGTCCACCTTATGGATCGCGTCCAGCAGGGCCATTTCCCGTTCGCCCTGTCCGCCCTTCAAAAGCTCCTTGATGACGGACAGGGGATAAAAGCGCTCCTTTTGCAGGGCGCGGATGGTACGGATGGTATCGGCGCAGGCCGGGTCGTACCAGGACATGTTTTTCCCGGTTTTGCATTTGGGTTCCAGCAGGCCTTCCTTGACATAGAACTTCAGCGTGGACACGCTGACACCGGTGACCTTGGCCAGCTCACCGATTTTTACAAGGCCTGCGGTTTTTTCTTCTTTCATAGAGAGTCATCCTTTACTGACAGTCTATGACTATTTTAACAACATCCGGCGGATTTTCAAGGGCCAGCTTCAGGGCGTCCTTGTAGTCATCCAGTTTGAAATGATGGGTCACGAAGCCGTCCACGCTGTAGACACCGTCCCGGATCCACTCCTGCACCAGATCGAAGGTATAGAGATCGCGGCCCTGCCAGTGCTCCATACCGTGGGCGTCCACGCCCACCAGATTCAGTTCCTGCCACCAGATGGGGGTCTCGTCAAAGGAGACGGCCCGCATGTGATGGCCGATCTTCACCAGTGTGCCCCGGGCCCGCAGGAGACGCACCGCCGTATGGTTGGCCCAGTCGCCGCCGATGCAGTCATAGATGCGGTCGAAGCCGCCGAAGAAATACTTGTTGCCCGCCATGCCGGTAAAAACCTCGCTGCCGCCGGTGGCCCTGGACGTGGCTTCGTAGATCTCGCCGGTCAGCACATGGTCGGCCCCCAGCTTTTTGGCGAATTCCTGCTTGCTTTTGACGCGCTCCAGGATCCAGACTTCGCAGTTCGGTTCTACCACCTTGATGGCCTGCACCACGCCGAGGCCGATGGTGCCGCAGCCCATGACCAGGATCTTCTCGCCCTTTTTCGGTGGGGCATGGAGTACCGCGTGGACGGAGACGCAGGCGGGCTCCACCATGACGGCCTGTTCGTCGCTGAGCTCGTCGTAGACTTTGGCGAGACCCCGGGCGGGGTAAATGAAGCTGTCGCTCCAGCCTGCGCCGGTGACCACCTCGCCGTAGGGGGAGGGAGCGCCGTAGTTAAGACAGAAGTTATAGTCGCCGGATTCACAGTAGGGGCAGCGGTCTTTGAGACCCTTGGTGTCGCAGCCGGCCATGTATGCCCGGATGGTGACCCGGTCTCCCACCTTGAGATCGGTAACGTCCGTGCCTACCTCGGTGACAACGCCAATGTTCTCGTGGCCCAGATAAGTGCGCTTGGAGCTGGGGATGGGCTCCAGCGCGGAGTTGGTGCCGGTGGTGGCCTTGAAGAAGCTGATGTCCGTGCCGCAGAGACCACAGGCGATGTTTCTCACACGCACCCAGTCCTGAGCGGGCAGGGGCGGATCCGGCAGATCCGTAACGTATTTCACGGCGTTGAGGCCCGTGAAAAGGAGCTTTTTCGCGCTCTTGGCCGCGGCCTTCGTAGCGAGTATCCGCGGTATGTCCTTGTCAAAATATACTGTTTTCATACCCGCTCCTTTCTCATCAGGTCAGCATGCCCTGCAGAATGGCCATGTAGTCATTGAGGTAACAGGCGTATTCCGGGCTGCCCACAGTCTCTACATAGCCCTTTTCCACGCCTTCCACAAACTCGCATTCCTTGCCCAGCACCTTCAGAGCCCCATCCACGGAGAGGAAGCGGAAGAGAACAAAGGGGCTGCGGCGGGTGTAGACCCCGTGCCCGGACTTGGACTGGCCTGCCTTTACCCGCAGGTAGCAGGCGATGAAGGCCGGGTCGCCGTCCTTTTCCACCCGGAACTGGTAGATGCGGTCCGGCTGGCGGCGACAGAACTCCTGCATGTCCGGGTCGCCCAGCTTGTTGTACTTGGAGAGGGCCCGGGTGATCATGTAAAGGCTGCACTTGACCTTCAGGGCTTTTTCTTCCTCGGTTTTCAACTTGTCGTTGGGCTTGGTCATGATCTTCAGCCCAAGCAGCACCGCCAGTACATTGGGCAGCATGCTGAGCTTGCCCTTGATGGCGGGGAGGGCCAGACCGCCCTTCAAAAGGGCGTTCATCTTCTCAATGCTGGGGAAAGTCAGCGTAAGATCCGGCTTCTCCGCGCTCCCCTGTACCACGGTGAGCTTACCGTTATCGAAGATCAGGTGGCAGCAGAGAAGCTCGCCGTCGTTTTTGGCCCCAAACTGCACCGTGCCCTGAAAGCTCTCAAACTTTTTATGGAGCTTAAGGTCGTCGTCCAGCAGCACCTGCATGGTGGGAAAAGCCGCGTTCATAAAGAGCTTTGCGGTCATGAGTTCCTGTGCGGATGACATGCTTATCCCCCCTTTTTAGTCGTCTTCCCAGTTTTCGTCGGGCTCGTACTCGCTGCCCATCATCTCACGAACCTGATCCACGATGCCGTTGGCATCCAGACCGTAGTGGGCATAAAGGTCCTCGGCGTAGCCGATGGCCGCGAAGGTATCCTGCAGCCCGTGCTTGCGGAAAACGCAGCCCATGCCGCTCTCAGCAATGACGGAGGCCACTGCGTCGCCCAGACCGCCCAGCACGTTGTGCTCCTCCACGGTGAGGATGCGTCTTGTCTCGCTGACGGCCTTAAGGATGGCTTCTTTGTCGATGGGCTTGATGGTGTGCATATTGATCACGCGCACGGAGAGCCCGTCGTTTTCGGCCAGGGTCCTGGCGGCATTGACGGCCTGCAGCACGGCGATGCCGCAGCAGATGATGGTGAGGTCGGTGCCTTCGCGCATGGTGATGGCCTTGCCGATTTCATAGGTGTAGTCATCGTTTTCGTAGCAGGGCGGCTCAAAGCCGCGGCCGATACGGATGTACACCGGGCCCGGCGTGTCCACACAGGCCTGTACGGCCTTGCTGGTCTCGATGCCGTCGGCCGGGCAGATCACCGTCATGTTGGGAATGGCCCGGAGAATAGCGAAGTCCTCGGTGCAATGGTGGGTGGTGCCGGCGTGGCCAAAGGAGATGCCTGCATGGGTGGCGATGATCTTCACCGGTAGATTCTGGTAGGCAATGTCGGTACGAAGCTGCTCGCCCGCCCGGAGACAGGCAAAGACCGCCATGGTGGAGGCGAAGGGGATGAGCCCCGCCTTGGCAAGACCCGCAGCGATACCCAGCATGTTTTGCTCGGCAATGCCCACGTTGAAGAAGCGATCGGGAAACTTATCCGCGAAGAATTTGATGGCGGTGGTCTTTTCAAGATCGGCGGTAAGACCAACGATCTTGTCGTTGCCCTCGGCCAGCGCGGCCAGGGTGCGCCCGTAAATCTCACGGGCGGTCATGGTGGAAGCGTCGTAAGCGTTCCAGTTGGTTCCGGTAATAACAGCCATAACTCTATCCCCCTTAACCCTTCAGAATGGAGGCCTTGGCACGCTCGCAGAGCGCTGAGTCGCCGGAGGCGTAGTGCCAGACCACGTTGTTTTCCATAAAGTCCACGCCCTTGCCCTTGATGGTGTTGGCAAGGATCAGCGTGGGTTTGCCCTTGGCGGCCCAGGCTTTGGCAAGGGCATCGTCCATCGCGTCCAGATCGTGGCCGTCCACCTCGATGACCTCCCAGCCGAAGGCCCGCCACTTGTCCGCAAAGGGCTCCAGCGCCATGACATCCTCGGTGAAGCCGTCGATCATCAGGCGGTTGCGGTCCACAATACCGATGACGTTGTCCAGTTTGAAGTGGGCAGCGGACATGGCTGCCTCCCATACACTGCCTTCGCAGCATTCGCCGTCACCCATGAGACAGACGGTCTTGTAGTCCTTCTTGCGGTACTTGGCACCCAGACCAAGACCCACCGCCATGCTGAGACCGTGGCCAAGGCTGCCGGCGGAGGCATCGCAGCCGGTGACCTTGTTGCAGTCGGGGTGCATGGCAAAGGGGCTGCCGAAGTGGTTGAAGGTTTTCAGCGTGTCCTCGGGGAAGTAGCCGCGCTTGGCCAGCACCGGGATATAGCCTGCGGCAGTGTGGCCCTTGGAGAGAATGAACCGGTCGCGATCCTCCCAGCAGGGGTTTTCCGGGTCGATGTTCAGATACTTGAAGTATAGAAGGGTCAGAATCTCAACAATGCTCATGGAGCCGCCCACATGGGCGCCGCCGGACCAACTCATTACGTCGATGATTTTAAGGCGCAGCTCTTTTGCCGTCTGCTCGAGCTGCTGCCTCTCCTGTGCAGGTAATGCCATATCCTTGACCTCCTTTTAAATATAAAAGCGGGTAGTTCCACTCTCTATTTTTATTATAAGGCCATTGTAAAAAGTATGCAATACTTTTCTTATTATTTTATAAAATATGACATATTGCATAAAATGCTGCGCGTATTCCCGCCAATTCGCCGGAAATGAGGGGAAGAAAAAGCAGAGCGGACAAACTCTGCTCTGCATTGCTTATTTTGGCCTTTTTATCCTTCATCTTTGTCTTGAAGATGGAGCAAGCGACACAGATTATACTTGGTGCAACATTCTCTATGGAGATATGATACTCAATCCCGAAAAAGTGAAAGCACACATTTCAGAACTCGTGGATGCCCTTGAATATCTTGCTGAGGATTATGACCATCCAAATGGCTTCAACCTAATCAATGTACTCAACAACCAATTACAGGCAGAGTAAAACAAATTCCAATTTGTCGAACAGATCGTTAGCCTTGAGCTTAATCTAAGAATAGGCTCCCATCAATCCCGATGGGAGCCTCCTATCATATCCGGCGAAAATCCTTAGAGTGAAATCACCGCAGCATCTTGATTTTTGCTCATTTTTGCGTATAATAATTATATCAAGGTAACAACCACCCGGAACAATTACCTTGAACCATTCCGGACCATTTATCACCACTGATAAGATTTT
>JAFQRI010000032.1 GCA_017410185.1 Oscillibacter sp. | reverse complement strand
TCCACGCTCTCCAGATCTTCCTTATAGGTCACGCCGTACCAGGTCTCCTCGCAGGGCAGAACACGGGCAGTGGCACTGCCCTCTTCCAGCTGCTCGTTGACCACGAAGGGCAGGAAGTACTCGCACTTGAGGGGGTTGACGGGCAGGTTCTTCTCCAGGAAAGCGGGGAAGCGGTCCCACAGCACATTCAGGATGCCCTTGGTAAAGCCCCACAGGTTCATGGACACGATGGTGTCGCCGCCGAGGTGGGTGAAGGTCACACCGTCGTCTTCGGTGAAGGCGGCATCCTCGCCCCGCTTGTAGATCTTGGTGCGCTCGGTAATGCCGGTGAGGAAGCCCTCCTCACTGACCTCGCACACGCCGCGGGCAACGGAACCGTGCTCGGTGACAGTATTGCGCAGGCGGTAGCCCACCATGGAATACTCACCCTCCTTGAGATCGGAGGAGAGGTAATCATAGATGGTGGTGAAGGCGGTGGGGCCGTAGAAGTCGTCAGCGTTAATGACGGCGAAGGGACCGGTAACGGCGTTGCGGCAGGCGGCAACGGCATGACCGGTGCCCCAGGGCTTGCCGCGCTCTGCGGGGCAGGTAAAGCCCTCGGGCAGATCGTTCACATCCTGGAAGACATACTGCACATTGAAGTGCTTCTCAGCCTCGTAACCGACGGCCTCCTTGAACTCTTCCTCAATTTCCTTCTTGATGATGAAAACCACATCACGGAAGCCTGCGCGCCAGGCGTCGTACATGGAAAAATCAATGATTTTGTGGCCCTGAGGATCCACAGGGGTGATCTGCTTGAGACCGCCGAAACGGCTGCCCATACCGGCAGCCATGATAACGAGTGCGGGCTTGTTGGTGTTCATAATAATTACCTCCCTCAAACTCTCATATGTGTTCTGATTTTCAGTCTGCTGCCTGCAGACCATGTATTTACATCATACATGTTATATCCAGTCGCCGATAAATGCAACTTTGAAAACGTTTCCAGTATAAGATTTGATAAATATTTCAGAACTTTCGCAAAAACCCTCTTATTTTTTAAACGTTTACGTATAAAATGAAGCAAAAATACCGCTTATCAGGCCAAAATGTCACCCCGCTTGTCAGGCAGCACAAGCGGGGTGACGTCATCTTATATTTCGCTGTAATTCAAGCCCAGCTCCACCGGCCGGAAGCGGGGACAGACATTCTCAGAAGAGGTAATGACGGACGCGGCAAGATCCGTTCCGGTCTCCACTGCTGCGGCAAGGGACTTGCCGTAGGTAAGGCCAGCCGCAACGCCTGCGCAGAAGGAGTCTCCCGCGCCGGTGGTATCCCGCACAGTGACCTTGCGGGCCGGGCACACTCCCTTTTCCCCACCGAGACTTGCATACACGCTGCCCTTTCCTCCCATGGTGACCACCATGGCCGGGATCTTTTCCTGCGCGATCTTTTCCACTATGATATCCCGCAGCTCCTCCGGCGTTTTGCCGCTGTAATCCTCTAAAAACAGCATGCCCGCCTCCTGTTGATTGCAGATGAAGCAGTCATAACGCTGCAAAATCTCCCGCCGCCGGGAAACGATGCTCATGTTGGAAACGATGGAATAGACCTTCTTCCCATAGCGCTGTGCAAGGTCGAACACCTTTTCCACCACTTCCCGGTCAATGTCCGCCTGCAGCACCACGGAGTCTGCCCGGGAGAAGATCTCTTCCCCCTTTTCCTCCAGCAGCGCCAGAAGAGGGTAGGTATGGGGCCTGCGGGAAATGGAGCCGGCTACCTCGCCGCTGCTGTCAAACACCGCAAGCCATGTACCAAGGCCGTCAGGCGTGGTGAGCACATGATCTACATTCACCCTGCGGCGGCGCAGCTTTTCCAGCACATCCCGCCCCAAAGGGCTTTCATCCACCAATCCCACATAGGTGGGCCGCAGCTCCATGTTGGCAAGATCCTCCGCAACGTTGCGGCCTACGCCGCCGTGGATATACTCCACCCGCCCGGCGTTGCGTCCTCCGGCCAGATATTCTCCATCAGGGAAACCCTTGATATCCACAAATGCGGTGCCTACCACAACGATGCTGCCCATAAGTCTGTCCTCCAATATTTTGCATATTTTTATCATAGCATATTTTGTCGAAAGGACAACGGTTTTCTTTGACGGCGGCGTATCCGCACAGTATAATGGATGCAAGATCAACACTGAGGTGGCCCTATGTCCAATATCATTGCGATCACAGATTTTCTCGCGCCGGAGCTGGATGTCTATGCCCGGCTCACGGAGGTGCAGCTTCTCAACCGAGAATTTCCCGAAAAGGGTCTTTTCATTGCCGAAAGTCCAAAGGTCATTGAGCGGGCGCTGTCAGGCGGCTATGAGCCGGTCTCCTTTCTTGTGGAAACGCGGCATCTGGAGACCCAGGCCAGGGACCTGATCCGGCGCTGCGGCGATATTCCCGTATATACAGCAGAGTTTGACGTGCTGACTCAGCTCACCGGCTTCAAGCTCACCCGGGGCATGCTCTGCGCCATGCGCCGCCGTCCGCTCCCCACGGCGGAAGAGGTATGCCAAAATGCCCGGCGCATCGCAGTTCTGGAAAACATTATGAATCCCACCAATCTGGGGGCCATCTTCCGCTCTGCCGCCGCGCTGAATATGGACGCTGTCCTCCTCACCCCCGGCTGCGCAGACCCCCTTTACCGCCGGTGCCTTCGCGTGAGCATGGGAACCGTATTTCAGTGTCCCTGGGCGTGGCTGGGAAACTCTGCCTCCGAAACGCCCCACACCGACCTCACACGCTTGAAAGAAATGGGGTTCAAAACCGTGTCCATGGCACTGCGGGAGGATTCCCTTTCCATTAAGGATCCCCGCCTCGCCGCAGAGGAAAAGCTTGCCATCATCCTCGGCACTGAAGGCGACGGCCTTGCCGACGGCACCATCAGCGGCTGCGATTACACGGTGCGCATCCCCATGAGCCACGGGGTAGACTCTCTCAATGTGGCCGCCGCCAGCGCCGTGGCCTTCTACCAGCTGGGTGGACTGTAAGGCTGCCGCCATCAATACCTCTAAAATTTTCGTAAAGCACAGCCTCCCCGGTCAATAAGCCGGAGGAGGCTGTGCTTTGCTTCTTTTATCCTTTTCCCTCACGAAATGTCATAGCGATGGCCGTTGATGACGAGGGTCTGCTCCGACTCCCAGAAGATCTGCATTCCCTCAAACGCGCCCCACGGGCCGGAATAGACCTGCAGGGGCTTCTTTTCCAGCTTCCACACCAGAAGATCCACATCCTCCGACACAAACTTCACATCCACAAAGGTATCGCCGCCCAGCGCTCCCTGGTCACTGTCGATCACTTCCGCGCAGCAGGTCTGCTGCGGAGAGGGCACTCTCTGCACCACGGTTTCCCGCAGAAAAGACACGCCAAAGAGAACCAGGCCAAAGGGCATCATCAAAAGCACCGTAAGGGTCAATGAGATCCATTTCAGTGCCAGCATTCGCCGGGAATGGCCCAGCAGCACGGCGGCGCAGAGCGTACATGCCGCCGCACAGGCTCCTACCACTACGGAGCGGCTTTTGAAAACGTGGATATACATCCCTGCGGCAGTCAAAAGGGGCAGCAGCGCTGCCAGCACAGAGGTTCGCCGGCTCACCTTCTCCTTAGGCGGAGCCAGAACCTGTCTCGTCAGCAAGCAGAATGCCGCAGTACCGGCCACGGCCTGCAGCTCATAGCCACGGATGGAGATACCATATCCTGCCGCCCGTGCCAAAAGCTCTGCTGATGGCGTCAGCAATGCCAGCACAAAAAGTACCGTTACCTTGCGGTCTTTTCCTTTCACGTCTGCTCCCCCTTCTCTTTTTTATTTAAATCATACCATATAGACCCTTTCCGCGCAAGAAAGCATGGAAAACTGCCGAAAATTCCTGTATAATCTTTTTGAAAAACCTCAGGAGGAATCCCTATGGAAATTTTAAATAAGATCGACCTGCACCTGCATATCGACGGCTCTGCAAAGCCGGAGACCGTGTGGGAGCTTGCGCGGAAATATCAAATCGAACCGGAGTGCCATCTCACTCTGGAGGAGATCACCGCCTCCATGATGATCCCCGAGGGGGAGTATGACCCGGACTTTCTCACCTTCGAGCCGCCTTTGCGGGTGATGCAGAATGAAGAGGGGCTTCGCCGTGTTACCAGAGAGCTGGTGGAGCGGCTGGAAAAAGAAGGCCTAATCTACGCCGAGCTGCGCTTTGCCCCCCAGTATCATCTCAGTGGCGGTATGACGCAGGAAGACGCAGTCTGCGCCGCCATTGCGGGGCTGCAGGAGGGCTTGTCCCGCTGCCGCAAGCTGAAAGCAGGCCTGATCCTCTGCACCATGAACCACTGCGACCCGGCGGAAAACCACGCGGAAAACATGGAAACGGTGCGCCTTGCCAAAAAGTACCTTGGCAAGGGTGTGTGCGGCGTGGACATGGCGGGCTATGAGGAGCGGATGCCGGAGTATGCCGACGTTTTCGCCCTTGCGAAGGAGCTGGACATCCCCGCTACCACTCACAGTGAGTTCACCGTTGGCGAGGCGCTGGAATACGGCACACGGCGCATCGGCCACGGCTATCAGGCGGCACTGCTGCCGGAGCTGACGGAAGCCGTCATTGCCCGGGGCGTAACGCTGGAAATGTGCCCGGACAGCAGTCTTTCCTATGAATACGGCCTTAGCTGCGACGCCTCTCATCCCCTGTATGTCCTTTACAAAAAGGGTGCGCGGGTCACCGTGAACACGGATAATCTCACTGTTCTTGGCACCGATCTGGAGTTTGAATACGCCCTCTGCCGCAAAATGGGCTTCACGGACCGGGATATTGTTCGGATGAACAACTACGCCATCGAAGCCTCCTTTGCTGACCAGGAAACCAAACGAGCGCTTTTGCAGATGCAGCCTATATAATCAAAAATGGAGCTGTCACAGAATGTAAACATTCCGCAACAGCCCCTCTTTTCCTCTTTGTTTGATTCTATTTGCCCGATGCGTACCCGGTGTTTTCAAGAAACCGTTTCCAATAGTCCGCATACCGTGTTCCCCATTTTACAGAAGTAATTTGCGAATAGCGGATCTCCAAACCGGCTTCGTCCCAGATCCCGTCTGCATCAAACGGTTTAAAATGCAACTTGTCCCGAAAGACTTTCTCAATAACACCGATAGCAAACTGTTCATTGACCGCATCTTCAATTTCAACGTATGCATCCAGGCGCATCAAAGATTCAAAAACGGTCTGCCAGCTGCTGATATCAACATCCGGCATCCCGATCCCATCCGTAATGCCGAATATTCTGTTGATCTCATTGCATTTATCGTCCTTGATCGCAACCTTTTTCAGCTGAGAGATCTTGCGGATACAATATCCGTCCAGAATGAAGTCATCTTCTTCCTGCCCCAGGATAAACTTATCATTGACTGCATTGGGGTAATAATAGCGATGCCCGGGTTCATATGTAAAAAAGCACCGGCAAATCGCAGGCTCATGGATCGCCTGTTTTATCACATCCAGCTTTTCCTGCTTTTTCATCCGCACCTCCCTTTCTGACAAACCCTTCTTTCCAATCACATTGTCCGATGGTATGACGATTCAGTACCCATTCCTGTCGCGGTGTTGCGCTTTGGGCCTTTTTGTAATCAGCTTCCGCTTCTGTCAGGTCCATATAGCAAGCGCTTTCTATAAGATCAACTTCATCAAAGTCCTCGTTTTCATTCCACCCCACGTAACGATACACGATGGCTTCGTCCGTATATGCACCAATCACGGGAACTGCCGTTATTTCTGCATCACATGCCTTGAACCCGGCAACCTCCTTGCGGTAACGCAGTTCAATCGCTTTTGCTTCTTCACGGGATTTAAACAATCCAATATGAAATCCCTCACGATAGTCCCCGTCGCGGCAAGTATAGAATATTAAACAAAAAAGCTTGTTCATATAATTCACCGCCCTTTCTTCTATCATACCACCAAATAATCAGAACGCAAGAAAAGACAGGGGCGAATACCCCTGTCGTATGGCTTTATCCCTTTTCCCCAATACTGTTTACGATCTCGTGCATCTCCTGGTCCGACGAGGCCCGATGGGCACACTCCTTTGCAGAGTCATTCACCAAAACGTGGATCACGGTGCCCACCTGCTTATCATTCCGGATAATGGACGACCCCGACATGCGTGATCGTCATTGGATACAACCGTTTTTATGCAAAAAACGCCCTGTTTTTCATCACATATTCGTAGTTCAACGCGGTCAAAGCATCGGGGTATTCGTAAAAAGCGTCATCACACTCGTTGAGAATCTCTTCAAACTCTTCATTGTCCGAAATCACATCATCGCGGTCAAATGTATCAGCGGGAACTTCTCCGCCAAAGATGGCTACAGCTTTTTTGCAAATCTCCGCTGTGCTCAATGCGCCAATTTCCGTAAATGCAGCTACCAATTCATTTGCAAAATCTCCGCTGGAGTTAAAGAAATACTGTGAAAAGCCCCCGTTATTCACTTCCATCTCCAAACTTTGCGTAATGTAAAAAATCCTCTCCTGTGCGCTGAGTCTTTCCATAGCGTCGCCATGGTTGCATTTTTCCCCAACATACTCGTCTAAAGCAATGATAAAATCCGTTTCATCCTCAATAGTCCAAATATCTGCCAGAGTTTTCCCTTGAGCCTCGCTTTTTTTCTCGAAGTCTTCTGCTGTACCTTTCTTTTCTGCAACCTTTTCGAATATCTTATCCAAGAAACCCATAAATCGCACCTCGTAGGACATTAAAAATTCAAAATTCCCATTCTGTTAAGCATTCCCATAGTGACACCTAAAACCAATGCAATAACAACAAGAATGATCCTCTGCTTTAAAACGCCGTTTCCATCTGCGGCTCTTTTTTCATCCAGCCAATAGCGATTTATGCCAACTCTTTTTACGATCTCCATGCTGAGCATCTTGTGCATTCTGTCCCGATCAATGAAGGATTCTCCATTGGGAAAAAGTTCGGCTCGTGTCACTGCATTTTCCTTAGAGAGTGCATTTAATTCCCGAAATCGGTCGTAATACTCCACAAAAGCACCGTCCAATAGTTCCTTGTAGTTTTTCGCCATACAACTCATCCCCTTTTCTTATATGTTTCGAAATGATTCATCAATTTCAGTTATTATTTTATTATATTGAAGCTAAAAAGTACAGCGGCATTTCAAAGAAGTTTTTACTCACCATTTTTAACACGATAATTCCCCGGACGTATCTTGTCCGGGAAATCAGCTCGTCAAAAAGCCACAATTTCAGGGAATAATCCCTCTCTGACGAGGGGGGCTAAAAAGTATTTTGACAGTCTTATTGGAGCCGTTGCAGAATTTTCATTCTGCAACGGCTCCGTATGATTTTATTCGCTTTTTTCAATACTGTTCACGATCCGGTGCATCTCTTCTTCTGACCGGGCGTTGTGGGCCTTGGCCAAAACGACCTGCTTCTGCTCCTCCGTCATGGCGGAATAGGCATTGAGCGCATCGGGATTTCTGGACAGCGCCATACCAAAGCCGAGGGGTACTTTATAAAAGTCCATGTGGAACTCCTCCTTTATCCTGCTGTAGACAGCATGTTTTCAATAAAAATTCCGTAGCCTCTGGTAGGGTCGTTCACTAAAACATGAGTCACCGCACCCACCAGCTTTCCATCCTGAATGATGGGGCTGCCGCTCATGCCCTGCACGATGCCGCCGGTTTTTTCCAGCAGCTTCTCATCCTTTACGGCGATCACCAGATCCCGCCCGTCTCGGCTGGAAGAGCACACTTTTAATATCTCGATCTCATATTCCTCCACCGTATCTCCTTCCACGTTGGAGCGGATCACCGCCCTGCCGGGCAGCGCCATGCCAACAGGCAGGGCTTCTCCCGCGGCATAGTCCGCTTCATCCAGAATACCGAATACGCCTGAGACCGTGTTGGCCGTCAGATCCCCCAGATCCTCCGAAAGGTCAAAATCGCCCCGCAGCTCTCCCGCCGCGCCTGCCGCACCCTTTTTCACCGCCTTGACTGTGGAGGGCAGAATGGAACCGTTAGAAAAGGGCATGAGTAAATTTGTGTCCACATCCATGATCCCATGGCCCAGAGCGCCGAATTGCCCGGTAAGCGGGTCATAATAAGTCATGGTGCCGATGCCGGCCATGCTGTCCCGCACCCAGGCGCCGATGCAGTTGATGCCTTCGGCATTGGCTCTGGGAGAGACCCGCAGCTTCACGGTGTCACCGCCCTCCCGGCGCACCTCCAGCTCCGTTGCTCCCGCTGTGCCCTGCAGGAGCCTTCGGAACTACTCTGTGGAGGTCACCGCCGTGCCGCCGCATTCCAAAATCACGTCGCCGCTTTTCAGTCCGCAGCTTTTGGCGGGTGAGCCGCCCTCCGTCAGCTTCACCACCACGATCCCCCGGGAAAAGAGCTTGATGCCCACCGTATGACCCACGGGCACCAGCATCCGCTCCGTCACCCCGGCGGCGCTTGCCCGCACTCCGCCGCACAGAAGCACACAGGCTGCAAAGACCATGGCGGCGCAGCGAAAGATCCCCCGCGCTTTTTCTGAAAGCTCATACAATCTGATCACCCCTTTGCAAAAATTCGCCGCATTTTGCGACAGCTCTATCATGTGCTGCTGCGCAAAACAACAGCCGGGCCAAATCGTGGCGCTGCCGCCATGGAAAATTTCGCAAAAAGGCTCTGCGGGGCAAAAAGAAAAAACTCTCAGGCAAAAGCCTGAGAGTTTTTGAAAAATCTGGGAATCAATCGCGGCGGTTGTTGAAAATACGGAAGATATCGTCGAAAGGATCGGGCTCTTCCGCCTCAGCGGCGGCCTGAGGCACCTCCTGAGGATCCAGAGGCACGGGAGCACCTTCGGGCACAGGAGCCTGCTTGGGCTGTGCAGCGGCAGACTGCAGGACAGAATCCACCTTCTCGAAGCCGGTGGCAATGACGGTAACGCGGATCTCATCGTCCATAGTTTCGTCAAAGGTAGCACCGAAGATGGTAAGTGCGTCGGGATGGACTGCCTGCTGCACCAGAGAAGCAGCCTGCTCCACTTCCTCAAGGCCGATATCCATAGAGCCGGTAATGTTGATCAGCACGCCCTTGGCTCCCTCGATAGAGGTCTCCAGCAGGGGGCTGGAAATGGCCAGCTTGGCAGCCTCCTCAGCCTTGCCCTTGCCGGCGGCGCGGCCAACGCCCATGTGGGCCATGCCCGCGTTTTTCATGATGGCGGTGACATCGGCAAAGTCCAGATTGATAAAGCCGGTGTTGCGGATGAGGTCAGAGATGGACTGCACAGCCTGGCGCAGCACATCATCGGCGATCTCGAAGGCGTTGGCAAAGGTGATCTTCTGATCGGTGGCATACTTCAGCCGCTCATTGGGGATGATGACCAGAGAGTCCACCTTCTCCTTGAGCTCATTGATGCCGGCCTCAGCGGCACGCATGCGGCGGGGACCCTCAAAGCTGAAAGGCTTGGTGACCACGCCCACCGTCAGGATGCCCATTTCCTTGGCGATCTCGGCAACGATGGGAGCGCCGCCGGTGCCGGTGCCGCCGCCCATGCCGGCAGCGATGAACACCATATCGGTCTCCTCCAGAGACTTGGCGATCTGGGCACGGTTCTCCTCGGCAGCCTTGCGGCCCACCTCGGGATCGGCGCCGGCACCCTTTCCATGGGTCAGCTTCTCGCCGATCTGAATTTTATAAGTAGCGCTGGACACATTCAGTGCCTGCTTGTCCGTGTTGACGGCCACAAAGTCCACGCCCTTGGCGCCGGTGCGGACCATGCGGTTGACAACGTTATTGCCGCCGCCGCCCACGCCGATGACCTTAATATTGACAACAGTATCGGGACCGGTTTCCAAACCAAATGCCATAATGGTGCCTCCTGAATATATTGTTGGTGAAAGAGGGATGACCCTCTACATATATGGGTTTCCATAATAATAAAACTATTGTAAGACACTTTTGCCGTTCGGTCAAGTGTCCCTTTTTGTTTTCGGGGAGATTTTCAAAAAAAATTGGGAGAGCCCTCCGGCTCTCCCGTTTTTTCAGCGAACATTGGGCTTGAAATAGGTCTGGTCCTCGTCGGTCTGCATGTCAAAGGTGCCGGTCATATTGTCCTGAATGACGCCAGTATCCTCCAGATAGCTTCTCAGGGCCCGCAGCTTGAACTCATAATCTGCGCCGTAGGGCAGCTTCACGGTAAAGCGGCCGTCATAGTCCAGATACAGCGTAACGGGATCATCCAGCCGGATCCCGTCCACCTGCTCCAGCATGCCCGCATTATACAGCTCCTCCAGCAGGGAAAGGAGACTCTCCTCCTGCAAAGAGTATTCCGTCGCCAGAGCGATCTTGGTGCCTACCGAGGGGGACAGCAGCTCACAGCCGGAAATGGTTCCAAAGCCCTCCGCCTCTTCCGCGCTTTTCTGATCCACGATCTGGCCCCGGCTGGAGACCATCCACGCGATCCCCTCCTGCACCACGCACAGTGTCTGGCTGCACTCTGTCACCTCAATGATGAGGGTGTCGGGCAGCTTTCGGTGGATGCGGATATCCTCAATATAAGGCAGGGCTGTGCGGATACGGTTGCTGACATCATACTTATTCAGAAGATAGAGGTTATCCCCTGTCTTCACGCCGGAGGCCTCGCACACCTCCTCCGCGCTGTAGCGGGCCTGCCCCCGGGCAAGAATGGTATCCACCCGGAAAAAGAGGGTCATGGCCAGCACCACTGCGCCGCAGATGAGCAGTATGGCCAAAAGCTTATAGAAAAAGGCAAACCTGCCCCTGCGGTGACGGCGGCTGCTTCCTCTGCGTCTGGCCATGCTGTTCACTCCTCTCTTCGTAAAATATAGGCTCCAAGAGCCGTCAGGTCCCGGGCAATGTCCTCATATCCCCGGTCGATATGGTTGATCTCTCTCACGCGGCTGACACCTTCCGCCTCCAGTGCCGCCACACAAAGGGCGGCTCCTCCCCGGAGATCTGTGGCAGTCACAGCGGCTCCGCTGAGCCGCTCTACGCCGGTGACCACCGCCACTCTGCCGGAGAGCTGAATACCTGCCCCAAGGCGGCGCAGCTCATCCACATGACGGTAGCGGCTTTCGAACATATTCTCCTCAAACACGGTGGTGCCTCTGCTTTTGAGCAAGGCCGCCATCAAGACCGCCTGAGTATCCGTGGGAAAACCGGGATAAGGCGCCGTCCGCACAGCAGGAACAGCACGAAGCGTACCGTTGCGCACGCAGCGGATCCCTTCTTCATCCCTTTGCAGCACACAGCCGCTGCGGCGCAGCACTTCCGCGACGGAGGAAAGATGCTCCTCCCGGGCACGGCGCAGGTAAATATCCCCTCCCGCGCCGGCGCAGGCACAAAGGTATGTAGCGGCAACGATGCGATCCGGCATGACGGTATAGCTTCCGCCGTGGAATTTCTGTCCTCCGTGGATCCGCAAAGTGGAGGTCCCCCCACCGGTGATATTCGCGCCGCAGATATTGAGAAACTCCTGCAGATCCACGATCTCCGGTTCCTGTGCAGCGTTTTCGATCACAGTAACACCTTCCGCGGCGCAGGCGGCAAGCATCAGATTCTCCGTGGCGCCTACCGACGGAAATCCCAGCACCAGGGTGCGGCCCCTCAGTCTGCTTCCGCGGCAGCGGATCCGTCCCCCGCTTTCGGTGATCTCCGCCCCCAGATCCCGCAGGCCCGAAAGGTGCAGGTCGATGGGTCTTGGCCCCAGCTCACAGCCACCCGGCTGGGATGTGCTGTGGGGACGCCACATGCTGCGGCAGCAGCGCTGCAGTTTGAAAGACGACCCCGCCAAAGCGTTGGATCTCCTTCCTTTGGGTTTCTGACAGCCCAAGGGTATCCGCCCGGGCCTCCTCCAGCTCCTCCGGTTCAAAAACCAGAGCGCCGGAAAACGCCATGCGCACCACTTCCGGTGTAAGATCCCTCGTTTCTAAGTGATTTATTATATCGCTTAGGTCCACCTCTGTCAATCTTTCCGCCCCTTCCCGCCTGTTTTTCTCCTGTATCTTCCCGATCCTGCGTACCAATTCCGCCTCTTCCCGCTCAAACCTTTCCCGCAGGCGAAAATACCCCTCTTCCCGCAAGATCCCGCGGCAGAGGTCCTCATAAAGATCATCCAGCCGCGCCCTCACCCGCCGCAGCTTCCGCTCCACCACTGCAGGGTCCTCCCCTCCCTGCCTCTCCTGTTTTGATCGATCCGAAAGCGCCACCGGATCCACGGATGCTCCTTTCAGCCATTGACGCAAAAACGAGAGCGCCGTCTCCAAAAGCTCCTCCTCCCGCAGAGAATGGGGCCTGCAGCCTCCGCCTTGGCGCAGCGCTCCTTCCCTATGGTTTTTGCCGCAGATATATACGGCATCCCGCCCCTTCTTTGCCCGGCGCACCAGCAGGCTGCCGCAGCGGCCGCAGCGCAGCAAACGGGAAAAGGGCCTTTGGTGAGGTGATACCGCCGGTCTTCCTTTGCCTCTGCGTGAAGCCTGGGCAAACAGTTCCCGGGAAACCAGCGGCTCATGGTGATCCTCCAACACGATCCACTCTTCCTTTGGATGATAAAGGATATGCTTATTTTTATAGCTTTTGCGGGATGTCTTATGGTGGATCATGGTGCCAAGATACACCTCGTTGCCCAAAATACGGCGGATGTGCTGGCTGTTCCACAGCTCGGAAGAGCGCTCTCCTCCGCTGTGGCGGGAGGGCGTTGGAATGTGGTGCTCATTGAGCATCCGGGCGATCTCCCCGGGTGTCCTGCCCCCGGCAGACTGCCCGAAGATCCACCGCACCACAGCCGCCGTTTCCTCCTCCGGCACCATGATGCACTCCGCTGTCCCCCGCCGGTAGCCGTAATGGGGCTTGACCAGCAGCGTTCCCGTTTCCATTTTGTGGGTAAGGATCCGACGGATCTTCAGGCTGTCCTCCCGGGCGCGGCGCTCGTTGAACCACGCCTGCAGAGGGAAAAAGTCTTCATTGTAATCCTCGCTTTCAAAGAGGATCTCCCCACCATGCTCCTCCACCAGTTCCACAAAGGAAAGGCTCTCCTTCAGATTGCGCCCCAGACGGGAGGAATCCTTGAAGACGATGACCTTCACCTCGCCCCTCTTTACCCGCCGCAATATCCCCTCCATCCGTTGGAAGGCAGTTCCGCTGCAGTTGTCGTCCATGACAATGTCCACCACATTGGTCAGGCCCCTTTTTTTGCAAAAGGATTTGAGCACATCCCGCTGCGTCTCGATGCGTTCATAGTGTTCCCCGTTTTCATCCCGGCTTTCCCGGCAGTAGATCAGCGTGGGTCTGGGATCTTCCTGCGCTTCTCTTCCTGCCGCACGATCTCCGCCAGGATCTCTTCCGCCGTTTTCCGCCATGGCTGACATTCGCCGCTGTGCGGAATAAATACCACCAGGCACTGCCTGTTCTTTTTTGCTGTCCCCATATCCTCAGCCCCTTTCCCCACATCTTATGCTGCGCAGACGCAGAAAACCACCGCCCGTTGTGGGCGGTGGTTTGAAAATCAGTTTTCGGCCAAAGCAGCCATGACCTCTTCCCTCCAGGGGATGGAGGGAACGGCACCTGCACGGGAAACGGCGATAGAGGAAGCCTTGGCACTCATGCGGAGGGCCTCAGCAACGGGCATACCCTCGGTGATGCCCGCAAGGAAATAGCCGGTGAAGGTATCCCCCGCGGCAGTGGTATCCACTGCCTGCACAGGGAAGATAGGCTGGAAGCAGCGCACCTCGCCCTCGGCATAGACCGCACCGTCCTTACCCAGGGTGAGGACGATCTTCGCCTTGGGGAACATCTGCAGCATTTCCTTCAAAATCTCCTCGGGATCGGTAAACCCAGTGACCTGATTGCCCTCCACCTCATTGAGGAGGAAAACGGAGACCCTGGAAAGATCCACTTCCCGCAGCTTATCGTTGAAGGGAGAGGGATTCAGAGCGATCTGCATGCCCTTTTCCCATGCCCTGTCCACAATGTAGGGCAGGAGGTTTACCTCGTTTTGCAGCAGCAGCATATCACCGCTTTCAAAGGCAGAGAGCACTTCATCCACATAGCTTTCAGTGAGAGCCTGATTGGCACCGCCGTAGAGCAGGATGCAGTTCTGGGCACCGCGGTCGATCTGGATGATGGCATGGCCGGTCTTGATATCCACCTCGCGGATGAAGGACGCGTCCACGCCGTATTCCCGGCAGGTTTCCGGGAAAATGCGGCCGTCTTCACCGATCAGGCCGGCGTGGAAGACATCCGCACCGGCCTTTGCCAGAGCCACGGACTGGTTCATGCCTTTTCCGCCGAGAAACACATTCAGGCTGTCAGCAGCCTCGGTTTCACCGGGCTGGACGATATGATCCACATGGTAGACATAGTCCAGATTCATGGAGCCGATGTTTAAAACTTTCACAGCTATGCTCTCCTTATGTATAATAATATCAAGCGTCATCAGCGGTGACGGAAACCGCTTTTGCACGGCTCATAGATGCCAGATCCTCCGAAAAATCGATCCAAAATCCGTTTCAGGATGGTTTTATTATAGCATTTCCTTCCTGTTTTTCAACCCGAGAAAGGCTTTTGTGCAAATTTGTCGTCTCCCGGGAGAGCCTATCGCCTTATCTTTGGGAGAGTACCGCGAAAAGGGCGGAGACCGGGATCCCGGCCTCCGCCCTGCGGCTTTTAAATTTTAATAGTGATACTCGCTCTGCTTCTTTTTCAGCAGATATACGCTGAGGAACAGGCTCAGCAGCTCCGCCACAGGAACAGCCAGCCACACACCATCCGCCCCAAGGCCCACGGGAGGCAGAAGGAACATGGCGCCGATGAGGAAGACGAAGGTATTCATAGAGGCCATGAACGCAGAGAGCTTACCGTTGCTCAAAGAGGAGAAGAGGGTTGCAGCAAAAGTATTCACACCGTTGAAAATGTAGCTGATGGAGAACAGTAGAATGCCACGCCGTGCCATGTCTGCAAGCACCGGGTCGCCGGAGGCGAAGAGGGCCACGATGGCGTCACGGGCCAGCACAGAGACGACCAGCACCAGAACCGATCCGGCCAGCACTGCCTTGAGAGAGGTGCGGAAAAGGAGCTTGACCTGCTCAAAATCCTGCTTGCCGTAGTTGAAGCTGATCACGGGAGCCACGCCGCTGGAATATCCGGAAAGCACAGAGTTGAACATGAATCGCGCGTAAAGCACGATGGTCGCGGCTGAGATGCCGATCTCACCCAGATACAGCACAATGACGCGGTTATAAAGCCAGGTCACCACAGCGCCGGCCAGATTGATGATCATGCCGGCAACACCGTTGACCACGCTCTCTTTCAGGGTGGAAGCATTGAAATGAGGGCGGGTAAACCGCAAGAGGCCTTTGCGGTTGAAGGCGAACCATACAAGACCCACCACCGCCGGAATAGAATAACCGATGCCCGTTGCCAGAGCCGCTCCCCGAATGCCCAGGTCCAGCGCCACAATAAACACATAGTCCAGAATCACATTGGAAACACCGCCGGCCACAACACAGACAAGGCCCAGTGTAGGCGCACCTGCCGTAACAAAGAAATACTGAAACTGCACCTGCAGGAGGCTGCCCACAATAAACATGCTCAGGACCTGATAATAATCATGGGCCACATCATACAGGCTCTCCGTAGCGCCCAGAAACATCAGGATGGGACGGGCAAAGGTCAGCGCCAGCACCGTCAGCAAAATGCCGCTGCCTACGGTCAGTGCCACAAGAAAGGTCAGATCACTTCTGGCCTCATCCTCCTTGCCCTCACCCAGCTTGCGGGAAATGACAACACTGCCGCCGCCGCTGATGAGAACGGAAAGGGCCACCAGTACGCTCAAGCCGGGGATCACCAGGTTCAAGCCCGCCAGTGCGTCTGCCGAAACAAAGTTGGCAACGAAAATGCCGTCCACCATTGTATAAAGGGACATGAACACCGTCATGACAATGGTAGGCATGGCAAATCTCAACAGGGAACCGGCACTATGCTTTTTCGTCAGGCTATTACTCATCGTTTCTTCTCAGAGTGCTCCTTCTTCAGATTTTTCATTATTTTTACAAAATCAGGGCAGCGCCCTTTACACCGCCCTCATATTATGTTTCGCAGAGCAAGTTGTCAACGACGGAAAAGGAAGCTGCACATAATTTCCGCACAGAAAAGGCTGCAAACGTTTCCAATTTTTCCAATCGTAACAATGTTCGGAACATTTGTGCAGGTTTCGCATTTCTGTTGAAATGGTCCCCGGAATTTTGGTATTGTGACTTTGTAGGAAAGCATTTCCTTCAAACATTTGTGCATTTTTCACACATCCAAATGGCAGACACTGCCAAGGTGAAGAAAGGTCTCCACTCATGAAAACTGCCTTTTTTTATAACCCGAAGGCCGGCAGCAAGATCCCGGCTGACGTTGTACTGAACCGTCTCGCAGCTTTTTTTGAAGGGGATGAGCTGTTTGTGGCAGACAGTGCGCTCCTTCTCCCCGGTCTTCCCCTTCAGCTGGTGGATGTTTCCACCGATGGTCTTGGCTACTATGACACGATCCTCCATCGCGTCCGCGCTTTGACCGAGTCCGGTGTCGAGCGTTTTGCCTGTGTCGGCGGCGATGGAACAGCCACCTATCTGCGCACTGCCCTCTATCAGCTTGGTCTGGATCTGCCCATCCTGGGCGTAGCTGCCGGCACTGCCAATGTAGGTCCTATCATTTCCGTCAAGCTGGAAGCTCTGGAAGGCCGCCACATCAGTGAGGCCGGTGAGCTGTCATACGACGGCGTCGTTCTTCTCGGCCCTGATGGCGCTCCATTGTCCCTCGCTTTTAACGATCTGATCGTGGGTGACACGTTCCTCGCCACGGTGGACGGCAAGAGCTGCAATGTTTCCGTACATAAACTGCTGGATGAGGGTCAGCTGGTGGCCCAAACTCCCCGTGAGGATCTGATCCGGGAGGATTTCCATGTAGAGCTCAACGGAAAGAGCTTCTCTCCGGCGCTGAAGGATGTTCAGCAGATCATCATCTCCAGTGTTGCTCACGAAAGTCACTATGGCCGTGCCGTCTACGGCGCCATCGGCAAATGCGACTGGAGTGAGAAAAAGGGCCTGATCGCCCTGTGCGACCATATCGCTGTGACCTTTGAGGAAAATGACGCGGGAACGGGGCGTTTCTCCGCCTCCCAGCACCTGCTCTTCGGTCCCGGAGACGATGTAGTGCTTTACGGCTTTGAGCCCGGAGCAGCACTGGTGTGCGACGGCAATCCCTACAAGCTCGTTGGTGAGAGCTTCGCCATCCGGTATGAGAACAATCTTGTCAGAACCATTACATTAAAATAAAAGGGGAAGGATCAATCATGGACAAAACCAACAAGCAAACACTCGGCGAAAAAATGTCCGACATCGCCAACCGCAAATTCATGTGGCGGGGCGAAAAGTACCACCTGGGTGAAACAGCAGCCGCCTACACGCTGCTCATTCCCACGCTCATCACCCTGATCGTTCTTTTCGTGCTGCCTCTGGTCATGCTGATCGTGCTGAGCTTCACGGATTACCGCATGACCACCGGTCAGATGGACTTCAACGGTATTGACAACTACATTTACCTGTTCACCTCCGACAAGTTCTGGCAGGCCATGCGCAACACGGTGTTCTTCGCCGTTATTAAGCTGGGTCTGGATGTCTGCCTTGCTCTGGCCGTCGCTCTGGCGCTGGACAGCAATATCTACTGCCGCAAGGTGCTGCGCACCGTCTTCTTCTCTCCCGTCGTTACCCCCGTCGTGGCCTGCAGCCTGATCTGGCTGTGGTTCTACGATCCCGGCATTGGCCCCTTCAACCAGATCCTTGGCTGGTTCGGCATTGAGCCTTTGAAGTGGATCTTCGCCAAAGAGACAGCCATGATGTCTATTATCATCTTCTCCGTGTGGCACGGTCTCGGCTATAATGTGATGCTGCTGCTCAGCGGTCTGCAGGGCATTTCCGGCGAATATCTGGAAGCTGCCAAGCTGGACGGCGCCACCGATATGCAGATCATCTGGAAGATCAAGCTGCCCCTGCTCAAGCCCATTATCAGCTTCGTCCTCATGATGGGTATCATCAACGCCTTCAAGGCCTTCTCCGAAGTCAATGTCATGACTCCCGACGGCGGCCCCGGCTACTCCACCGCCATGGCAGTCAACTACATCTATGAGCAGGCCTTCACCAATGGCCGTATGGGCCGCGGCGCTGCAGCCTCCATCCTGCTGTTCATTGTCATCTTTGTTCTCACTCAGCTCAAGAACAAGGTCGGCGGCAGCAAAGAGATCGATACCTAAGGAGGGAACAAGAATATGGAAAGCAACAAGAAAAATGTACCCCTTACCATTATCATGTGCATCGGCGCATTGATCATGGTCTTCCCCTTCGTGTGGATGTGTCTCTCCGCCTTCAAGACCGTCAGCGATGTTTACGCCTATCCTCCCAAGTGGCTGCCCAGCGCATGGAACCTGGATAACTTCAAGGCCGTGTTCGACATGATCCCCTTCTGGAGATACTATGCCAACAGCATTTTCACCGCCTGCACCCAGACCTTCCTTCAGGTGGGCATCTCCATTCTGGCAGCCTATGCCCTCACCAAGCTGCGCTTCCCCGGCATGAACTTTGTTTATGGCTTCATCCAGTCCTCCATGTTCGTGCCCACCGTCGTCACCATCATCCCCACCTTCTTCATCATCAGCAAGATGGGTCTGGTCAACACCTACGGCGGTATCATTCTGCCCCAGATCATGAGCGCCTTTACCACGATCCTCATCATCTCCTTCTTCGTCACCATTCCCAATGACCTGCTGGATGCCGCCAAGATCGACGGCTGCGGCACCTTCAAGTGCCTGTGGAAGGTGATGATCCCCAACTCCACCTCCGGCATCACCACTGCTACCCTCTTCTCCTTCCTGGGCCACTGGAAGGCCTATCAGTGGCCCCTGATCGTGACCAACTCCACCAAGCTGCGTACCCTGCCCATCGGTCTGAAGTATCTGGTACAGGAGAGCTCCAGTGAGTATCAGGTCATGATGGCCGCCACTTTGATGACTGTCGTTCCCGTGCTGATCGTCTACTCCATCTACGAAAAGCAGCTCGTTAAGTCCATCACCCTCACCGGCATCAAGTAATTTTGTAGATCACCCTTTAGGGTATCGAAATATTAAAAAAGATCGAGAAAGGAAAGAACAACATGAAAAAGCTCTTCGCAGCCCTTCTGGCCATGAGCATGATGCTCTCTCTGGCTGCCTGCGGCAGCAAGAAGGAAGAAGCTCCCGCCCCCTCCGCTCCCGCTGCTTCCGCTCCCGCCGCCTCCACCCCCGCTGCCCCTGAGGCCAATCCCTACTTCACCAAGCCCACCGAAAAGGTGAAGCTGGAAGTCTGGTATGCCGTTTCCGGCGTCACCGGCGAGACTTTCGAGGCTCAGGTCAAGGAGTACATGGTCGCCAACCCCAACGTTGAGATCGAGATCTCCTACGCCGGCAGCTACGCCGACGCCGCTGAGAAGATCTCCGCAAACCTCCTCACCGGCACCGCCCCTGACGTTGCCCTGATCTCTGCCGCCCCCCTGTACACCGGCGCCCGCGGCGATTATCTCATCGAAGAGCTGATCGAGGATCCCGAGTTCAATAAGGACGACATCTTCGACGGCGTCTGGGAGTATGCCAAGTTCGACGGCCGCATCTGCTCCATCCCCTACGGCATCTCTGTCCCCGTTCTGTACTACAACAAGGACATCATGGCCGCTGCCGGCATCGACATGGCTACCGAGGCCCCCAAGACCTGGGATGATCTGTATGCTCTGGCTGAGCGCGCTCAGAAGAACGGCAACATCAACAACGCTGCCGCTTTCTACGGCTTCGAGGTCAACGACGCTCCCTGGCTGTTCAAGTCCATGCTGAATCAGAACGGCAACACCATCATCGACACCACCTCCGGCGACATCGTTCCCGTTTACAACGACGAGAAGGCTCTCCCCGTTGCCGAGTTCTGGCAGAAGCTGACCACCAACGGTCTGATGCCCGTTGGCGAGCACTCCAACGCCGACAAGACCTTCCTGGCCAGCAACGTTGCTTTCAACGTCTCCTCCTCCATCCGTCTGGCCCGCTGGTCTGACGACACTCTGAACTATGGTGTTCTGCCCATGCCCACCTTCGCCAACGAGTCTGTGGCTCTGGGCGGCAACATGCTGACCCTGTTCCCCGATGGCAATGACGATGCTACCATCGCTGCTTCCTGGGATCTGATCAAGTATCTGACCAACACCGAGAACCACACCGCTTTCTCCATGGCTACCGGCTATCTGCCCATCCACAAGTCTGCTGTGGAGTCTGAGGAGCTCAAGGCCTTCTTCGCTGAGGACGAGCGCCGCGAGATCGTGTTCGATCAGCTGAACAACTCCTGGTCCTACTGGCACTTCGACGAGATGGGCACCATGGACTGGATCCTGGGTGACATGCTGACCTCTCTGGAGGGCGGCACTCCCGTTCAGGAGGCTCTGGACAAGGGTGTTGAGGATCTCGAGCGCGAGATGTAATTCTTCCCTGATCCCGTCATCTCTGTAATCTGACCCCATTCCCCCCGGCGCCGCGTTTGCGGCGCCGGGGGAACAAAAAGAAAGAGGACTTTTTTATGAATATCAAAGCGATCCTCGAAGCCCTTGCCGTGGGCGACGCCATGGGCATGCCCACCGAATTTATGACTCTGTCCGATATCGACGCGATCTTCCCTCCCATCACTGCTCTTCTGGACCCCAAGCTCTCCTATACCCACAATGACCTCCCCTATGCCTCCGTTACCGACGACACGGAGCAAAACCTCTACCTTGCCAAGGCCTATCTGGCTGCCGGCGAAATTACCATCGAACTTTCGGCCGACGCCCTCTCCCGCTGGATCGTGGAGTGCGACGCCGTTGCCAAGAAATATATCGGCCCCAGCTCCCTCAAGGCCCTCAATGCCATTCGCGATGGTGCGGATGTGATGGATGCCGGCAAGGGCGGCACCACCAACGGCGGTATCATGCGTACCCCCTCACTGGTGCTGTGCGCCGGCAACACCGACGAGTCTGGACTTCTGGAGGCCATCCGCCGTGGCTGCATCCCCACCCACCACACCTCTCAGGCCATTGAGGCTGCCGCAGGCTACGGTTTCGCCCTGCGTGCCGCCATGGAAGGAAAAAGTGTGGAAGAGATCCTCGCTGCTGCAAAGCGCGGCGCGGAAAAGGGTCTGCACAGTGTGGACTGGATCGCTGCCGCCCCCACCTGCACCTACCGTCTGAACGTTCTGGAAAAGGCTCTTGCCGCCGATCCCGACCCCGAAAAGCTCCGTCAGGATCTCTACTATCTTTACGGTACCGGTCTTGACTCCGTGGATGTGTTCGCCGCAGCTCTGGCTATCTTCCTTCTGAAAAAGGAGGATGTTTTCGGCGCTATCTGCCTTGCCGCCTCTCTTGGCGGTGACACCGACACCATCGGTGCGCTGGTGGGCGCCCTCTGCGCTGCCTACGCCGGTGGTCACAACATTCCCGAAACAGTTCTCGGCCCGGTTCTGGCGCAGAATCAGCTGGATCTGGAGACCCTTGCCGCCGACATTGAATCCACCTTCTGGAAGTGAGGTCACCCTGCTATGTCTTATCAGCCTTTTCAATTTTCTCAGAAAACCGACTATATTTTTACCGGCGACGTGTGTGAAGCTTTGAAGCAGCAGCTGGAGCTTTACAAACCCGCCAAACTCTTTGTGCTGGCCAGTGAAAAGCGCTTCCAGTTGGTTTCCGCTGCCCTGGAAGCGCTGGGCCAGCCCTATGTGCTGCGCACCGGCTGCATGTCCAACCCTACCGCCGAGTTCGTCAATGAAAGCGCCGCCATTCTCACCGCCGAAGGCTGCGACTTCCTGTTGGGCGTGGGCGGCGGCAGTGTGATCGATGCCACCAAAGCCATTGCCATTCTCGCCGCCAACCCCACAGATGGCGGCGTGTGGGACTATGTGAGCTTTGCCAAAATGCCCGAAAAGGCCGCACTGCCTCTGGGCCTTGTGGTCACCATTCCCTCCACCGGCAGCGAATCCAATCCCAGCGCAGTCATTTCCAACCCCACCAGCGGTGAAAAGCTTATCTACACCGAGTCCTCCCTGCGTCCCCGCTTTTCCATCACCGCCCCTCAGCTGACTTACACTCTGCCTGCGAAGCCTGCCGGCGAGGGCATTGCCGATATCCTCTCCCACCTGCTGGAGCAGTACCTCCACAATGATACCAACGTGGATGTGAGCGACAATATGCTCCTTGGTGTGATGAAGGCCGTTGTAAAGTGGGGCCCCGTCGCCATGGCTGAGCCTGGCAACTATGATGCCAAGGCCAACCTGCTCTGGGCCAGCTATCTCGCCATGAGCCAGGTGCTCTCCGCCGGTCACGCGGAAAACTGGATCTCCCACATGGTGGAACACGCCATCTCCGCAAAGTTTGATCTGGCCCACGGCGCCGGCATGTCCATCGTCATCCCCGCCTATGTCTCCATGGTGGCCGACACCGATGCTTCCGGTCGTCTTGCCCGCCTCAGCGCCGAGGTCTTCGGTGCGCCCGACCGGAGCGCTGCCGAGCTTCTGCGGGAGTTCTTCGCCTCTCTTGGTATGCCTGTGACTCTTTCTCAGGCCGGCATCATCCTTACGGAAGAAGACGCTGAGGAATGTGCTGCCAAAGCCATGCCCTGGGGCGCCATGACAGTGGAGGGCTATGCGCCCTTTGACGCGGAAAGCGCTAAAATGCTCTTCACCATCGCCCGCTGATCTCGCCCCAAAAGGAGGTTTTCCCTTGGAACGCAATCTGGACTATACCCTGCTTTACCGTGTGGCAAAAGCCTATTATCTGGATCAGAAGACCCAGCAGGAGATCGCGGATGTAGAAAACTTTTCCCGCTCCCAGATCTCCCGCATCCTCAAGCGCGCTTTGGATGAAGGTCTTGTGACCTACTCTCTGAACTTCCCCGTTTCGGTGGACGAAGATGCCATGAGCCAAAAGCTGGAAGAGCTTCTCGGCCTTGAAAAGGTGGCTCTGATCCCCTCCTTCTATCAGGAAGGCCAGTATCCTCATCCGGATGTGATCTGCAAAAATCTGGCTCTGGGCGCGGCAGAAAAACTGCCCGAGCTTCTGGGTGACGCCAAAAATATCGGCGTTGGTTGGGGCCGCACGCTGTACAACGCCTCTTTGTGCATCCGCCCCCAGCGCTATGTGAAGGGCCGCACCTTCCTGCCCCTCATCGGTCTTTCCGGCGACAGTAATCCCATGCTGCAGGTCAACACCATCGTAGACCGTTTTGGTGAACGCTTCCATGCCGACCGAAAATATGTCAATATGCCCTCCCTTCTGATGAAGGATGCCATCGGCCCCAATGTATCTGCTCCCATCCAAACCCTGATGGATCAGTGGAACTCTCTGGATGCCGCCATCATCGGCGTGGGTGGCCCCGCCATCTCCAACAACAACCTGATCTCTGAATTCCCCTGGAATTATAAAAAGCAGATCCATAACTCCGGCACCATCGGCGACATTCTCTCCCAGTTCTTTTATCCCGATGGCCGTATTTTCCAACTGGACGCCCATTACCGCCTGCTGGCATTGGATATACAGAATCTCAGGCACGTGAAAAATGTAATTGCTCTGGCCAGCGGCAGCGAAAAGGCGGACTCTATCCGCTGCGCCGCCCGGCTCGGCTTTATCAAGACCCTGATCACTGACTATAACACTGCACAAACAATTTTGAATATTGAAGGAGTGAATCTCAAATGAGCGTTATGAGCGGCAAAGAGATCCGAATGAGAAGAATTTTCAAGGATGACGGCAAAACTGTCATCTCTGCACTGGACATGGGTATGTTCAGCGGCGTTGTTCCCGGTCTGGCCGATGTGCGCGCCATCACCAAGACCGTGGTGGACGCCGGAGCTGATGCCATCATCTGCGGCCCCGGCTGGGCCAAGGCCACTGCTGACATCTTCGGCGGAAAGTGCGGCCTGATCCTGCGTGTCACCGGCGGCATCACCGCCCACACCAAGGATGCTCTGAACCACAGCCTCATCGTTTCTGTGGAGGAGGCCGTGGCTCTTGGTGCTGACGCTATCATGAACATGGTGTTCGTGGGCGATGAGTCCAACCCCCATGAACATGAGCAGCTGCTGGCCATGAAGGAGCTGAGCTGGGAGTGCCACAAATACGGCATGCCCCTGATCCCCGAGCTGCTGCACACCAACTGGGAAGACCAGAATGATCCCGCCTGGATCTCTGCCTGCGCCCGCACCGGCTTTGAGTACGGTGCCGATGCTGTGAAGATCCTCTATGCCCACGACGATTTCGATAAGGTCGTCAAGGCCTGCCCCATTCCTGTGATCATGGCCGGCGGCCCCAAGAGCCGCGACCTGCAGGAGATGGTGGCTGAAGTCATCGCCGCCGGCGGCAAAGGCTGCGCCATTGGCCGCAATGTCTATGGCAGTGATGATCCTGCTGCCGTGATCAAGATGTTGCGTGAGACCGTCCACGGCAAGTAAGAAACGAGCTACAAAAAGTTTTAAATTCTGAATTTTACGGAGGAATGAAGCTATGAAGGCAGTTATGTACCGCGGCATCGGCCAGATCGCCGTGGAGGAAATCGAAAAGCCCGAGATCAATGCCGACCAGTATCTGGTAAAGGTCCTTTGCTGCGGCCTGTGCGGCACCGATATCAAGACCTATAAGCAGGGCCATCGTATGTTCACCCCTCCCTGCGTTCTCGGCCACGAGTTCTGCGGCGAGATCGTGGAGGCCGGCGAAAACATGGATAAGAGCCTCGTCGGCAAGAAGATCGCCTGCGCCCCCTACATCGGCTGCGGCCACTGCGAGAGCTGCGCCACCGGCTTTGAGGAGCTGTGCTGGGAGAAGATCGGCACCTCCGGTGCTTTCACCGAATACCTCACTGTGGACGCCGACCTCGCCAAGCGCGGCATGGTAGTTCTTGCTGACGACGCTGATGTTCGTCAGATGACCCTCTCTGAGCCCTTCGCCTGCATCTTCAACTCCATGGGCAAGTCTCAGGTCAAGGAAGGCCAGAATTGCCTCATTATGGGCGCCGGTCCCATGGGTCTTCTCCACATCGAGGGCCTGAAGCTCAAGGGCGCCAAGAAGATCATCGTCACCGAATATAACGACCAGCGCGGCGCTGTTGCCGCTGCCATGGGCGCTACCGTCATCAACCCCGCCAAGGTGGAGAGCACCAAAAAAGCCATTGAAGAGATCCTGGACGGCGAGAGCCTGCACCAGATCTTCGTGTGCGTGGGTATCCCCGCTGTCGTCGAGGAGGCCATGGGTCTTGCTTACGGCGGCACCACCATCAACGTCTTCGGCGGTCTGAAGACCGGTGCCACCATCACCATCGACCCCAACATCATCCATTACAGCGAGGTCAAGCTGGTGGGCACCTTCGGCTTCAGCTCCCAGAACTTCCTGGAGGCTGCTCAGGCTCTGGCTGAGGGCAAGGTGGATCTCAGCCACCTCATCACCAACGTCTATCCTCTCGCCGAGGCTGACAAGGCCTTCGAGATGGCCGCCCATCCCTCTGACGATGTGGTGAAGGTTCTCATCGACATGCAGTAATTGCCGGGAGGTCTGCTATGCGCCTTTTGGTTCTCAGCATCGACGCCATGTTCTCCGCCAATATCGAGCGGCTGAAGGCGCGGCCTATGCTGGCCCCCTTCTTTGACCGCTGTCTCGAGTGTCGGGATATGCGCGCCATCTATCCCGCATTGACTTATCCCTGTCATGTATCCATCGTCTCAGGCAATCCTCCCGCCCGCCACGGCATCTACCAGAATCTGGAGTGTGTGCCCAACGCCAAGTGGAAGGACTGGAAATGGTACTACAGCGACATCCACTGCCGCACTCTCTTTGACTATTTCCACGCCGCCGGATGGACCTCTTCCGCCATTTTCTGGCCCGTCAGTGCTGAGGCACCGGTGGACTATCTGGTTCCGGAGATCTGGTCCTACACCGACGATCCCGTGGAGATCATCAAGGCTACCTCCGGCGGCAAGGCCGCTCACATCATCGAGCGCCACCGTGAGTGGGTAGACTTCACCTCCAAGTATAAGCTGGACGTTTTTGCCAAAAACTGCGCTGTGGACATTGCGGACGAGTTTGACCCCGACGTCATGTTCCTCCACTTCTCTCTGGTGGACTCCACCCGCCACGGCTACGGCGCCACCGGTGAAAAGATCGACGCCGCCTTTGACCAGTGCGCCGACTGGCTGGAGGAAGTCCTCAGCCATGTGAAAACGCCCCTGGAGGATCTCTCTCTGGTGGTTCTCGGCGACCACGGCCACCTCAACTGCCGCGGCAGCCTTTCCATGAACAAGCTCTTTGCCCAGCGTGGTTGGGTCAGCGATCCCCTTCCCGCAAAGCTCAGCGACTGCCGGGCCTTCTGTCACGCCGCCGGTGTTTCCGGTCAGGTGTACATGAACGATCCCTCCCTGAAGGAGGAGATGGAGGCCCTCTTTGCTCAGCTCAAGGCCGATGGCTGGCTTTATGACTGGTATACCGTGGAGCAGGTACGTGAATATGGCCTGGATGGTCCCTTCCAGTATGTGCTGGAGGGCGGCGACGGCTACTATTTCATCGACGCCATCAAGCCCGATTTTTTCACCGCCATGCCCAACAAGGATGGCGGCGAGTTCGGCGGCAAGCACGGCCACTGGCCCCTGCGGGGAGAGAAGCCCCCCTTCCTTGTCTGCCACAAGGGTCTTGGAAGCCGTGTGCTGCAGGATAAAAGTATTCTGGACATTGCTCCTACCCTTTGCGCGCTCTTTGATCTGCCCCATGATGCCATGGAGGGCAAGAGCCTTCTGTAAATAAACCCATACGGCGGCAGCGTTCCCGCTGCCGCTGATTTTTACCCGAAATGAGGGACATAATAACATGGAAAATCTATTTGACGTATTGATCGTCGGCGGCGGCGCCGTTGGCTGTGCCATCGCCCGTGAGCTCACCCGTACCACCCTTTCCGTGGCGGTTCTGGAGAAGGAGGCCGACGTTGCAGGCGGCACCTCCGGCCGCAACAGCGCCGTTGTCCATGCCGGCTTCAACAATAAGGTAGGCAGCCTCATGGCAAAGTATTGTGTGGAAGGCAACGAGGGCTTCGAAGCTCTCTGTGCTGAACTGGATGTGCCCTACAACAAGACCGGCAAGGTGCTGGTTGCCTTCAACGACGAGGAAATGAAGACACTGGAGCGTCTGGTGGCTCAGGGCGAGAAGAATGGCTGCAAGGGTCTGCGCCTGATCGACAAGGAAGAACTGACCGAGCGCGTTCCCGGTGTCGGCGGCGTGGGCGGCATGCTCTCTCCCAACACCGCCATCTTTGACCCCTTCCTCTACACTGTGGCTCTGGCAGAAAACGCTGTGAAGAACGGCGCGCAGGTGTTCCTGAACACCGCTGTCACCGCTATCTCCAAGGAGAACGATCTCTTCGCTGTGGAAACCACTCAGGGCACCTATCACGCAAAAATGCTGGTAAATGCCGCCGGTCTTTACAGCGATAAGGTGGCCGCCATGGCAGGCGTGGAGGGTTATCACATCTATCCCTGCCGCGGCGAATATCTGATCCTGGATAAGATCGCCAAGGATTACCTCTCTGTTCCCGTTTATCCCGCCCCCGCTGCCGGCATCGGCGGCCTCGGCGTACATCTCACCCCCACCATCCACGGCAACATCATCGTCGGTCCCAGCAACGAGTACATCGAGGAATATGACGACTGTGCCACCACGCAGGAAGTGCTGGATAAGCTCTTCCGGGAAGCACAGATGCTCATGCCTGCCCTGCAGCGCAAGGATATCATCGGCTCCTACTCGGGTCTTCGCTCCAAGCAGGCTCCCCCCGAGGAGGGCGGCTTCCGGGACTTCACCATCGTGGAAGAGCCTGCCGTACCCGGTCTCATCGACCTGATCGGCATTGAGTCCCCCGGCATGACCGCTTCCATGCCCATCGCCAAGCGTGTTGCCGCCATGGTCTGCGACAAGCTCCAGCCCGGTGAGAACACCGCCTTTGACCCCACCCACAAGGGTATTCTCCGCTTTGCCGACCAGACCCCTGAGATGAAGGCCAAGCTCATTGCTGAGGACAGCGACTATGGCGAGGTCATCTGCCGCTGCCAGCAGGTCACCAAGAAGGAGATCTGCGAGGCCATCGAGAATCCTCTGGGTGCCAAGACCATCTCCGCCATCAAATATCGCGTGTGGCCCACCACCGGTCGCTGCCAGGGCGGCTATTGCCTGACTCGGATCGCCGAGATCCTGGAGAAGGAATACGGCATTGCTCCTGAGCATATCACCCAGCGCGGCGAAGGCTCTGAACTCTTTAGCGGGAGGGTAAAGTAATGAAATATGATGTTATTGTGGTCGGCGGCGGCCCCGCTGGCCTTGGCGCAGCCATTGCCGCGAAGAAGAACGGTGCTGAAAGCGTTCTGGTGCTGGAGCGCAACGAGTGCGCCGGCGGCATTTTAAACCAGTGCATCCACGACGGCTTCGGCCTCATCCACTATCATGAGACCCTCACCGGCCCTCAGTACGCCGTCCGCGCCATTGCAGAAGCTGAAGCCGCAGGCGTCACCATCAAGTGTGACTCCATGGTGGTGGACATGACCGCCGACCGTAAGGTCAGTGTGGTCAGCCGCGACGGTTTCCACACCTATGAGGCTGGTGCTGTGGTTCTGGCCACCGGCTGCCGTGAGCGTACCCGCGGCGCGCTGGTGATCCCCGGCAGCCGCCCTGCAGGTGTCTTCACCGCAGGCGTTGTGCAGAACTTTGTGAACGTAAAGAACGTCATGGTGGGTAAGCGCGTGGTGATCCTCGGCTCCGGCGATATCGGCCTCATCATGGCCCGCCGCCTGACCCTCGAGGGCGCCAAGGTTCTGGCCGTGGCCGAGGTCATGAAGACCTCCGGTGGCCTGCAGCGCAATATCAGCCAGTGCCTCTATGACTTCGGTATCCCCCTGTACACCTCCCACACCGTGTCCAACATCTTCGGCAAGAAGAAGCTCACCGGTGTTGAGATCTCCAAGGTGGATGATAACCTTAAGCCCATCCCCGGCACAGCCTGGACCATCGACTGCGACGCCCTGGTCCTCTCCGTGGGTCTGATCCCCGAAAACGAAGTGGCCAAGGCTGCCGGCGTGGCTCTGGACGGCCGCACCAACGGCACCGTCACCGACGAGTTCATGCAGACCTCCGTGCCCGGCATCTTCTCCGCCGGCAACGCTCACGCCGTGATGGATCTGGTGGACTTCGTCTCCGCTCAGGGTGAGTGCGCCGGTAAGAACGCCGCCGCCTTCCTCAAGGGTGCTGAGATGACTCCCTGGAAGCTGGACCGCAAGAGCGAGCCCGCCAAGGGTCTGCCCGATCCCGAGGCCCTCAACTGCATCCTCTGTCCCAACGGCTGCCGCCTGCGTTATGAGGCTGACGGCTCCATTTCCGGCAACCGCTGCAAGCGCGGCGAGGTCTATGCCATTCAGGAGCGCACCACCCCCATGCGCACCCTCACCCTCACCATGCGCACCGAAAGCGGCGCTCTGCTGCCTGTGCGCACGGATAACCCCATTCCCCGTGAGCAGCTGATGGAGGCTGCCGACAAGCTCCAGACCATCACCCTTCCCGACCGGGATATCACCTGCGGTGAGGTTCTGGTGGAGGACTTCTTCGGCGCGAAGGTCATCGCCTCCGCTCATCTGAAGGCCTCTGTTTAAACAGCAACAAAGAAGGACGGCGCTGATGCGCCGTCCTTCTTTGTTGTATCACAGCTCTTCCACCATTACCGTGCCGGGAATGGCCCTCAGCTCTTCGATCAGCTCTCCCGCACTGAACTTATTCAGACGCAGGGAAAAAAGCACCGTTGCATTGTGCCTGTCGCTGCCGTCAGAGCGGGTGATCTCCATATTGAGTATCCGGATATCCCTCTCCCGGAAACGGGCCAGAACAGCGTCCAGACATGGTTTTTCTGCATATTCCATGTAGAGGTTCACTTCCGGATAATCCGCGAAGAGACGATACTCCCACTGGGAGAACACCATCTCTGCAAGGAGAATGAACACCGTGGTCAGAATACCGCCCTCATAAAACCCCGTGCCGAGGGAAAGGCCCACAATAGCCGCCGTCCAAAGACCGGCCGCAGTAGTGAGGCCCTTCACCCGCTGGCGCTGGGTCACAATGATAGTGCCCGCGCCGATGAAGCCCACGCCTGCGATGACCTGTGCGCCAAGGCGGGCCACATCGGTATAATAGCGCATCACAAGAAAGAGATACTGGCCTGTCAAGGTGGTCATGGCTGCACCAAGGCAGATGAGGATATGGGTGCGAAAGCCCGCCGGACGGCGCTTGAATTCCCGCTCCACGCCGATCACGCCGCCGCAGAGCACTGCCAGCACCATGCGCAGGAAGATAGAGGCAAGGCTCACATCCCGCATAGAGTCAAAAAACGTCAGCATGCCGTCCTCCTCTCACAGCTCTTCAATGGAGCAGACGCCCTCTACCTCAGAGACTCCTGCAAGGATCTCCTCATGGAGCTTGCGGGCAGAAAGGCGCAGAGAAAGGGTGGCGCTGGGATGGCGGTTTTCACCGCCCCGCTCGATCTCCACATTGTAGATCTGGGTCTGATAGCTTTTCAGCTTGGTGAGAATAGCACCAATGTCATCCAGCGAGCGGAACTCTACATAGATATTCATATTCGGGGTGCGCTCAATGATGAACGTTTCAATGGTAGGCAGGATCCGCATGGAAGCAAAGATCAGCACAAATGCCAGCAGCACACATTCATAAAAGCCCGCGCCCACTGCAAGACCCATGCAGGCTGAGGCCCACAATCCCGCCGCCGTGGTAAGGCCCTTGACCTGCTGGTGCCCGGTGACGATGATGGTACCGGCGCCAAGGAAGCCGATGCCGCTGATGACCTGCGCGCCGAAACGGCTCACATCCGTCCGCACACCGGTCTCCAATGCAAGCTCCTTCCAGACGGTTCCCATCATCACATAATTATACTGGCTCAGGATCATGGTCAGTGCCGCTCCAAGTGACACCAGCAAATAGGTGCGAAAACCGGCCGGCCGCCCCTTGAAGCCCCGCTCCAAGCCGATCAGCCCGCCCAGAACCATCGCAAGCAGCAACCGCAGGAAAACAGAAACCGTGTTCAGTTCCCGCAGCCAATCCAGTGATGCGATCACAGCTCTCCCCCCTCATCTTCTTCAAAATTCAAAAATATCATAACATACGCAGCCCAAAAATACTGTATTTTTCCGTATCACGCACATCTTTTCATAATTTCCCGGAAACAAAAAAAACGCCCCCATACCACATCACACCCACCGGGGTAACTGAGTTCCGCTTCGCCGCAGCGGCCCAGGATGGCACCGAGAAAAATGGCGGAGGAGCGCATCTGCCGCATCAGCTCCTCCCCGATCTCATGGCCGGTAAGATGCCTGGAATCCACCACCAGCGCCTCACCCTCCCACCGGACACTGCAGCCCAGAGCCCTCAGGATCGCAATGGATGCCTCCACATCCCGCAGGTGCGGGCAGTTCCTCAGCTCCACCGTGCTGCCCACCAGGATCGTGGCTGCCAGAATGGGCAGCACCGCGTTTTTTGCTCCCTGAATCTCCACTTCTCCCCGCAGGGCGCTGCCGCCCCGGATCTCCAGCTCTTTCATAAAAAATCGTCCCTTCGCTCATCAGAATGGAATCACATTCCATCTTATGGGCGAAGGGGCGCTCTGGTTCCTTATCAGCTTTTTGATGGTTCTATAATAAATGTTGGGGTCAGGCGATGTGCCTGGCCCCAACATTTATTATAGAACCTCTTTTCCGCATTGGCGGAAAAGAGACGGTTTCTTATGTTCTTATTTGCAGATATTTCGGATCACTTCGTAGATCCGCTCCGTAGCGTCGCGGATTCCGAGTGAGGCCATGCTTTCCTCCATTTGCTGCAGCCTTAGGCCGTCTTTCAATATGCTGCAGGTGGTCTGGTAGAGCTTCTGGGGGGTGCACTCTCCCTCCAGAAGTACCACCGCGCCGCCGGCTTCCTCCAGCGCGCGGGCGTTTTTTTCCTGATGATTGTTGGCAACATAGGGGGAGGGCACCATCAGCGCCGGAACACCAAGAGCCGTCAGCTCACCGATGGTGGAGGCTCCCGCCCGGGAGATCACCAGATCCGCTGCCCGCATCACAAGATCCATATCATAGATATACTCTCTCAGCTGCAGTGCCGGGTGCTCCTCTAAGGCTACGCCTTTTTCCTCCAGTGCTTTCACCATGGCGCCATAGCCGCTTTTGCCGGCGCCATGGATATGGTGGAAGACTTCCTTTGCGCTCTCCAGCGCCAGCATATCCGCCATCTGGCGGTTCATACCGGAAGCTCCCAGCGAGCCCCAGAAGGACACCACCAGCGGCCGCCCGTCGGCAACGCCAAGCTTTTCCTTGGCCTGCTGCTTGGTAAGGGCAAAGAAATCTCCCCGCACGGGCGTACCGGTGACCATGATCTTATCAGGGTGTTTATAATGCTTGCGGCAGGACTCAAAGCCCACCATAATAACGTCGGCAAAGGGCTCCAGCAGCTCGGTAGTGAGGCCGGGAACGGCATTGGACTCATGCACCGCCGTGGGGATCCCCGCTTTTGCGGCAGCTTTCACCATGGGAAAGCTGGCGTAGCCCCCGGTGCCGATGACAACATCGGGTCGAAATTCCCGCAGGATCTGTCTTGCCTCCCGGGGAGAGCGGATAAGATTCAGCACGGAGATCAGGTTGTGGCGGATCTCTTTAGGCTTGAAGGAGCGGTGGAAGCTGGAAATGCGCACCGTTTTGAAAGTATATCCCGCTTTGGGCACCAGATCCTTCTCAAGGCCCCGCTCCGCACCGACGAACAGGATCTCCACATCGGGATCCTTCTGCTGCATCCGCTGGGCCAGAGCAATGGCGGGATTCACATGGCCCGCCGTGCCGCCGCAGGTAAATATAACTCTTTTGATGGTTTTCTCCATAAGATCATCCCTTTTCTCATAATTTTCGCCGCGGCTGAGCGCGGCGAAAAGAGGGGTCAGCCCGATTTTGTGGGTTTCATCTGTCGTGATACTGACAATACCACACCCATTTCCGCCAGCTGCATGGCAAGCGCCGTGCCGCCGTAGCTGAAAAATGGCAAGGAAATACCGGTGGTGGGGACCGTACCGGTGACCACGGCAATATTCAGGAATGTCTGCATGGCAATGAGGGTAACAATACCCACCACCAGAAGGCTTCCGAAGCGGTCACGGGCGTGCATGGCGATCCAGTAACCACGCAGGATCAGCGCCATAAAAAGCAGGATGATGATGGACGCGCCGATCAGTCCCAGTTCCTCACAGATGATGGCAAAAATAAAGTCGTTATGCTCCTCGGGAAGGTAGAGGAACTTTTGGCGGCTCTTGCCAAAGCCAAGGCCCCAGAGCCCGCCGGAGCCAATGGAGATCAGACTCTGGGAGAGCTGATACCCGTCACCCCGAGGGTCAATAAAGGGATCGAGCCACATGGCAATACGGGACTGGCCGTAGGTAATAACGCCCTTAAACATCAAAAGCGCCACGGTTCCCACCGCACCAAAGGCAGCAGCCACCCAGTACCACCGGATACCGCCTACAAACAGCATGATCGCACCGGTACCGAAGATCAGCACCGTGCCGGAGAGATGCGGCTCCAGCAGCATCAGAACGGAGATCACGCCCAAAATCAGCAGATAGGGCCAAACACCATAGCGGTTATCCTGCATTTTGTTCTTCTTGCGGGAAATAGTGTCCGCAAAATAGAGCACCACCGCCATTTTGGCGATCTCAGAGGGCTGGAAGGTCAAACTGCCGATGCCAAGCCAGCGGGTGGCGTTGTTGGCTGTGTGGGCAAGAGGGTTTCCGGGGATGACCACCAGCGCCAGCAGCACGATGGCCACATACAAAAGCAGCTTTGCCGCGCCGCGGAGTCGCTGATAGTTGATGCGGGAAATAAAGACCATGGCTACAAGGCCAGCCACCGCGAAAACCGCCTGACGGGTGAAATATTTCAGGGGCTGCGGACCCTTCTTACTGAGAACGGTTTCGTAATAGGCCGAAGGAAAGGAGGCGGACATCAGCATGATCAATCCGATGGCCGTCAGCATGAGGACCAGCAGACAAAAGGGCACATCAATAGGGCCTTTGGACAGCTCGTAGCTTTCCCGGCGCTTTTCTTCGATCTGCCGCTTTTGCTCCTGCCGGCGCAAAGCTTCCTCCCGGCTCATGGGGCGGCGGCGCTGACGGAGTGCTGCCATGGGATCCCTCCTTTCCGAAATCATTCATTCAAACAGGGTCAGAAACGGTTCATCACGCCAAGATAGGCCAGAAGGCAGCCCACTGCTGTGACTGTGGAAAAAACTGTCACCAGCTTATTTTCATTCCAGCCGCAAAGCTCAAAATGATGGTGCAGGGGAGACATTTTGAAAAAGCGCTTTCCGTGGGTAGCCTTGAAATAGGCCACCTGAATGATGACGGAAAGAGTCTCCGCGATGTAAATTACGCCCACAAAGATGAGGACCAGCGGCATATCCACCGCAAAGCCCAGCGCCGCCACGGCGCCGCCGAGGAAGAGGCTGCCTGTATCACCCATGAAGCATTTGGCGGGGTGATGATTGTAGCAGAAGAAGGCCGCAAGACCGCCAGCCATGGCTGCAGAAACAAGGCTCAGCACATTCATGGACCACAGCGCCGTGGTCACGGTGAAAAACACCATCACTACGAAGGTCACAGAGGTTGCAAGGCCGTCGATACCGTCGGTGAGATTCACAGCGTTCACCGCGCCCACAACCACAAATGCGGCAAACACCAGATACACCACCCAGGGAATGGTCAGCCCCACATTGAAAAAGGGGATGTAGAGGGTGTTGGTCAGCACGCCCTCAAAGCGCATCAGGCTCAAAAACACGATGGCCGCCAAAAGCTGCAGCAAAAACTTCTGCTTTGCGGTAAGGCCCTCATTCTGATGCTGGCGGACCTTGCGGTAATCGTCCACAAAGCCGATGATACCAAAGCACAGCGCCAGAAAATACACATACAGGTGAGCAAGCTCTCCCTGAAGCATATAATTCCAGCCCAGCACCAGCACAGCAAGGCCCACACCCAGAATGAACATGATACCGCCCATGGTGGGGGTACCGGCCTTGGTGGCATGCCAGCTGGGGCCCTCCTTGCGGATCTCCTGACCGGCCTTGAGGATACGCAGCTCCCGCAGAACGGGCTTGCCGATCAGCCATGTCAGAACGAAGCCCACTGCCGCGGCAATGAGGACCTCCGTCCATATCGTCCATATACTTGTCATTTCTTCGCTTCCTCTCTTACGCTCAGGCCTGTTCTGCCTGCTTCAAATAATCTGCCACGATCTCCCGCTCATCCATGTGGTGCTTGACATGGTTGATCTCCTGATAAGTCTCATGGCCCTTGCCGCAAAGCACGATCACATCACCTGAGCAGGCATGATCCATGGCATAATGGATCGCCTCAATGCGGTCCTCCACCACTACATAGGGGGTGGAAGTACCTTCCAGCCCCGGCAGGATATCGGCGATGATATCGCCGGGCTTTTCCGTGCGGGGATTGTCGGTGGTCACGATGGCAAAGTCCGCATACTCTGCAGCCGCCTTTCCCATCAGGGGCCGCTTGGTGCGGTCCCGGTCGCCGCCGCAGCCAAACAGGGCAACGGTGCGGCCCTTGGCAAACCCGCGAACGGTAGAAAGTACATTCTCCATACTGTCGGAGGTATGGGCATAGTCGATGAGGATGGTATAGTCTTTCCCGGGGGTGGGGACCACTTCCACGCGGCCCTTCACGGGAGGAACTGTGGAAAGCACCGCTGCGCTCTCTTCCAGAGAAACACCCAGCGCCAGTGCCGCACCCAGAACATCCAGCGTATTATAAACCATAAAACCGCCGGGGATATTCACCCGCACACGCACCCGTTCCTCCGCCGTGACGGCGGTAAAGGAAATGTGATCGCTGGCAAGCTCGATCTCCTCTGCCCGCAGATCCGCATCAGCATCCTTGGCATAGGTATAGACTGCGCAGGAAGCATCCCGCACCAGACGGGGCGTCCAGACATCATCGGCGTTCACGATGCCGGTTTTGCAGCTGCGGAAAAGGATGGCCTTTGCGTCACAATAGGCTTCCATGGTCACATGATAGTCCAGATGATCCTGGGTAAGATTGGTGAAAATACCCACATCGTAGGTCACACCGTGGACTCTGCCCTGATGGAGGGCATGGGAGGAAACCTCCATCACCACATGAGTGCAGCCCGCCTCATACATACGGCTGAACAGCTCCTGGGCCTCAAAGGGGCCGGGGGTAGTGCGCTCCGTAGGCAGCACTTCATCGCCGATCATATTCTGATTGGTGCCGATCAGGCCAACCTTTGCCCCCCGGGCCTTCTCCAAAATGGCCTTGAGCAGATAGGTCGTGGTGGTTTTGCCGTTGGTACCGGTGACCGCCACCATGGTCATCTTCTCCGTGGGATGACCGTAGAGATTAGCGCCCAGCGCCGCAAGGCAGCGGCGGGAATCCGCCACCAGCACATAGGGGATCTCCACCTCGGGCACGCGCTCGCAGATCACCACGGCAGCCCCTCTTTCCACAACAGAGGGGATAAACTTATGTCCATCCACCGCATAGCCGCTGACGGCGACAAATACATCGCCCTCCTCCACCATGCGGGAATCATACCGCACATGGGCGATCTCCATCCCCAACTCCGCCGTGGCGGAAAGGACCTCAATGCCCTGCAGCAATTTCTCTAATTTCATGGAAATACTCCTTTCACATAGGATTCCAAGGATATTATACCAGACAAATTTGCAAAGTATATGGCATTTCCTGCCGGAAACCATGTGAAATATGCGCTTTGGTGTCTTAGTCCAGTACCGAGCGGTCGCCGAAACGAACGGTCACCACCTCGCCGGGGGCAAGGACTGTTCCGGGCTCTGTCTCCTGAGAGATGGCATATACGTTGCCGGAAGAGGACACTGTCGTGCCCGCCATACGCATGATAAGGCCCGCGTTGGTGATGGCCTGATTGGCCTTGGCCGCACTCAGCCCCACTACATCCGGCACCGTGCAGGGCTCTGTGCTGGCCTCGCCGCCGCAGTAAAGGATGATCTGGGCGTTGTTGGGCACGATTGCGCCGCCGGCAGGCAGCTGATCGGTGACCGCGTCGGAGGTGCCCACCAGCTTATAGCTGAAGCCTGCGTCTTCCAGTCTGGCGATGGCGTCAGAGGCGGAAAGACCCACAGTATTGGGCACTGCAGCGTCGGCGCTGGCCAACTGTTCCTCCGTATAGTCAGGCTCTACACCCAGATCCGGCAGGATCTCACCCATGATCTGGCTTGCATAGGGCGCCACCATGTTGCCGCCGGAAACGTACACATCCGTATTACGGCTGGGGGTGTCCATAGTCAGCAGCATGATATATTTGGGATCGTCCGCCGGAGCAAAACACATGAAGGAAACCACAACGTCACCCTTGGGATTGTTGGCGGTTTTGGTGCCGGTCTTATCTGCAGTGCCGGTCTTGCCGCCGATGCGGTAGCCGGCTACCTGACCGTTTTTGCCGGTGCCTTCCGCCACCACATACTCCAGACATTCCCGCACCTTGGCGGAGGTCTCCTCGCTGATGACCTGCCGGACAGGGGATGCGTCATGCTGGGAGACGATATTGCCGTCATCATCCAGCACTTGCTCCACGATATAGGGCGTGTAGAGATAGCCGCCGTTGATGCAGGCCGCCTGGGCCCGGATCAGCTCCAGAGGCGTTACATTAAAGGTCTGGCCGAAGGCGTAGGATGCAAGGGAAACAACGTTGGACTTGAAATTCTTCTCCGTACCGAAAATTCCCTGCACCTCACCGATCATATCCACACCAGTGGGTTCCATCAGCCCGAAGGACTGGAGATAGTCCCAGTACTTTTCCGTGCCGATGCTAAGACCTATGCTGATAAAGGCGGGGTTGCAGGAGTTACCGGTGGCAGTCTTCAGATCCTGGATCCCGTGACCGGCCTTTTTGGAGCAGTTAAAGGGCTTCGACCAACCCGGCACCATGATGGAGCCGGTACAGTTGAAGGTGGAGTTCATGTTGATGATGTTCTCCTCCAGCGCCACCGCCAGCGTGATGGGCTTGAAGGTGGAGCCGGGCTCGTAGGTAGAGTCGATACACTTGTTGCGCCAGGAGGTCTGCACCGCGTTGGATTCCGCGCTGGCCACCGCCGCGGCATAGCTCTCCTCCGTTTCAAAGGTCATCTTCTGCTCTTCCAGCTTGGCAAGGGTGTCAGTCAGCTTGGCAATGAGCTTTTCATCGGTGAGGGTTCCGTAGCTGTTGGCGTCAAAGGTGGGGACGGAGGCCATTGCCACGATGGCGCCGGTGTCCACCTCCATCACGATACCGGTTCCGCCGTTTTTTGCGTCAAACCGCGTCAGCATGCTCTCCATGCCCGACTCCAGCGCGCCCTGGATCTTGCTGTCCAGAGTCAGCACCAGATCGTTTCCGTTTTCAGCGTCATAATACTGCTCATACTGATACAGCAGCTCCGCACCGGAAGCGCTTTTGGCGGTGACCGTCATGCCTGCAGTTCCCTGCAGGGTGTTGTCATACTTGGCCTCAAGGCCGATACCGCCGTCATTTTCGCCGTTGACAAAGCCGACGATATTGGCAGCCAGCTCATAGTAGGGATAGTAGCGCTTGGAGTCCGGCTGCAGCCATACGCCCAGAAGGCGCTTGCGCTGCCCCTCCGGCACCTCCGCACCCTCCTCATCGATCTCACCGTTGATAAAGCGGCGGATCTCGTCAGACACGCTCTGCTCCGTCTTTTTCGCCAGCGTTTCATACATGGAGTAGGTCTTCTCCATTTTTGCCTCAATACCGGCCTGATCGATGCCCAGGATCCGGGAAAGGCCACGTGCAATATAAAGCTGATCCCGCACCTCGGGCGGCGTGTAAGCCTTCTTTTCCCGGATGGCTCTGGCCGTGGCGTCCTCAATGTCCTTGATCTGCTTATCCACATAGTCCTGGATCTCCTTGGGGGAGATATTTACCGTTTCCGCAGTAGCAGAGATGGCCAGAACATGCTGGTTGCGGTCATAGATCGTGCCCCGGGAGGCCGTGACCACGGCACTGCGGGTCTGCTGATCCACAGCCTTTGCCTGCAGCTCGTCCCTGCGGTTCACCTGCAGGTGATAGAGCCGGATAAAGAGTATGAGAAAAACGCCTACGCCGAGGATCGCCATCACCAGCATGGTACGCCGGTAAATGGTGTGGTTTGCCCAGCGGGCGGCGTCGCTTTTTCGTTTGGGATTTGCGGGCATATGCTCCCTCCTTCGGGACAGATACTGTTCACAGGGAAAATTTTCCCTTCCTGACAAAGAAGGGGAGCAAGAAGCGCGTTCTTACTCCCCGTTGCTTGAGCCAATATACGGCGTGGTCAGTCAAAATATTCCACGACGGCATAGAAACCATGGTGAACGGATGCCATCGCCTTGCCCAGCACACTGGGTTCTTCCTGCTGATAAACAACGGCAGTGTCTCCGCCGGAAAGATCCACATAGCAGATCTGGCTATTGCTGGGCTTGCTCATGCCGGCTTTTTCTGCAGCCGCCTTAACGGTGGTCAGGTCAAACATCCGCTCATACTGCGTGGTAAGAGAAACATTCTCCGTCTGCAGCTGAGACAATTCATTTTTCAGCTTTACGGTTTCATTGGAAAGGCTGGTGAGCTGAATATGGCTCATCAGCACCATCACGGCAAGGCCCAGCACCAAGGCAAAGCCTGCGATCGCCGCATAGGATACCTCCTGCCGCTCACGCAGCTGCACCTTGGTCTCGGTCTTGACCTTTTGTGCGGTGCGGCGCTTGGGCTGAGGCTGGGCAACGGTGTTCTGGCGGGGAAGCTCGCCGGCATGGCGCAGCTGACGCTCCCGAATCTCCCAGTCGAGATCACGGGCCAGACTGCCGTTGACTGAATATTCGCTGCGGTAACGCAGGTCCTTGGCTGCAGAGGCCATGCAGGGTTTCCCCCTTTCCTTCGTAATTATTATGGCTTTCCCAAAAGCCATTCAACATTTGCCGCAGCAAGCGGCAAACGCTCATAAATCATTTTCGGCCGCGGCGTGTACGTGGACGAAAATACTTCTCAGAGCGCAAACGTGCGGCGCAAGCCGTGCGCTGCAGCGCTCTGTAACCCTAATTATCGAAAAATCCGCAGATTTTTCGATAATTACAGATCGCATTTTTCTGCGACTCGAAGCTTCGCGCTTCTCGCTCTGGGGTTTTCCGCAAGCTCTTCCGCACCGGATACGATGGGCTTGCGGCTGACCAGCTTGATCTTGGGCTTGTTGCCGCACACGCACACCGGGAAATTCGGCGGGCAGGTACAGCCTGTAGCCAGTTCTTTCATGGTTTGCTTCACGATCCGGTCTTCCAGCGAGTGGAAGGTGATCACTGCCAGCCTCCCGCCGGGATTCAGCGCTGCCACCGCAGAAGAAAGCATAGGGGGCAGGGCATCCAGCTCGCCGTTGACGGCAATGCGGATAGCCTGAAAGCTGCGCTTGGCGGGATGCTGCTTTTCCCGCAGTGCCGCGGGAGGCATCGCCGCTTTGATCACATCCACCAGCTGCAGTGTAGTCTCAATGGGAGAGCTTTCTCTCACCTGACAGATGGTTCTGGCAATTTTGGAGGCGTACCGCTCCTCGCCGTAATCCTGCAGGATCCGCCGAAGCTCCTCAAAGCTCCAGCTGTTCACCACTTCGCGGGCAGTGAGTGGCGCGGATACATCCATTCTCATGTCAAGGGGCGCATCCTGCATGTAGGAAAAGCCCCGGGAAGCGTCATCCAGCTGGGGAGAGGAAACACCCAGATCAAAGAGCATCCCATCCACACCGGAAATGCCTGCTTCCTCCAGCACCTGCCCCACCTCGGAGAAGTTGCTGTGGATCAGCGTCACCTTGTCCATCCAGTCGGCAAGGCGGGTCTGTGCCGCCTCAATGGCGGCCATATCACGGTCAATACAGATCAATCGACCTGTTGTCAATCTTTTTGCGATCTCCCGGGAGTGGCCTGCACGGCCCAGCGTTCCATCCACATACACTCCGTCGGGGCGAATATTCAGTCCCTCAATGCACTCATCCAGAAGGACCGGCTTATGCGTATACTCCATCGCCCTTACCTCCGGTTTCGGCGGGCACGGGCCAGAGCATCCATCGCGGCGCCCAGATCGTTGGCTGCCAGCATCTCACGCTCACGCTCGTTCCAGGTATCCTCATCCCAGATCTCGGCAAAGTTGCTCATGCCGACGATGGTGGCGTTCTTCTTCAGTCTTGCGTAGTCCCGCAGCCCCGCAGGGATCAGCACGCGGCCCTGCCCATCCGGGCGGCACTCCACGGCGTTGGCGTAAAGCAGTGTCAGCGCCCGGACCTCTGTGTAGGGAAGATCATCCATATCCTCCGCCATCTGGTTCCACTTGGCCTCGGAAAACACCGTTAAACAATGTTCGGCGCCGATGGTGATGTAAAACACCTCTCCCAGCGCCTCCCGCATATTGGAGGGGATCACAAGGCGGCCCTTGGCGTCAAGGCTGTTGCTGGCCTTACCGATCAGCTTTGCCACGGTGCCCACTCCCTTCCATTTTGCTTAAATATCAGGTGGATTTTGGGATTTTAGTGACACTTACCCCCACACTTCCCCACCTGTAATTTTGAGTATAAACAAACTTTTGATGAATTGCAAGCATTATTTTAAGATAGGAAATGGGGTAATTTCTCCATTTTTGCCGTTTTTCGCACCAAAACACGCATTTTTATTTCGGTTTCCTTCGGTTTACATAAATACAAAAAATACCCTCCGGCGCAACATCTTGCGTCGGAGGGCAAAATTGCATTAGTCGAAACACTACATATTGTGTCTGTCCCAAAATGCTCCCTATGTAATTTCGTTGTTTTTTACAAAGTTTACATCAAACTTTCGTCGTTTTGCCATCAAATTATGATAGGTTAACAGTCACTGTTCCCCACCTTCGCTGTTGCGGGCATCCAGCTGTTCCCGCTGGGCCTGCATCTTGGCGTTGGAGGCACTGCGGAAGCGCACGCGGGACTCCTTCACCTCGTCCAAAGCGGCCTGAACCGCCTCTTCGGTGCGGGCGAGGGCATCCTCTGCATAGTCGTTTGCCACCTGATAGAGCTGACGGGAACGCTCCTCTGCGCGGGCAACGATCTGGCGGGCCTTCTCCTTGGCGGCATAGATGATCTCACTGTCAGAAACCATGCTCTTGGCCTCCTGCTCTGCCTGACGACGCATACGGTCCACTTCCCGCTTGGCGTCATCCACGAATTTCTCGCGGGCTGTGAGCAGTTCCTGTGCCTTCTTGACCTCGATAGGCATCGCAGCGCGCAGTTCTTCCAGCAGATCCAGGATCTCATCGCGGTCGATGGTGGCCATGTTGGGCTTGAAGGCGGGGGCCTTCGCGTCCTCAATGCGCTCGGTAATCATATCAATCAGCCGGTTTACATCATTTGCCATAGTTTATTCTCTCACTTTCTCGCCATTTCCATCACCATGGGAATGATGGACTCCGGCAGATATTTTTCCAAAGGCTGGCCGTAACGGATCATCTCCCGGGCCATGGAGGAGCTGAAATGCTGGTACTGGGGGCTGGCGGGTAGCATCATGCTCTCCAGTCCCGGGTGGATGCTGGAGTTGATCTGGGCCAGCTGATACTCCACGTCAAAATCCGTTGCGTTGCGCACGCCCCGCACGATCACATTGGCGCCGCGGTCAACGGCATAGTCTGCAAGCAGGCCCTGAAAAAGCTCTGCCTCTGCGTTGGGGATGTCCGCCACGGCGGTCTTCACCATGGCCAGCTTCTCCTCGGGGGTGAACATCTGGTTGTTCTTGCTGGCGTTGGGGCTGACACAGACATAGATCTTATCAAAGCAGGCCGCAGCGCGGCGGATGATATCAAGATGTCCCAGCGTAATGGGGTCAAAGCTGCCGGAACAGACTGCAATTTTCATGGATTCATTCCTCATTTGCTTCATTTGCGTCACGGCGGTAAAGGGTCAGCGCGATCTTGCCGTAACGGTAGGTGCGCTGCACCCGATAGGGCGGCGCCAGGGCAGGAAGGGTCTTTTCCACCGGATGCTCTGCCGCCATTATACCATGGGGGGCAAGAATGTCAAACCTTGCGATATGGGCAATGGCATTCTCCAGCAGATTTTCCGCGTAAGGCGGATCGAGAAAAATAATGTCAAATTTTTCCCGCACACCCTTGAGATATTCCATAGAGTCTCCGCTGACCACCCGTGCCTTTGCGGTCAGCTCCGTGGTTTTCAGATTGTCTTTGATGAGGGCCACGGCATCCTTCCGCCGCTCCACAAACACGGCGCCTGCCGCCCCCCGGGAAAGGCACTCAATGCCAAGCTGCCCTGTGCCGGCAAAGAGATCCAGCACCTTTCGGCCCTCGATATCAAACTGCAGGGCGCTGAAAAGCCCTTCCTTCACCCGGTCGGTGGTGGGACGGGTCTCCATGCCCTCCAGCTCCTTGAGTCTCCGCCCTCTGGCGGAACCTGTGATGACTCGCATACGTTTCTCCTTACCTGCAGCCGCCCGGAAGCGGCACATTTTCATACACTGTTTATTTTACGGCATATTTTCCCTCATTTCAATAGAAAACCGTCATTGTGCCCTTGTTTTTTGCTCTTGTGCTTTTCTTTGGAATCATATATAATATGATTGTTATCCTGTAATCTTTGAAACGCGGGTCTTCCCGCGCTTTCTCCAATATCGCGAAAGGAAGGATTTATTTATGATCCAGTTTCAGTCCGAGCAGGGCCTGATCGCTGTTTCCGGTGCCGTGTTCACCACCATCACCGGCATGGCCGCCACCAACTGTTTCGGCGTGAAAGGCATGGCCTACCGCTCCATGACCGACGGTCTGGTGCATCTGCTGCGCCGCGAGGCCATGGGCAAGGGCGTCAACATCACTTATCACGAAGACAACACCATCTCCATCGAGCTGCACATCATCGTGGAAAACGGCGTGAATCTCACTGCTGTTTGCCGCTCCATTATGAACGAAGTGCGCTATATGGTGACTAAGAACACCGGCGTCACCGTCAAGGCCGTGGACGTTTGCGTGGACTCCATGACCCTGTAAGGAGGAAGCGACCACATGATGAATCAGATCTCCGGCGCCTTGTTCAAGCAGATGATCCTGCACGGCGCCGCCGCTATCACCGCTCAGAAACAGGCTATCAACGACCTGAATGTTTTCCCCGTTCCCGACGGCGACACCGGCACCAACATGTCCATGACCATTGCCGCCGCTGTCACCGAGCTGAAAAAGGGCGAGCCTGTCAGTGTGGACAAGGCTGCCGCCACCACCGCCTCTGCCCTGCTGCGGGGCGCCCGCGGCAACTCCGGCGTCATCCTCTCCCTGCTGTTCCGCGGCGTTTCCAAGAGCCTCAAGGGCGCGGAGAACGCCAATGCCGCCCAGTTTGCCGCCGCTTTGCAGGAAGGCGTTACCGCCGCCTACAAGGCCGTTATGAAGCCCGCCGAGGGCACCGTCCTCACCGTTTCCCGTCTGGCTGCCGCCCGCGCAGTGGAGGTTGCCGCCGAGGAGAGCGATATCGAAGTCGTTCTGGAGGAAGCCCTCAAGGCCGGCCAAGAGGCTCTGGCTCAGACCACCGATATGAACCCTGTTCTGAAGAAGGCCGGCGTTGTGGACGCCGGCGGCAAGGGCTACCTCATCATTCTGGAGGGTATGCTTGCCGAAATGCGGGGCGAGGCTATGCCTGAGGTAGCCGAAGAGGACGAGAATAAGGACAAGGCCGATTTCGCCGCTCTCTCCGACGAGGAGATCACCTTCACCTTCGATACCGTTTTCATCGTTCGCAAGGCCAATCCCAATGTGGATCTCCAGCCCCTGCGGGACTATCTCAACTCCATCGGTGACAGCCTCGTCATCGGCGAGGATGACGAGGCCTTCAAGGTCCACGTCCACACCGACATCCCCGGCAACGCTTTGAACGAGGGCCAGAAGTACGGCATCCTCGAGCTTGCCAAGATCGAGAACATGCGCACCCAGTATGAGGATCTCTCTGCCGGCAAGCATGTGCAGAGCACAGACGATCTGGACGACGATCCCGGCCATCTCCACGCTGGCGAGAGCGACGCTCCCGCCGCTCCTGCCGAGCCCGAGAAGCCCTATGGCTTCCTCTCCGTGTGCGCAGGCGACGGTCTTGCCGCCGTGTTCAAGGATCTGGGCGTTGACTATGTGGTTTCCGGCGGTCAGACCATGAATCCCTCCACTGAAAGCCTGCTGGAAGGCGTGGAGCGGATCCCCGCTGAGACCGTGTTCATCCTGCCCAACAACTCCAACATCATCATGGCCGCCCAGCAGTGCGAAGCACTGACGGACAAGCGTGTCATCGTCATCCCCTCCAAGACCGTTCCTCAGGGCATCACCGCCATGATGAATGTGGACTTCGAGGCTGAGAGCGCCGATGACATTGCCGAAGCCATGACCGAGAGTCTCTCCACCGTCACCACCGCCCAGATCACCTATGCTGCCCGCAACAGCGACTTTGACGGCTTTGATATCCACGAGGGCGATTATCTGGCTCTGGAAGAGGGCAAGCTCTTCGGCACCGACACCGCTTTGGATGTTCTGCTGGAAAAGCTGGCGGAGGACGCCCGTAACCGCGAGTCCAGCTTCATCTCCCTGTATTTCGGCTCTGACGTCACGGAAGCCGACGCCGCCCACGCCGCCGAGGTCTTCACCGCTGTCTGCCCTGATGCAGAGATCGCCGTTCTCTCCGGCGGCCAGCCCGTTTACTACTTCATCATCAGCATGGAGTAAACTCTTTGCGAAAAGCTCGAAGCTCCCCCAATCCGTCTGGATCGGGGGAGCTTTTTTCTTATTTGCGGAGCACAATGTTGTCTCTATCCTTGAAGATATGATCCTCCGGCACGCAGCCGCGGACGCAGGAGGTGGGATAGACGCTTGCCCGCCGCCCCAGCACCGTGCCGGGATTGAGCACGCTGTTGCAGCCGACCTCCACCCCGTCGCCAAGGATGGCGCCGAACTTTTTACGCCCGGTAGGGAGCTTCTCCCCCTCATTGTTCACCGTGACAAGAGTCTTGTCAGACTTCACGTTAGAGGTAACGGAGCCGGCGCCCATGTGGCTCTTGTACCCCAGAATGGAATCGCCCACATAGTTATAGTGCGGGACCTGCACATTGTCAAACAGAATGGCATTCTTCACTTCCACGCTGTTGCCCACCACGCACTTGCTGCCCACCAGGGCGCTTCCCCGGATAAAGGCACAGTGGCGCACCTCCGTTTCCGGCCCGATGATGCAGGGCGCGCCCAGAAATGCCGTAGGGGCTACCTTGGCAGTCTTATGCACCCAGACCTGAGGGCTGAGCTGTGTATACTCTTCCTCCTCCAGTGTCTCACCCAGGGCAAGAATCATGGCTTTGATGCCGTCCAGCGCCTCCCAGGGGTAGACAAATTGTGAGAGATACTCCTTTGCCAGCGTATGCTCCAGATCCAGCAGAGCAGAGATCCGCAGTTCCATAGATGCTCCTCCTTTACACAGGGATAGGGATAGTTTATGCTTCCTCCGGCTTTGTCATCAGCACTTTTTCCGGCGTGATGGGCAGCGTACGGTGCCACACGCCGGTGGCGCGGTAAACCGCATGGGCAATGGCGGGAGAGGGGGTATTGATGACCACCTCGCCGATGGACTTTGCGCCGCTGGGGCCGGTAGGCTCGTAGCTTGCCTCAAACTCCACCTGCAGCCTGCCCATATCAAGGCGGGTGGGGATCTTATACTGGAAAAAGCTGTTTTCCATAATGCGGCCCTTTTCATCATAGGTCACATCTTCGCTCAACGCCATGCCGATGCCCTGCACGATACCGCCCTCGGCCTGAATACGGGCGAGGTTGGGGTTGATGGGGGTGCCGCAGTCCACCACAGCCTTATAGTCCAGCACCTCTACGCTGCCAGTCTCCTTATCCAGTTCGATCTCCACCATGCCCACCATATAGGGGGGCGGAGACACAGGAGAGGAATGGGAGGCCGTGACCTGCACATTGGTGTTATTGAAAATGGTGGTCTTGTTGGCAATATCCGCAAGGCTCACTTCGCCGCTGCCGTCCTTTTTCATTACGGCTTCTCCGGTGAACTCCACCTCTTCCGCCTTGCAGCCCAGCATCTCCGCGCCGATGACGCAGAGATTGGCCTTCAGCTCTGTGCAGGCCTTTTCCACCGCCATGCCGGTAACATAGGTGGTGGAGGAGGCGTAGGAGCCGGAGTCATAGGGGGAGGTATCCGTATCCGCGCCGAATACCGCGATATCCTCCACGTCGCAGCCCATATTGTCCGCCATGATCTGAGCAAGGATCGTGTCACAGCCGGTGCCCATATCTGCCGCGCCGATAGAGAGGGTGTAGGTACCATCCTCCTGCAGCCGCACGGTAGCGGAGCCAACATCAAGGGCGGAGATGCAGGAGCCCTGCATGGCCATGGCAACGCCGGCGGAGCGCACCTTACCGTTCCCCATATCCCGAACGGGATACTTCTCCGCCCAGCCGAAGATCTCGCTGGCTCTTGCAAGGCAGCGGTCAAGGGCGCAGGCGTTGGCCTTCTCGCCGTAATATGCGGGCATGACCATACCCTCTTTGAGGAGGTTCATTTCCCGCACCTTCACGGGATCCAGACCCAACTGCTCGGCAAGCTCGTTCACAGCAGTCTCCACGGCGAAAATACCCTGAGTGGCGCCGTAGCCGCGGTAGGCACCCGCCGCCTGCATATTGGTATACACCACATCATAGCCAAAGCGGAAGGCCTCCAGACCGCCGGTATACATGGGAATGGACTTATGGCCGGAAAGGCCCACAGTGGTGGGACCGTGCTCGCTGTAAGCGCCGGTGTTGGAGAGGGTATAGAGATCAATGGCGCGGATATGGCCGTTCTTCATAGCGCCGATGCGAACCGTCATCTCCATCTCGTGGCGGGGACAGCCGCTGGTCTGGCACTCCTTGCGGGAGAAGACCATGCGGGCGGGACGGCCTGTTTTCCATGTGACAAAAGCGGGGTAAACTTCGGCAACGCTGGTCTGCTTTGCGCCAAAGCCGCCGCCGATGCGGGGCTTTTCCACCCTGACCTTACTCTTGGGAATATCCAGCGCATTTGCGATGATGCGGCGCAGGTGGAAAACGATCTGGGTGGAGCTGACCACATGAAGCCGCCCGTAGGCGTCCATTTCCGTATAGGTGCGGAAGGTCTCCATCATGGCCTGCTGGCAGCTCTTGGTGTGATAGGTGCGCTGGAAAGTCACCTCGCAGTCCTTCATCACCGCCTCCACGTCACCGTCGGAGGTGACCTCATGGGCCACCAGATTGCGCTTGTTATCCGCCCCTACAGGGAGCATGGAGACCCAGTCCTCCTCAGGATGGACGAGAACGGGGTTATCCAAAGCGCTGTGGATGTCCAGCACAGGTTCTAACACCTGATACTTCACCTTGATGCGGCGCAGGGCCATATCCACGGCCTTTTCCGTCTCGCCCGCCACGATGGCAACGCCGTCACCCACGTAGCGCACTCTCCGGTCCAGGATCAGGCGATCCCAGGGGGAGGGCTCGGGACTGGTCTGGCCGGCAAGGGTAAAGCGCTTTTGAGGAACGTCTTTATAAGTATAGATTGCAGCGATGCCCTCCACCTTCTCGGCGATGGAGGTATCAATGCTCTCGATGAGGGCGTGAGCGTGAGGGGAACGCAGGAGCTTGACCACCAGCGCGTCCTTACGGGTCACATCGCAGGTATAAAGGGGCTTGCCCAGCAGCAGCTGCATGGCGTCCTTCTTTCGGATGCCGCTGTTTACAAACTTTTTCTCCATGCTCATACCCCCTTCCTGCTGTTGAGATAGGCGCGAATGCCGCGAAGCTGACCCTCATAGCCGCTGCAGCGGCAGAGGTTTCCGGCGAGATATGCCTTGATCTCCTCATCCGTGGGATCGGGATTCTCCCGCAGGAGGGCAATGGTGTTCATGACAAAGCCGGGGTTACAAAAGCCGCACTGCTCCGCACCCTGATCGGCGATAAAGATGGCGAAATCCTCCGCCTCTTCCTGCAGTCCCTCCAAAGTCTGCACGTGGTGTCCGTCAGCGCGGACAGCCAGGGTGGAGCAGGAAAGAATGGGCGTACCATCCATGAGCACAGTGCAAAGGCCGCAGTTGGCCGTCTCGCAGCCCCGCTTCACGCTCAGGCACCCGTGGTCACGGACAAAGTCCAGCAGCAGAAGATCGGGCGCCACATCGGCGGTGATCTTTTTGCCGTTCAAAGTCAGTTTGATCTCCATGCTCAGCCCTCCTTATCCAAAGTCAGCACAGCCCGGCGCACCAGTACGGCGGCCACCTTTTGGCGGTATTCTTTTCCGGCGCGGCAATTGGACCCAAAGGAGGCGCGCCGAGCCACGCTCTCGCCAAAGGCGCAGGCCCCTTCCTCCGTCACGCCGGAAGCGAGCAGCCCTTCCGTATCCCGGTAAACTTCCGCATTGCGGGGACGGGCACCCACCACGGCAAAGGTCTCCCCTCCCCGGCGTACCACAGCGCAGGTGAGGACGGGAATGTCAGTTTTGGTGTTGCGCTGGGAAAGATAGCAGACGCTGCGCTCCATCTTGGGTACGATCACGCGCACGAGGATGTCCCGCTCCGTGCGGGGCAGGAGGGCAAATTCCTCCATGGTCATCACGCCCCGCTGATAAAGCTCCACCCTTGCCTCCAGCGCCATGAGGATGGTCGTCACATCGGAAAAGCCGAACCGGGCCCAGACGCTGCCGCCCACAGTGGCAGTATTGCGAAACTGTACGCCCACGATGCCCTTGAGGCTCTCGGCAACCGCGCCCTGGGTCATGGCGTTGAGCCCCACATGCTGTTCCAGCACCCGCAGGGGCGTCATGGCTCCGATGAGGTATGCTTCATCCGTTTCCTCAATGGTGTCCAGCCCAAGACCCCCAAGATCAATGGCGGTACCGATGCTGCGGTTGTACATCTTCGTCCAGGCCATGCCGCCCAGCACCATGTTATTACGCTTTTGTGCCAGGGTATAGGCTTCCTCCAGGCTTTCCGCCCGGACATACTGTCTGATGGTCAGCACGGATCGTCCCTCCTTCTCCTTGCATAATTCTACAGTTTCAGCATAACACAAAACCCTGCGTCTTTCAACGAAAAGGCAGGAAAAAAACCTCCCTCATTAGAGGGAGGTCCCCTGCTCCACATCGTGGAGGGAAAATGTTTTGTGAATGGTGTTCAGCACCCGCTTTTTATCACCGCTCCAAAGAGGGGCGATGAGATCCCGCTTTGCGCCGTCTCCCGTGAGACGATGGATCACGATATCCCGCCGCAGGGCGCGGACACACGCTTCCAGTGCGTGGATATACTCCTCCAGCGTCAGAACGGATACCTTTCCCGCCTCATACTCCGCGGCAAGATCCGTTCCACGCAGCACATGGAGCAGGTGAAACTTCACGCCCTGTACATCCTGCCCACCGATATAGCGGGTGGTTGCAGCCATGTCTTCCACCCTTTCTCCCGGAAGACCCAGGATCTGGTGGACAATGACCTCCGCCCCGATCCGGCGCAGCTTTTTCACGGCTTCTTCAAATACCGCCAGTTCATAACCCCGGCGGATATAGCGGGCGCTTTCTTCGTGGATGGTCTGGAGCCCCAGCTCCACCCAGAGAGGCTTTTTTGCCGCGAGGCGCGAAAGCATCGCCATCACCTCTTCCCCAAGGCAATCGGGGCGGGTGGCGATGGAAAGAGCCACAATATCCTCCCCCGCTATTGCCCGGCCAAAGAGGGTTTCCAGCTGCTCCACATCGCCGTAGGTGTTGGTGAAGGACTGGAAATAGGCAATGTATTTCGCCCCCTCCCCCGCCTTGGCGGCAACACGTTCCTTGGCGGCGGCGATCTGGGCGTCAATATCCCCTGCGGCGGCAAAGGCTCCCGCACCATCACAGAAGATACAGCCCCTCTCTCCCAAAGTGCCGTCCCGGTTGGGGCAGGAGCAGCCCGAGGAGAGGGCGAGTTTATAGACCTTCGTGCCGTATCGCTCTTTGAGAGCGGTATTCAGATCATTCCAGTACATCGCGTTTTGGGGCCGGATAGGGGATGGAATAAGGCTCCGCTCCCCGCTCGCTGAGCTTCAGCCGCAGCCAGTTTTTGATCTGCTCCACGCCCTCCTCCGTCCAGGGGAAGGTCTCCGTCTCCACATCCTGCGCCAGCTCAAAGCTGATATTTTCATAGACCCACACCTGAATGGCGGAGCCCTCCTTCCCCAGCCAGCCGCTGCGCTGGAAGCGGTAGCGGAAGGTACCCACACTGCCGGGGAAAATATCGGCACGGGTGAAGAAATTCATATCCAGAAAGTCAAAATTTTCGTTCATAGGTCACTCCTCGTCACTGTGGTGTTTGCGGTAATAGAGATAGGAATAGACCGTAGGCAGAGCCACCATGGCAATGATGACGCCAAAGGTCAAAAATTCGCCCAGCACTTCATACTGGCTGCCCAGCAGCGTCATGGCAAAAAACACCACGCCACCGACGATCCACACCTTGCCGCCAAAGCGGTGAGTGGCGTTCCAGTTGTCCTCATCCGAGAGTGTCCAGGGAATCTTAATGCCCATGGTGTAGCTCTGGCGGCACTTGGGGAGGTAATTGCCTACCACGATGAACACAATGCCCACCATCAGTTCTGCAATAAGAGTGATATCCACCGCCTTGCCGAGGGCGTAGGCGTAGACCGCGCCGCAGGTGAGAATCGAGATCACCGGGATGATCCACAGCACCAAGCGGTACATCTTGTCCTGAATGTTCCTCCGCTTGGGGTCCAGCATGGTGCCAAAGGCGCACAGCAAATGGGCTCCAACCAGAATGAGGGGCAAACCAAACACCGCAAAGGCTTTGGAGGACCAGCCGTTTGGTTCTCCGCTGAAATCGAAGTGGGTGGCAATGGTCTCCGGCAGGCGCTGCCAGAGCAAAAGGCCCATCAGCATGGGCAGCACCGTGATGACGGCAGTTAAGATCACCGTTTTCTTATTCCGCTTGAGCATTGTCGTTTCCTCCTCTCAGCTCCGCAAGCCAGAGCATCACTTCCTCCACCACGGAGGCATTCAGCTCATAGTAAATAAAGTTCTTTTCCCGGCTTTCAAACACCAGCCCCGCCTTTTTCAAGATCCCCAGATGATAGGAAATGGTGGCGCCGGTCATGTCAAAGTGGCTGCCGATCTCACCGGCGGACAGCCGCTTATTTTTCAGCAGCGTCAGAATGTCCCGCCGGATGGGGTCTGACAGGGCCTTAAAGGTCTCCGCAAAGCCCATGGGATCACCTCCGATAGTATTTAGATTTTTTTCTAAATACATACTATCACGGTTATCCCACCCTGTCAACATCTATTTAGAAAATTCTCTAATTAGTTGCCAACCGAGGCTGCAGGCACTATACTGAAAACAACTCAGCAAAGGAGACGCCTATGAAGATCCTTGTTCTTTCCGATTCCCACGGGAATATCGACAATATGGCCCGAGCGGTGGAAAAGGAGCAGCCCCGGTTGATCCTTCATCTTGGGGACTGCTGGGGCGACGCAGAAAAGCTGCAGCGGCGCTTTCCCAATATCCCTATGGAGCAGGTGCCGGGGAACTGCGACTACCGCTCCATGGAGGAGCCGGAGCGGCTGCTGTTTCTTGAGGATAAACGCATCATGATCTGCCACGGGCATACTCTGGGGGTAAAGCAATCCCTTCTGCGGGCGGGCTACAAGGCAGAGGAGGAAAACCTTGACCTGCTGCTCTTTGGCCACACCCACCGCCCCTTGGTGGACATGCGGGGCAAGACCCTCTTCGTCAACCCCGGCAGCATCGGGGATTATTTCCACCCTTTCTACGCCGTGGTCACCATTGAAAACGGCAAAATAGACGGGCACACCTATCCCCTGAACGGATGAAAACGGAGGCTTACGCCTCCGTTTTTTCTTTCTGTACGGATACACCAAAGACACTGGCAGTGATGATGACAATGCCGAGAAGCTGTACCGGGCTGAAAGTATCTTTCATAATCAAAATCCCTGCCACCACGGAGATGACGGTGGTGAAATTGGAAAAAATGAGCGCCCTGCCTGCTGGGATGTGGCTCAAGGAATAGTTAATGAGGAGGAAAGCGCACACCGAGGACACCACCGCCAGATACCCCACTGACACCCAGAGAGCAGGCTCCCCAAGGGACGCAAACACCGCCCTCATATCCTGCCTATTCTGCACCAGCGCAATGGCGGTAAACACAGCACTGCCCAGGGCAAACATCACATATGTACGCTCAAAGGCAGAAAAGTGGGGCGCGATGCCCCGGCTCAAAATGGCAAACAGGGCAGCAGAAACCACCGCTCCCAGCAGCAGTAAAAAGCCGCTCACAGAAGCGCCAAAGCCCCCTGTCGTGGTCATGGCCACGCCCAGAACGGAGAGCAGCGTGCAAATCACTTGAAAAGCCGTACACTTCTCCTTGAGAAACAGCACCCCGAACACAAGGCCCATCACCGGCGCAAGACCGATCATCACGCCGGAGAAGGAGGCCGATGTCTGTGAGATACCGTATGACTCAAAGATAAAATAAAGCACCGGTTGCACGAAGCCCAGCAGAAGCAGCATGCCCACAGGCTTCCCCCGCAGGCAAAGGCCGCATTTCCCCGTCAGCCACAGCAGATTCAGCACGGCGAAAGCCACCAGAAAACGGATGGAGAGCAGCACAAAGGGGCTCACCAGATCCAGCGCGATTTTGGAGAAGAGAAAGCTGAAGCCGAAAATACTGTACCCCAGCAGGGAAGCAAAATGGGCTTTGAGGCTTTGATCCATAAGAAATTCCTCACGATAAAAAGTTTCAAGAAAAAACCACGCCGGCGCGGCGTGGTTTTTATGGTTTCTCAGTGCTCGCGGCCGCAGGACTCGCAGTGGCCGTCGCACTGGCGCAGCTCATCGCCGTACTCAATGCCGTTGCGGTCATAATAATCCTTCACGGCGGCGCGGACAGCTTCCTCCGCCAGAACGGAGCAGTGCATCTTGTGTGCGGGCAGACCGTCCAGAGCCTCGGCAACAGCCTTGTTGGAGAGCTTGAGCGCCTCCTCCAGAGTCTTGCCCTTAATCATTTCGGTAGCCATAGAGCTGGTGGCGATGGCGCTGCCGCAGCCAAAGGTGATAAACTTCACATCCTCAATGACGCGGGTCTCATCATTCACCTTCAGGTACATGCGCATGATATCGCCGCACTTGGCGTTGCCGACCTCGCCGATGCCGCTGGCATCTTCCATCTTGCCGACGTTGCGGGGATTCTGGAAATGGTCCATGACCTTATCGCTGTAAAGAGCCATTTGTATCGTTCTCCTTTATGGTTGTTTCTTTAGATGATGTGGGGCATTTTGCCGCTCTCCAGAGCGTCCCACACGGGGGACATATCACGCAGGCGCGCAATCACACCGGGGATCTCCTGCAGCATATAGTCGATCTCTTCCATGGTGTTATAGTCGCTGAGGCTCAGACGCAGGGAACCGTGTGCGATCTCATGGGGGCGACCCAGAGCCAGCAGCACATGGCTGGGATCCAGAGAACCGGAGGTGCAGGCAGAGCCGGAAGAGGCGCAGATACCCTTGGCATCCAGCAGCAGCAGCAAAGACTCGCCCTCGATGCCCTCGAAGCAGAGGTTCACGTTGTTGGGCAGGCGGCGCTTGGCGTCGCCGTTGAGGATGCTGTGAGGGATCTTGGTAAGACCCTCGATGAGCTTATCCCGCATGGCGGTGAGCTTGGCGGTGTTCTCCTCCATCTTGGCACAGATCTCCTCCAGCGCAGCGGCAGCGCCGCAGATACCGGGGATATTCTCGGTGCCGGCGCGCTTGCCCCGCTCCTGTGCGCCGCCGTGGATCACATTGGTCAGGGGAATGTTGCGGCGGACATAGAGAGCGCCCACGCCCTTGGGACCGTGGAACTTATGGGCGGAGAGGGAAAGCATGTCGATATTCATGGCCTGCACATCAATGGGGAGGTGACCCACAGCCTGCACAGCATCGGTGTGGAAGAGGACGCCGGCTTCGCGGCAGACCTTGCCGATCTCAGCAATGGGCATCACAACGCCGATCTCATTGTTGGCAAACATCACGGTGACAAGGCAGGTATCGGGGCGGATAGCAGCCTTCACCTGCTCGGCAGTGACCACACCGTCAGCAGGGATATCCAGCAGCGTGACCTCAAAGCCCTCCTTCTGCAGAGCCTGCAGGGTGTGGAGAATGGCGTGGTGCTCAAAGGCGGTGGAGATGATGTGCATTTTGCCCTGGCGCTTACCGATGGCAGCGGCGCTGCGAAGGGCCTGGTTATCAGCCTCACTGCCGCCGGAGGTGAAGATGATCTCACGGGGCTGGGCAGCGTTCAGGTGCTTTGCAAAAACCTCGCGGGCAGCAGTCAGACGCTCGGCAGCCAGCTGGCCGGGGGTATGGAGGCTGGAAGGGTTGCCGTAGAACTCCTGGAAGCAGGGGACCATAGCCTCAACCGCAGCCTTGCTCACAGCGGTGGTAGCCGCATTATCTGCATAGACGAACATAAGGAATTCCTCCTAATCCTATCTTTTTACTATGATATAATTATGGCATAGTTTTTCCTACTTGTCAATAGGGAATTGATCCCTTCTCCTCCTCCGGGCAAAAAAAGTCATCCCGAAAGCTCGGGATGACTTTCCTTTTGCTGTTTACAGCTCATAATCCACTGCGGCGCGGTCGGTGCGGATAGACTTACACAGTGCGGAAACCGCTTTGTGGCGGGGGTCTGCCTTGTACTGCTCCAGCGCGTCCAGGCTCTCAAACTCGCTGATGAGGGCGGCATCATAGTTGCCCTCCCCCACGCTGCGCACCACCTCGCACTTTAAAAGCTGAGGGATCACCCCCTGCAGCGCTGCAAGGCCGGAGAGGAACTGCTCCTGCTCCGCTTCGGTGCCGGGGCGGAACTTCCACATAACGATATGACGGATCATAACACGCGACCTCTCTTTTACTCTTCTTCAGCAGGAGCATCCGGCACGCTCACGCCGCCCATCTGCTGCTCCTGCCACTGCTCCCGGGTGATGAGGAGCTGGCGGGGCTTGGAGCCTTCGAAGGGGCCCACAATGCCCTGAGCCTCCATCTGATCCACCAGACGGGCAGCGCGGGAATAGCCCAGCTTCAGCCGCCGCTGCAGCATGGATACGGAAGCCTGTCCCGTTTCCAGAACCACCTCAACGGCGGCAGGCAGCAGCTCGTCACCGTCGTCACCGGCGCTTTCTGCAGGGGCTGCGGCAGCAGAACCGCCCTTACCGCCCTTTTCCTTCTCCTGCACGGACTGCTCGATCTTTGCAATGACCTCATCGGAGTAGTTGGTCTCGCCACTGCTCTTGACGAAGGACACCACCGCCTCGATCTCCTCAGGGGAGATGAAGCAGCCCTGCACGCGGGTGGGCTTGCCGCCGCCAAGAGGCGCGTAGAGCATATCGCCCTTGCCCACCAGCTTTTCCGCGCCCGTATTATCCAGAATGATGCGGGACTCCAGCGAGGAAGCCACAGCGAAGGCGATACGGCTGGGGATGTTGGCCTTCATGAGGCCGGTGATGACATCCGCCGAGGGGCGCTGGGTGGCTATGACCAGATGCACACCTGCGGCACGGCCCATCTGAGCCACACGGCAGATGGACTCTTCCACTTCCTTGGCGGCCACCAGCATCAGATCCGCCAGCTCGTCAATGACCACCACCACGGAGGGCATGGTGTCCATATCCTCCCGCTGTTTGGCAAGACGGTTATATTCCTCCAGCTTCTTCACGCCGCACTCGGAGAAAGTCTTGTATCGCTTCATCATCTCAAACACCGCCCACTGCAGCGCGCCTGCCGCCTTCTTGGGGTCGGTGACCACAGGGATGAGCAGATGGGGGATGCCGTTATAGGGGGCAAGCTCCACCATCTTGGGGTCCACCATGATAAAGCGGACCTGATCGGGGGTGGACTTATAAAGAAGGCTCACGATGAGAGAGTTGGTGCACACAGACTTACCGGAACCGGTGGTGCCGGCGATGAGCACATGGGGCAGCCGCTCAATGTTGCCGATGACGTTTCGGCCGCTGATATCCCGGCCCAGAGCAAAGGCCACATTGGACTTATGCTCCGTAAAGTCCCGGGACTCGATGACATCCCGGATGAGCACAGGGGTCACCTGCTTGTTGGGCACCTCGATGCCCACCACGGAAATCTTATCGGGAATAGGGGCGATGCGCACGCCGGTGGCGCCGAGGGCCAGGGCGATATCGTCGGCAAGATTGGTGATCTTGGAAAGCTTTACGCCCTGATCCAAGGTGAATTCATACCGGGTGATGGAGGGGCCGTGGACCACATCGCCGGGGGTTGCATCCACGCCGAAGCTGGTAAGGGTCTCGGCAAGGCGGCGGGAATTGTTGCGCAGCTCCGCCCCAGCCTCGGAGTAATTGCCGCCCCGGTTTTCGTACAAAAGGTCCACAGGGGGGAACTGATAGACTTCCTCCACCTGCTCCATGCTCTTTTCGATCTCCTCGGTAACTGCCGCTGTCTGGGCTGCCACTTCCTTTGCGGTGGTGGCTTTTTCCTTCCGGGTGGAGGGGACAGGCTCTTCCACAATAGGGGTAGGAGGGGGAGCGGCGGGACGGGAAACAGGGACTTCCTCCCCCACGGGGCGGAAGACCGGCTCGGGAATACTCTGAGGCACTACCATTTCCGCTGCAGGGGACACAGAAGCTGCAGCGTCGATGACTACAGGCTCCATGGTGGGGATGGCGCGGCTTGCGCCCCGGAACACTGGCTCAATGACTTCCTTCTTCTCTGCCGCAGGCGCTGGAGCAGGGACCTGACTTTGCTGCTGCCCCAACAGCACCTGATCGGGGGTGCGCTGCTGGTCGGATTTATGGCGGAAGAAGCCGGTAAAGCGGCCCTCCTTCTTTTCCGATGCCGCAGCAGGAATGGCGACCTCTCCATCCAGAGGAATATCAATGCGCTGGCGGGGGGCACGGCGCTGGGCGGTGACAGGATGGATGGGAAGCTGCTCTTCCTCCTCATAGTCCTCTTCCTCATAGCGCAGACGGTCACGGTGCTTTTCGCCCGCAGCGTCCAGCATAGGCTTGAGGGCGATCAGAAGCAACACCACCAGCAGCGCGCCAAAGAGGATCACGGAGGCAAATTTGGAGAAATACTTCACTGACCACTCGCCCATAGCGCCGGAGATCACGCCGCCGGAGGCAAGGGCTTTGCCGCTGTTCCAGAGGGCGGGGATCACACCGTCAAGAGAGAGGAACTGCTCTTTGCAGAAAAACATGTGTCCCAGAACGCCCAGCAGCATGGGGGAAACAAGGGTGCAGCCAACCCGGAGCTTCACAGGACGGCCGTGATGCCGCAGCAGAATGATACCGGCAAGGCCCATGGCAGGCCCGGCCAGATAATAGCCGTAGCCAAAGAGGCCTTTGATGAGGCCTGCCAGTGCGTCAATGAAAATGGCGCTGATACCGAAATAGCTCACGACGGTGCAGAGGGTCAGCACCAGCAGGATACCGCCCCAAACCTCCCGGCGGATGGGCTTTTTCGCAGGGGCGGGAGTGGTCTTGCGGGTGCGGGAAGATGCAGCTGCGGACTTCGACGCGGAAGCTTTGGCAGTCTTACCGCCCTTGGCCGCCGTCTTTTTTGCCGGAGTTGTCGTTGTTTTCTTTTGTGCCATCAAACTCCCTCCTTATCCTTTGACAATGGTTCCGATGATGGTCAGCGCACCGACAGCCCAGCAGTAATAGGCAAAGGCGCCGAACTTACCCTTGGCGGCGATCATCTTCAAAAGGCGGATACAAGCGTAGCCGGAAAGGGCCGCCACTGCCACGCCCACCAGATACACGGGAACATCACCCCAGATGATGCCCGCTTCAAAAGCATCCTTGAGGCTGAGAATATTGGCGCCAAGGATAGCGGGAATGGACATGATGAAGGAAAACCGCACCGCAAAGCTGCGCTCATAGCCCATAAAGCATCCCACAGTAATGGTAGTGCCGGAGCGGGAAATACCCGGGCAGGTGGCAATGGCCTGACCGATGCCAACGATGAGGGCATCTTTCATGGTGGCAGTCTTTTCCGTTTTGCGGCCCTTGGGCACACGGTCACTGAAATAAAGCATGCAGCCGGTGACAATGAGCGCTGCCGCCACGAAATAGATGCTGCCGGAAAGGGCCTCGATCTGATCCTTAAAGGGAACGATCACAAACAGCGGCAGCGTTGCCACGATGACCAATAGAATCATCCGCCGGGCCGGGGGCAGCGGGCAGGGAGTGGAATGGTGGGCAATATCCCCCACGCCGCAGAAAAATTCCACGATCATTTCACGAATATCCGCCCAATAGGCCACAAACACTGCCACCAGCGTACCCAGATGCAGCAGCACATCGAAAAAGCCCGGCACCTCTGTGCCGCCGGAAACATTCAGCAGTTTTTCCGCAATAGCCAGATGACCGGAACTGGAAATGGGCAAAAACTCCGTGATGCCCTGTACCAGTCCCAGCAAAATGGCAGAAATCAGTGACATAAATACACTCTCCTTACTGGAAATCATCGTTCCGCTGCCCAAAAGGGCAGGATACGGCATTATGTAAATACTATAGCACACTGCGGCGAAAAATTCCAGTCATATTTAGAGACTGTCAAAAAAGCCCGTAACCGGGTCTGTCTGACCCGATCCAAAAAAAGAAAACGTACTGGTTTCAGTACGTTCTCTAAAGATCATTTTTCAAGTTTTTGCAGTGCGGACCGGGCGGCGGACTGCTCCGCCTCCTTTTTGCTGTGGCCGCTGCCGCTGCCGATGCTCTCTCCATTGAGGAGGACCTCTGCGGTAAAGACTTTCGCGTGGTCAGGGCCATGCTCCCCCACCATCCGGTAGGTCAGCACCTGATCGGCCTGACGCTGCACCAACTCCTGCAGAGCCGTCTTGAAGTCTCTGCGGCGCTCTTCCACAGCCTCCTGCTTCACTGCGTCCAGCAGCACACGGTGGATCAGCCGGCTTGCCGCCTGAATACCGCCATCGAGATATACGGCGGCAAAGACCGCCTCCGTGGCATCCGCCAGAATGGAGATGCGCTGGCGTCCGCCTCCGGCTTCCTCGCCCCGGCCCAGCTTCAGATAGCGGCCCAGATCCAACTGGCTGGTGGCCACCTCATAAAGACTCTGCTCACACACCAGCGCTGCCCGGATGCGGGTCAGGTCTCCTTCAGGCAGATTGGGATGGGTGGCAAAAAGAAATTCCGCCGTCACGAAACCCAGCACCGAATCCCCCAGAAACTCCAGCCGCTCGTTGCTGCTCAGCCGGGCGGAGCGGTGCTCGTTGGCATAGGAGCTGTGGCTCAGTGCTTCACTGAGAAGGGCGGGGTTTTTAAAGGTGTAACCCAGTTTCTTTTCCAGTTCCTGCATGGCTTTGCTCCTTTCATCAGTATTTCATCAAAAGGAACCCCGCCGGGCGGCGGGGAGTTCCAAAAAAATCACTTCATGCGGCCGGCGATAAAGTTCACCGCGTCGCCGACGGTCTTCATGCCGCCCAGCTCCTCCTCGGGAACCTCACCGATCTCAAACTCTTCCTCCATGGCCATGACCAGCTCTACCAGGTCCACAGAGTCAGCCCCCAGATCCTCTTCCAAATCGGTATCCATGGTGACTTCCTCAGGCTCCACGGCAAACTGCTCGGCAACCAGGTTCTGGATCGTTTTGAAGATTTCTTCCATAGACATAATCATATACACTCCTCAGGAAAATTGTAGGTTATTTACTGAGGCAATCATACGGCAACTTCACCGCCCATGTCAAGGGGGTTTCTTGCTTTTACGCTTTTTCCTCTTTTGCGCGGCTGACCTTCATGGCATCAATGTTGGCCTCAATGTCGGCAATAAAGCCGCTTTCGGCGTATTCCTTCGCCCGGAGGATGGCGTTGGCAATGGCCCGCTCATCGGAGGAACCGTGGGCCTTGATCACAGGCTTGGAGATACCAAGGAAGGCTGTGCCGCCCACCTCGCTGGGGTCGAGGAGCTTTTTCATTTCCGCAAGCTCGTTTTTGACCAGCACCGCGCCGATCTTGGTCTTGGTGTTGGCGTAAAAGACCTTCTTGAGCTCCTTCATGGCAAACTTTGCAGCGCCCTCCATGGTCTTGAGGAACACATTGCCGCTGAAGCCGTCTGCCACCAGCACATCCGCGCCGCCCATGGCGGCATCGTTGGCCTCAATGGAGCCGATGTAGTTGATACGGCCCGCGTCATGGGCCTCTTTCAGCAGGGCATGGGTCTCAATGCGCAGGGTATCGCCCTTGGTCTCCTCCGCCCCGATGTTCAGCATGCCCACTCTGGGCTTTTCCACTCCCAGAACGCGTCTTGCGTAGAAGCTGCCAAGATAGGCAAACTGCAGCAGATATTCCGGCGTACACTCGGCGTTGGCACCGCAGTCGCACAGCACCGCCCGGCCGCCGTACACCGGCACCACAGGGCCCATGGCCGCCCGGCGCAGGCCCCGGATGCGCTTGACCACAAGGGTAGCGCCGGCAAGGAGCGCGCCGGTGGAGCCGGCGGAAACGAAGGCGTCGCCCTGCCCCTCCTTCAAAAGGTTCAAGCCCACGGTAAGAGAAGAATCCTTCTTGGTCTTGAAGGCCGTGGCAGGATCGTCGCAGATCTCCACCACTTCACTGGCGTCCCGGATCTCAATGCCCTTGGGCAGGTTCTTTTCGCCGCACTCCTCCACACATTTGAGGATCTCCGCCGCGCGGCCCACCAGCAGGATATCCAGGCCAAAGCGCTTGTTGGCGTCCAGCGCGCCCCGCACCACGGCGCCGGGGGCGTTGTCGCCGCCCATGGCGTCTACAATGATCTTCATGCAAGGACCTCCTCTTTCAGTGTTTCAATGATGGCAAGGCTGCGGCGGCTCAGCTCCGCGTTCTTGTTCCGCTTGCCCTTCACCCGGTAGCCCAGCTGGGGCATGATACCGAAGTTAATGTTCATGGGCTGGAAATTCACAATGGACTGGTTGCTTACATAAAGTCCCAGAGCGCCGATGGCCGTTTCCTGCGGGAAGTTGACAGGCTCCATGCCCCGCAGGCGGCGGGCAAGCTCCACACCCACCAGAAAACCGGAGGCGGCAGACTCCACATAGCCCTCCACGCCGGTCATCTGTCCGGCAAAGGAGATGCGCTCATCTGCTTTGAGGCGGTAGTAGCGGTCCAGCAGCTGGGGAGAATTGATAAAGGTGTTGCGGTGCATCACGCCGTAGCGCAAAAACTCCGCGCTATGCAGGGCAGGGATCATAGAAAAGACTCTCCGCTGCTCAGGGAAGCGCAGATGGGTCTGGAAGCCCACCAGATTATAGACACTGCCCTCGCTGTTGTCCTTTCGCAGCTGCACCACGGCATAAGGTTCCTTGCCGGTGCGGGGGTCCACAAGACCCCGGGGCTTGAGGGGGCCGTAGCAGAGGGTGTCATGTCCCCGGCGGGCCATGACCTCCACGGGCATGCAGCCCTCAAAGACCATCTTATCCTCAAAGCCGTGGACCTCGGCCTCCTCTGCGGTGGTCAGGGCCTGCCAGAAGGTCTCATACTCTTCTTCGCTCATGGGGCAGTTCACATAGTCAGCCGTTCCCTTATCATAGCGGGAACCGAACCAGGCCTTGTCCATATCCACGCTTTCAAAGCTCACCAGAGGAGCGGCAGCATCGAAGAAATGGAGGTCGGTGCCGTCCCCCAGCAGCTTTTGCAACCGCTCCGCCAGTGCATCGGAGGTCAGGGGGCCGGAGGAGATGACCACCTCTCCCTCGGGGATCTCGGTGACCTCGCCGTATTTCACGGTGATGTTGGGGTGATTTTGGATCTTCTCCGTCACCAGCTTTGCAAAGCCGTCACGATCCACAGCCAACGCTCCGCCGGCCTCCACGCGGGTGGCGTCGGCGCAGGAGAGGATCAAAGAACCCAGCTGGCGCAGCTCCTCCTTCAAAAGGCCCACAGCATTTTCCAGCTGGTCAGAGCGCAGGGAGTTGGAGCAGCAAAGCTCCGCAAAATAGTCCGTCACATGGGCAGGAGTTCTCTTTTCCGGCTTCATCTCATAGAGGGTCACTTCCACGCCGCGCTCCGCCAGCTGCCAGGCGCACTCGCTGCCGGCAAGGCCCGCGCCGATCACAGTCACTTTCATCTCTTACTCCTCCCCTTTCTTCTTCGTGGTCTTCTTTGCCGCCGTCTTTTTCACGGCAGTCTTTTTCTCCGCAGATTTCTTTGCAGCGGTCTTTTTCACCGTTTTCGCGGCGGCTTTCTTCCCAGCGGTCTTTTTTGCGGCAGTCTTCTTTTCGGCAGCCGTTTCATTGGCTGCCTCGGCCTCCCCGCCGTTTTCTCCCTCTGTCTTTCCGGCAGTCTTAGGATAGCCCCGCTTATCCTCGGGGAGGAAATTCTCGCAGGCCTCATTGATGCAAAACGGCTTCTTGAAGCCCTTGCCGGAGCGCTTGAACATGGTCTCACCGCAGACGGGACAGTCATCCTTTACGGGTACATCCCACGTCACAAACTCGCATTTGAGGTTCTCATCCTTGTGGTTGCGGTATTCGCAGCAGTAATAGGTATACTGCTTGCCGCTCTTCTTGCTCACGCCGGTGCGCTTCATCAGCCGCCCGCCGCACTTGGGGCAGCGGCCCGGCATCACGATGACCAGGGGCATGGTAAAGCTGCACTCGGGAAAGCCGGGGCAGGCCAGGAAGGGACCGAATTTACCGTCCTTCTCCACAAGGTTTTTGCCGCATTCAGGGCAGATCTCGTCACTGACGGTAGGGGGCACGATCTTGCGCTCCCCCGCTTCCGCAGCCTTCAGCTTTTCCTCAAAGCCGTCATAATAGAAGTCCCGCAGAACGTCCTTCCAGGCAACGCTGCCCTCTTCCACGGCGTCCAGCTTCTGCTCCATGCCGGCGGTAAACTTCAAGTCTTCAATATCTGCAAAGTATTCCTTCATCCACTCCGTGGAGGCTCTGCCAAGGTTGGTGATGAGGAGATACTTGCCCTCCTTTTTCACATAGCCGCGGTCCAGAATGGTAGACACAGTGGGGGCATAGGTAGAAGGACGGCCAATGCCCTGCTCCTCCATGGCGCGGATGAGGGTCGCGTCGGTATAGTGGGCGGGAGGCTGCGTGAAGTGCTGATCCCGGGCAAAATCCTTGAGCTTGAGCTCCTCGCCCTCCTGCAGGGCAGGCAGGGGAGATTCCTTCTCCTCCTTCTCCTCGTCACGGCCCTCCACATACACAGCGGTATAGCCGGAGAATTTCAGGCTGGAGGAGCTGGCGCGGAAGCTGTGTCCTGCGCAGTCCACCTCCACGCTAACGCTGTCATACACGGCATTCGCCATCTGGCAGGCCACATACCGGCTCCAGATCAGGCGGTAAAGACGATACTGCTCCGCCGTGAGATCCTTTTTCAGCTCCTCCGGCGTCCAGTTCACATTGCTGGGACGGATGGCCTCATGAGCGTCCTGGGCCGTGGCCTTGGCCTTATAGTGGCGGGGCGCGGCGGGACAGTAGGCGCTGCCATAGCGGGAGGAGATAAAGCTGCGGGCGGAGGCGATGGCCTCCTCGCTCAGACGCAGAGAGTCGGTACGCATATAGGTGATCAGACCCACGGTGCCCTCGCCCGAGATATCCACGCCCTCATAGAGCTGCTGGGCAATGGCCATGGTGCGCCGGGGGGTCATGGAGAGCTTGCGGGAAGCCTCCTGCTGCATGGTGGAGGTGGTAAAAGGGGGAGAGGGAGAGCGCTGCTTGTCAGAGCGCTTCACGCTTTTGACCGTAAATGCCTCGTTTTCCGTCTCGCGGACGATGGCGTCCACCGCCTCTGCAGACTTCAACTCCGCCTTCTTTCCGTCCCTTCCGTGATAGTGGGCAGCAAAGGGGATCTTTTTCACGTCATTTCCCAAAAGCAGAGCGTCCAGCGTCCAGTATTCTTCGCTCTGGAACGCCTCGATTTCCCGCTCACGGTCATCCACCATACGGGTAGCCACAGACTGCACACGGCCCGCGGACATTCTGGGCTTGATCTTCTTCCACATCACGGGAGAGATCTTGTAGCCCACGATGCGGTCCAGAATACGGCGGGCCTGCTGGGCATCCACCAGAGACTGGTCGATCTCCCGAGGCTCGCGGATGCTCTCCTGCACCACCTTTTTGGTGATCTCATTGAAGGTCACGCGCTTTGCCTTCTCGTCGGGCAGCTCCAGCAGATTTTTCAGATGCCAGCTGATGGCCTCTCCCTCACGGTCAGGGTCCGTTGCGAGATAGACGGTGCCGGCAGCGTCAGCGCTGCGGCGCAGATCGGAGATAATATCTTCTTTCCCGCGGATAGGCCGGTATTCCGGCTCAAAATCCGCCTCAAAGTCCACACCGATGGTGCTCTTGGGCAGATCCCGCAGGTGGCCCATACAGGCCTTGACGGCATAGCCCTTGCCCAGATATTTTCCAATGGTTTTGGCCTTCGCGGGAGACTCCACAATGACCAGATCTTCTTTTGCCATAGTTACCTCCATGTACCTTCCGGTGCACAAGATTGATATCGGTTTCAGAGGATACTGCTCCCCTGCTTTATTCTGTGATGGTTACAGTGCGGATATAACGCTTTCCGCTTTGCTGAGCGACCAGTTCGTCGATCTCCAGCATGGTCAGGGCTGACAGCACCCTTCGGGTGGGAATACCGCTTTCCTCCACCAGATCGTCGATGTAGGCTCCCTCCTCCGCGGGAAGAAGCCGCAGCAGCGCGATCTGATCGTCCGTCAGGCCCTGCCCGTCCTTTTTCAGGCTGTAGGCGGGAGGAACAGGCTTTGCCGCCGGAACAGGCGGGGCAGCAAAACGCTCCGGCGGCGTTTCATGGGTCCCCTCCGGCGTTAGCTTCCCGGGAAAACGGCCCTCGTATTCCCGCAAAATATCCCACGCGTCTGAGGCGACGCCGGCACCGTCCCGGATCAGACGGTTGCAGCCAATGGAGTTTGGCGCGTCAATGGGACCGGGGACGGCGAAGAGATCCCGCCCCTGATCCAGCGCCAGCTCCGCAGTGATCAGCGCGCCGCTCTTTTCCGGCGCTTCCACCACCACGGTGGCAACGCTCAGGCCCGAAATAATGCGGTTTCTGGCGGGAAAATGACCGCCCAGCGGTCTGGTGCCCGGCGGATACTCACTGATGAGCACACCCGCCATGGCAAGATCTTCATAGAGTCTCCGGCAGGCGTAGGGATAGGGTACATCCACGCCGTTTCCAAGAACGCCCACGGTGAAGCCCCCTGCCATCAAGGCAGCTTGCGTGGCCTCGGCGTCAATGCCGGCGGCAAGACCGCTGACCACAACGGCGCCGCCCCGGGCAAGACCATGGCCCAGCTTTCTCGCGCAGGCCACGCCGTAGGGCGTGCAGCCCCGGGTTCCTACCACAGCCACCGCCGCCTCTTCATCAAACACCGGGAGGCGGCCCCTGCAGTAAAGCACAATGGGCGGATCATAGATATTCTTCAGCCGACCGGGATATTCCCCGTCGTGAATGGTGAGGACCCGCACATCCAGACTCTGGCAGTCCGCTAAAATCTTTTCCGCCGTCTTCATACTTTTGTTTTCAAGAGCGGCAGATTGCTCTTTCGTAATATGTTCCACCAGGCGGATCTCACCGGGATCGGCATAATAGACGCTCTCCGGATCGCCGAAATGACGCAGCAGCGCAAGGCGGGTCTGCCCGCCAAGCCCCTTCAGGCTTGCAAGCCACAGCCAGTATTTTAACGATGCCATTGTGCCGCCTCCTCGTCTGTTTCGGTTTCTCAGTCTTCCCGGTGGGCCTCCCACAGCAGAACGCTTGCCGCAATAGCGGCGTTGAGAGACTCGCAGTGTTCACTCATAGGGATGAGGATAGTTTTATCGCAAAGACCCAGCATCTCCTCGCAAAGGCCTTTTCCCTCGCTGCCGATGGCGATGGCACAGCGGGAATAATCCACATTTCTCGCATCCTCCGTGTCGGACCGGAGGGCCGCGCCGTAAAGGGGCAGATCGGATGCCGTCAGCAGTTCCCGCAGCTGCGATGGCGTGCAGCTCCAAACCGGGCAGCGGAACACCGCCCCCATGGTTGAGCGCACGGTTTTGGGATTATAGAGATCCGCGCAGGCATTGACGAGAAACACGCCGTCGGCACAAAAGGCATCTGCCGTGCGCAAAACCGTGCCCACATTGCCGGGATCCTGCACGCCATCCAGCACCACATACCGCTTTCCCGGTAAAATTTCCGGGAGGGACTGTTCCGGCATGGCACATACGGACAAAATCCCCTGAGGCGTTTCCGCAGGCGAAATGGACTTCATGACCTCCCCGGGAACTTCCACCGTGCGCACGTGAGCAGGAAGCGGAGGAAGCTCCGTCCCCTCGGTACAGACCACGGTGTTCAGCTTTCCACCCCAGAGGAGGGCCTCTGTCAGCAGTTTAGGGCTGTCGCAGAGAAATTCGCCGCACTTGCGCCGGTATGAGCGGGAGGAGGCAAGCTTTCGGATATGGGTGCAAAGGCTGTTGGTGCGGCTGGTGATGCGTTCCATAGGAGTCCTCCCTCTCATTTTTCGTAAAATCCGCCCTTGGTCGGGCATTACCAATTATCATACAGGAGAGTCAAGGGTTTTTCAAGGGGTTTTATTTTAAATATGTATGGGCGTAAAAAAACTCCCGCCTGTGCTGCACAGGCGGGAGCACCCTTCTCAGCGGGGCCCATTTCTCTTACGCCAAATAAGAATACCGGCAAGGCCGACCATAGTGCCCAAGGCAACGATCCATACCCAGCTTTCTGTTTCCTCCTCGCCCCTCAGGTTTGTCCGCAGAGCGGTGATCTCAGCTTCCTCCAGACCGATCTCCTGCAGATACTCCTCTGCCTCCCGGACAAGATCTGCCGTCCGGATATCCTCTACAGCAAAAGCGGCAGCGAGGATCTTTTGAATATTGTCCCGCACGATGACCTCGTAGGTCTCCGTTCCCGGCTCTACTCCGTAGTAGTTGAAATAGGTGGTCATGTAATCCTCCACCACCTCCTGCGCCGAGGCACCCATCAGGCACTCCAGCAGCGCGGCAGCAAAGCCGGCGCGATCCTTGCCCTCCGTGCAGTGGATGGCGTAGACCCCCCTATTTTCGGCAAAGAACCGCAGTCCCCGGGCCAGTCCCTCCTGAAATTCCCGGGAAGAAACATCCACGCCCAGATCCAGATAGATCACCTTTTGCGAGGCATAGTAACTGTCCCCAAAGCCCTCGCAGGCCTCTGCCTCCTGAAGATTATCCGCCAGATTCATGATCACCGTAACACCGGCGCTTTCCAGTGCAGCGTCCGCATAGCAATTTCTGCCCAGCTCCGGATCAATGGGGGAGGAAGTTCTGTAGAGGATCCCTTCTCCAATGCCCGTGGTTCGGATCATACGGAAGTTAGCGAAGGCCGGGTCATCCAGATGAGGATAGTCCTCCCGTTCATTGGTGCGGCTGAGACCATGGGCGTGATACTGGTCGAGACAGCCTCCCTTCTCCTCCATTTCCAGCATTACCAAAACAGGGATTCGTGTATCTCCCATTGTCTCCCAATGCCATCCAACAGAAGGATCCTCCACCCGTTTGGCGATACCGTAGCGCTCTGCGAAATTGCCCATATTCACTGCCAGCGACAGATTCCCCACGGGCACACCCGCCTCATTCCGTTTGACGATCATAACAGGGCTGCCGCTTTCCACATAGGAATAGTCCGGCATCAGCGGCATCGTCACCGACTGATCCAAAAAGGAGACCCGCACCAGATCGCCATAAGAAAAGCCTGCTTCGCCCATCAATTTTTCCGCCGTGCAATCTGTATACACATTGCCATATTTAGAAAACCAGAGATCCTCTTCCAGCCCTCCGATCACCGCCGTGCACTGTCCTTCCCCGGCAGCAAAGGCCGGGATCGTCAGCATCACAAGCAGCAGCAGACGCAAAGCCACAGAAAGTATTTTTCGCATGGCAGATCCACCTTTCCTTTATAGGTTCCCGTTTCTCTCATCGGAACTGTTCTTATTTTACCACCGATAGAAACGGGATACAATCGGCAGATCCGGGGTGCTTTGAAAATTCCGCTTTACAAATATTCTTCCCCGGACTATTGTATCAGCAAGGAGGTGTAGTGTTATGCTCCGAAAACCCCACTATGCCTGGCTGGTATGCCTTGGAGGAAGTCTGGCCCTCATGATCACAATGGGTCTTGGCGTCAACGTATTTACCGTTTACCAGCCGGAGATCATTGCCCGCAACGGCTTTACCAACGCTCAGGGCTCCTGGATCACCACCACGCGCACCCTCTTCATTCTGGGCACACTGCTTTGCGTCAATCAGATCTGTGCCCGACTG
>JAFQRI010000031.1 GCA_017410185.1 Oscillibacter sp. | reverse complement strand
GCAGTAGGCCGGGGGTTCGAGTCCCTCCTGGCGCGCCAGACGCCAATGCGACTCGTGACATATGGTGGGTATAGTTCAATTGGCAGAGCACTGGATTGTGGTTCCAGGTGTTGTGGGTTCGAGTCCCATTACCCACCCCAGCAAGAGGGGATTGGTTGCGATCCCCTCTTTTCTTTTTCCCAACCACATTGGGATGTAGCCAAGTGGTAAGGCACGGGACTTTGACTCCCGCATCCGCGCGTTCGAGCCGCGCCATCCCAGCCAGCGGGCTGGCGACACGCCGGCCCGTTATATATGATTCAGTAGCTCAGCCGGCAGAGCAACTGCCTTTTAAGCAGTGGGTCCGGGGTTCGAATCCCCGCTGAGTCACCAAAACCCTGTAACTTCAACGGTTACAGGGTTTTTCTATGTCCATTTGCCGGATACGGGCAAAAAGGGCGTATGCCCGCCCTGTTACTCGACCTCTATGTTCTTTACGCCGTGGCTCAAAATGATGTTTATAAGCTCATTGCGGGAATAGTTGGTTTCCGCTGCCAAGCGGTCAAGCTGTGCCAAGGTGTCCTCTTTGATGCGGACGGTGATGACCTTATTGCCATCCTCACCTCTCCGTTTGATCTTCAGGGGTTCATTTGTCATTGAATACACCTCTCTGTTCTCAGCGTATCAAAGAAGTTCACATCAAGCAGCAGCCCGGTGCCTCCCCTGTGTAAGGAGAGGTGGCCCAAAACAGCTTTTTTGACAGTCTCCATCAGAAGCCGATCCTGCCGGTGTTCTGCTCCCCGGCTTTTCTGATATAAGGGATAATGTCCTCCTCGATGATGGTGAGCCGCCCGGCCACATTTTCGTCAGCGAGGCCGCCCACTCTCATGGCCTGCCGTTCAAAGACCTTTTCAAAGAAGGTGCGCACTTCGCGGCCATTGCCGAAGTTGACATCCTTATCCCGTTCCAGACAGCGCAGATACTCTCCGGCGGCGGTACGGGCCCCGTCCGTCAGGGAGAACTCGTATCTGGTACAAAGCCCCTCAAAGATCCGCATCAGCTCGTCCCCATTGTAATCGGGGAAGTGGATGTACTTGGTAAAACGGGAGGCAAGGCCCGGATTGCTGTCGATGAACCTTTGCATGGGCTGGGTGTAGCCCGCCACGATGACCACCAGATCGTCCCGATGATCCTCCATCTCCTTGAGCAGGGTATCGATGGCCTCCTGACCGAAGTCGTTCCCCTCCTTGACAAGGGTGTAGGCCTCATCGATGAAAAGCACACCGCCGTAGGCCTCCCTGATCTTCTCCAGGGTCTTGGTGGCGGTCTGGCCCACATAGCTTGCCACAAGCGCCGCCCGATCCACCTCCACCAGATGTCCCTTGCTGAGTATGCCGATCTCCTTATAAAGCGCAGCGATGATCCGCGCTACGGTGGTCTTGCCGGTGCCGGGATTGCCGGTAAACACCAGATGCCGGGACATGGGCACGCTCATCATGCCCCGCTCCTCCCGGAATTTCTGACTGGCGAGCACGGCCGCGGTCTTTTCCACCTCCCGCTTTACGGAGCCGAGACCCACCAGAGCGTTCAGCTGCTCCATGGGCGTGGGGCCGGAACGGCCCTTTTTTCCATCGTCGGGCGTACGCACGTCCGCCGCCTCGATGGTGCTGTACTGCTCGGGGGTGGCGCTGGCGCCCAGCCGGTTGGACTGGCGCATCATCACCTCTTCCATGAGATTGCGCACATCCCGGCCATTGCCAAAGTTCTCTCCCTTGTTCTTCACCATATTCCCGATGCGCAGCGCCACGGCCTCACGGGCTTCGTCGCTGAGAGAAAGCTCGTACTTGCGGCAGAGGCCGAGGAAGATCTCCATCAGCTCATCTTCGCTGTAGTCGGGGAAGTGGATGTACTTGGTAAAACGGGAGGCAAGGCCCGGATTGCTGTTGATGAACTTCTGCATGGGCTGGGTGTAGCCCGCCACGATGACCACCAGCTCATCCCGGTGATCCTCCATCTCTTTGAGCAGGGTATCGATGGCCTCCTGACCGAAGTCTACGCCCTCCTTAACCAGGGTATAGGCCTCGTCGATAAAGAGCACGCCGCCATAGGCCTCCCTGATCTTCTCCAGGGTCTTGGGCGCGGTATGGCCCACATGGGCACCCACAAGCGCCGCTCTGTCCACCTCCACCAGATGCCCCTTGCTCAGGACGCCCATCTCCTTATAGAGCCGCGCGATCAGCCGGGCCACAGTGGTCTTGCCGGTTCCGGGATTGCCGGTGAACACCAGATGCCGGGAGACGGGGATGGACTTCATGCCCATATCCTCCCGGCGCTTCTGCGCCATCTGATAGTTCATGGTGCTCCGGACCTCCTGCTTCACCGAGGCAAGGCCTGTCAGGGCGTTGAGCTCTTCCATGGGGTCTGTGGCCGGGGGAGCGGTTCGGGTGCTGCTCGGCGGCGGCGTCTGAACCGGAGCCTGTCCCGCTGCGCCGGAGCTTTGCCGCATTTTTTCCCGGAGTGCTGCGGCCATTTTTTGGCCCTCCTCAAGCCCGGCTGCCGCGGCCCGGTCGTACCAACTCAGCGCAGCGTTGAGATCCCGCTCCACGCCGTTTCCGTTTTCGTAGCACCAGCCAAGGTTGTGCATTGCGGAGGCATGATTCTGCACGGCTGCCTTTTCAAACCACATAAAGGCCGTCCGCAGATCCTTCGCCACTCCCTGTCCGCTCAGGAACAAAAGGCCGAGTCCGTTCTGGGCGTCTGCTTTCCCCTTCTGGGCAGCCTTGACATACCACTCCGCCGCTTTGGCGTAGTCCTGCGCCACGCCATAGCCGTTTCGGTAAAAGGCTCCCAGCTTGCTCTGGGAGTCAACGTCCCCCTGTTCGGCGCCTTTGCTGTACCATTC
>JAFQRI010000030.1 GCA_017410185.1 Oscillibacter sp. | reverse complement strand
GCGCCGTGAAAACGGCGCGCGGGGGATCATCTTCTTTTCCAGGTGCTTCCGGAGAACAGAACAAGGATCGGGAAGATCTCCAGTCTGCCGGCCAGCATGGCCCAGGAAAGGACCAGCTTGCTCAAGGGGCTGTAAGCACTGAAATTGCAGGTGGGACCTACGGCCTCCAGACCGGGGCCGATGTTGTTAAAGCAGGCAAGCACAGCGGAGAAATTGGTGCCTGTGGAGAAGCCGTCCAGGGAGATCACGGCAAAAACGCCGAAAATGATCAGCACATAGGCCGCAAGATAGGCGTTGGTATTGGCCAGGATCTTTTCGTCCACAGCGGTGCCGTTGTTGCGGACCACCTCCACCTTTCTCGGATTCAGCAGCTGCCGGATATTCCGGCGCAGTCCCTTCACCAGGAGCATCAGACGGCCTACCTTCAGACCGCCGCCGGTGGAACCGGCAGAGGCACCGACCACCATCAGGCACAGCAGCAGCGTTTTGGAGAAGCTGGGCCAGAGGTCAAAGTCCGTGGTGGCATAGCCAGTGGTGGTCATCACGGTGGCTACCTGGAATGCGGAGTGGCGGACAGTTTCCTCCCAGGTTTCGTAGAGGGAGCGGATGTTCAGGGCAATGGCGCCGATGCTGCAGGCGGCAAGACCCAGATACAGCCGCAGCTCCTCGTCCCGGAAAACGGAGCGGAAGTCCTTGAGCAGCAACAGATAATAGCAGCTGAAGTTTACGCCGAAGAGGAACATGAATATGGTGGTCACATTCTGGAGATAGGGAGAATAACCGGCGATAGAGTCATTCTTGATGCCGAAGCCGCCGGTGCCGGCAGTGCCCAGCGCGGTACAGACGGAATCGAACAGCGGCATGCCCCCCACAAGAAGGAAAAGAACGTTCAGGACCGTCAGCGCAATATAGATCAGATACAGGATGGAGGCGGTCTTTTTCATGCGGGGAACCAGCTTGCCCACGCTGGGACCGGGGCTTTCTGCCCGCAAAAGGTGCATGGTGAAGCCGTCGCTTCCCTCGGCGGGGGCAATGGCCAGCAAGAATACCAGCACGCCCATACCGCCCAGCCAGTGGCTGAAGCTGCGCCAGTAGAGGATACTTCTGGGCAGGCTCTCCACCTCCGGCAGGATGGAGGCGCCGGTGGTGGTAAAGCCGGATACGATCTCAAAGAAGGCGTCCACATAGCTGGGGATGGCGCCGGAGAGATAAAAGGGCAGGCACCCCAGGAGACTCAGCACCACCCAGCCAACACCCACGCTCACAAGGCCTTCCTTTTCATGAAAGCCCCGCTGGGCATTGCGGCAGGAGGATACAAGGATGAGCTCCACCACCGCGATGGCGGCAAGAGCACCCAAAAAGCCGCGGGCGGCAGCGCTTTCCCCGCAAAAAAGGCTCATCAGGAGGGCGGGCAGCATAAACGCAGCTTCCACGCCCAGAATTTTGGCAACGAATTGCCCCATCATTTTAAAATTCATGTGCGCTCCTTATCTTCAGGCAAAAATGTCATTGAGCTGAAGGAGATGGCGGTGGGAAGGAGTCACCAGAATGATGGTGTCGCCCTTGTAGAAGCAGGAATTACCGCCGGGGATCTCAGTCTTGCCGCCGCGGTTGATGCTGGCAATGAGTACATTGGGCTTGATCTGGAGATCCTTGAGGGGAACGCCGCAGTGAAGGGTGGTGTCATCCACCAGAAACTCCACCGCCTCCATCTGTCCATCGGCAATGGCGTGGACGGAAATGGCAGCGCCGGCCTGATTCTGCATGGCGCGGACATAGCGCACGATAGTGTTGGAGCAAAGCTCCTTGGGATAGATGACGCTGCCAAGGGGCAGATCATCCACAATGCCGGTGGATTCCATGCGGCCCAGCTTCGTGACGATCTGAGGAACGCCGCGGCTGTTGCCGTAGAGGGAGATGACCATATTCAGCTCGTCAAGACCCGTAAGGGTGACCAGAGCATCGGCAGAGGAGACATTTTCGCTTTCCAGCAGGGCCTGGCTGGTGGCGTCCCCATGGAGAACGCGGACATTGGGCAGGGCGGTTGCCAGCTCCACGCAGCGCTCGTGATGGCGCTCGATGAGCTGGACGGAAACACCGTCCCTGGCAAGGAGCTGCGCCAGATAATAGCTTACGCGGCCGCCGCCGCAGAGAATGGCCCGCTTGACGGGGCGGGTGATCACGCCGAGATTGCGCAGCAGCACGGTGAGGCTTTCCGTGGGGGCGGTGACAAAGATGCGGTCGCCTTCCTGCAGGGAGAAATTGCCGCTGGGGGCGATGGCGGTGCCATCCCGCAAAACGGCGCACACCAGAACGCGGCACTTGACCACGCTGCCGAGGGTGCCCAGCGTCACATTGCAGAGCTTGCTGCCCCGGTCAATGCGCAGCTCCACGATCTCAACGCGGCCCTTGGCAAAGGTCTCACGCCGAAGAAAGCCGGGATACTTGAGCAGTCGGTGGATCTCCACCGCGGCCTGCTTTTCCGGATTCACCGTGAGGGACAGGCCGAAAGAGCTGCGCATGCGGTAGATCTGGTCGGTGTACTCGGGGTTGCGAATGCGGGCAATGGTGTGGAGGCGGGGGTTGAGGGTATGGGCAGTCATGCAGCAAAGCAGATTCATCTCATCGGCGTTGGTGACGGCAATGAGAAGGTCTGCCTCCTCCACGCCGGCCTGCTTGAGCACAGACATGGTGGCGCAGTTGCCCTGAACAGCCATCACATCATAGAGGTTCATGGTGTGCTCAAGGACGGAGGTGTTGACATCAATAAGCGTCAGGTCATATCCTTCAGAGGAGAGCTGGCGGATCAGAGCTGCGCCTACCTTGCCGCCACCTGCAACAATAATTTTCATAAGAAAAACTCCTGTAAAACAGAATCCATAAATTATCTTATATTATAGCGCACAACGAAGGGGAATAGCAACAACAGGGAAAAATTTTACTTACCTTTAATATGTGCGGCAATCTGCTTCATCAAACTAATGATTTAAATAAAATTATGAAAATACACGGTTGACAATCGTCCTCCGCATGCGTATAATAATGAAAAAAGATAAACCGATGAGCAAGAGGAGTAACCGCACTGATTTGCCTCAAAGAGAGCTGTGGGTGGTGAGATCACGGCAGGAGATGGCGCGGCGAATGGACTTGCGAGGGCGGAGCGAACGGGATGGAAAGTCCCCAGTAGTGGCCGACGGGGACCGCACCCGTTATCCGGGCGGCGCATATGGCTGTATGTGAAGAGAGTGGGCGCTATGCGTCAACTTGGGTGGTACCGCAGGATCAAAGTCTTGTCCCAATTGGGATAAGGCTTTTTTGTTTTATCTGGAAAGGAGATCCTTTTATGAAGCTTTACACAAAACGATGGCGCCGATGGCGTGGCTGAAAAATTCGGCAGGACACACCATCTATTTTATTGAAGAAAAGGAGATTATACCATGACTAATCTGATGAAGAAGATCGTTTCCGCCGCTCTGGCGATCACCATGACCATGACCCTTGCCGCCTGCGGCGCCAAGGAAGAAGTCCCCGCATCCTCTGCTCCTGCCGCCTCTGCCGGCGCGAAGATGTATAAGATCGGCATTTCCCAGTTTGGCGAGCACGCCTCTCTGGATAACTGCCGGGAGGGTTTTCTGCAGGGCCTTGCCGAGGCCGGCCTTGCGGAGGGCACGGATTATGAGGTGATGATCCAGAACGCCAGCTTTGACGGTGGTATCGCCACCCAGATCGGCCAGACCTTTTCCGCCGAGAATGTGGATCTGATGGTTGGCATCGCCACACCCTCCGCCACGGCCTGCTACGCCGCCGCTGAGGATAAGAATATCCCCGTGATCTTCACCGCCATCACCGATCCTGTGGAGGCAAAGCTGGACAGCGGCAACGTCACCGGAACCTCCGATAAGCTGCCTGTGGAGGCGCAGCTGGACCTGATCCGCTCCCTGCAGCCTGAGGCAAAGACCATCGGCATCGTCTATACCACCTCCGAGCCCAACTCCGTTTCCGCTATCGCCGAGTACGAGGCCAAGGGCGGTGACTATGGCTTCACCATCGAGACCGTGGGCATCACCTCTCAGGCAGAGGTCACCCAGGCGGTGGATACCCTTATTGCCCGGGGCATTGACTGCATGAGCAACCTCACCGACAACACCGTGGTGGGTGTTCTGGCCTCCACGCTGGAAAAGACCGACGCCGCCGGCATCCCCGTCTACGGCTCTGAGGTGGAGCAGGTGAAGATCGGCTGCGTGGCCGCCGCCGGTATCGACTATATCCAGCTGGGTATCCAGACCGGTATGATGGCCGCCAGAGTCCTCCGGGGTGAGGCCACCTGCGAGGAGATCCCCTATGAGACCATCAGTGAATACGGCATCTATGTCAACTCCGATGCCCTCAACGCTATGGGGATCCAGCTTCCCGCCGAGATCGCAGAGAAGGCCATTGAGTCCAACGGCTGAAACGGAGAAAACGTATGAAGCTGGTCACATTTCTTTATCAAGACCGGGAGCAGGTAGGCGTGCTGAATGGTGATGAAACCGCCGTTTCTCCCCTGAACTGCCCGGATATGAACACCCTCATCGAAACGGGAGATCTCTCCGCCGGCGGGGCGGAGGAGATCCCTCTGGATGCAGTAAAGCTCCTTGCCCCTATTCCCCGGCCCCGGCAGGATGTGATCTGCCTTGGCATCAATTACAAGGCCCACGCACAGGAGGCCGAACGCTACAGCGAGGCTTTTTTGAAGGAAAAGCCCATCCCCATTTATTTTTCCAAGCGGGTCAGCGAAGCAGTGGGACCCGAGGGCTTCATTGAGAGCCACCCCGGCCTCGTGGAGCGGCTGGACTATGAGGCGGAGCTGGCGGTCATCATCGGAAAGACGGCGAAGGATGTTCCTGCGGATAAGGCCCAGGACTATATCTTCGGCTATACCGTGCTCAATGACGTTTCCGCCCGTGTTCTCCAGACCAGCCACAAGCAGTGGTATTTCGGCAAGAGTCTGGACGGCTTTACCCCCATGGGCCCTTGCATCGTCACGGCAGAGGAGATCCCTTTCCCGCCGAAGCTGAAGATCTCCGCCTCCGTCAACGGTGAGCTGCGGCAGGACGCCACCACAGATCTCCTCATTACGGGCATCCCTGAGATCATTGCGGAGCTTTCCTCCGGCATGACCCTGCTGCCCGGCACCATCATCGCCACCGGCACTCCCTCCGGTGTGGGCATGGGTTTTGACCCGCCGAAGTTCCTCAAAAGCGGCGACATTGTGGAATGCAGCATTGAGGGTATCGGCACATTGCGCAACACTGTGAGATAAACCTCAGGAGGTTTCCCCTATGTTCTCTGAACTTGTGATTTCCACCCTGATGCAGGGTCTGATCTATACGCTGGTTTCCTTTGGCGTGTACATCACCTACTCCATTCTGGACTTTCCCGATCTGGGCGTGGACGGCACCTTCCCTCTGGGCGCTGCCGTCACCGCTGTTGCTTTGACCGCAGGCGTGAACGCTTGGGCTACGCTGCCCCTTGCCATGGCCATCGGCGCCCTGGCGGGACTGATGACGGGCCTCATCCATGTGCGGCTGAAGGTGCGCAATCTTCTGGCCGGTATCATCACCATGACGGCTCTTTATTCCATCAATCTCCAGATCGGCGGCTCAAACCTGAATGTGGACCGCTCTACCGACACCATCTTCACCTCCCCCATCGTGATGAGCCTGTTCGGCGAGCAGACGCTGATGGTGCGCAAGGTGATCGTTTCCGCCGTGATCGTTGTTGTGGTAAAGCTGGCGCTGGATCTCTATTTCAAGACCAAGTCCGGGTTGTTGCTGCGGGCTGTGGGCGATAACGCCGGCCTTGTCACCTCTCTTGCCAAGGACCGGGGCAGCGTGAAGATTTTGGGCCTCATGATCTCCAACGCGCTGGTGGCCCTTGGCGGCTGCATCGTCTGCCATGAGCAGCGCAGCTACAACGCCACCATGGGAACCGGCCAGCTGGTCTTCGGCCTTGCCGCTGTCATCATCGGTGTTTCCATTATGAATTTTTATGCCGCCTCCCCCGTGAGCCGGGGCTTTCGCGGCGTGAAGCCCCTCAAGTGGCTGGCGCTTCCCGCCGGGACCACGGCGGTGATCCTTGGCAGCGTTCTCTACAAGATGTGCATCCAGCTGGCCATGAGCATGGGCGTGCCCGCCAACATGATGAAGTTTATCACGGCGGCCCTGTTTTTGCTGGTGCTGGTGGTGTCCGGACGGAAAGGAGAGGCGATCATCAATGCTTGAAGTGCGCAATATTACCAAGATCTACAATCAGGGTACTGTCACCGAGCATACCCTCTTCAAGGACTTTTCCCTCACCGTGGAGGAGGGACAGTTCGTCTCCATCGTGGGCAGCAACGGCAGCGGAAAAACCAGCCTCCTCAACATCATCTGCGGCTCTATCCCTGTAGAGAGCGGCGAGGTGCTGGTGGACGGAACGCCCATCACAAAGCTGAAGGAATATCAGCGCTACGCCTCCATGGGCCGGGTCTATCAGGACCCTGCCGCCGGCACCTGTCCCGGGCTTACGATGCTTGAAAACCTGTCCCTTGCGGACAATAAAGGAAAGCCCTTTGGCCTCAGCCGGGGCGTGAACCGCAAGCGTATCAGCGATTACCGCGACCAGCTCCATGCCCTTGGCCTTGGCCTTGAGGATAAGCTGGATGTAAAGATGGGCGCTCTCTCCGGCGGTCAGCGGCAGGCGGTGGCGCTGCTGATGGCCACCATGACGCCCCTGAAGTTCCTGATCCTCGACGAGCACACCGCCGCCCTTGACCCCAAAACGGCGGAGGTCATCATGGAGCTCACCGGCAAGGTGGTGCGGGAGAAAAAGCTCACCGCCATGATGGTCACCCACAATCTGCGCTACGCCGTGGAGTACGGCGACCGCATTTTGATGATGAATCAGGGTCATGTGGTGTTGGATCGGGCCGGGGCGGAAAAGAAAGCTACCGGCATCGACGATGTGCTGGGGATGTTCAACCGGATCTCCATCGAGTGCGGAAACTGAGTACATGACGTAAAAAGGACGCCTTTCGGCGTCCTTTTCGCGCTATTTGAGGGGAATTACTCGGTGAAGTAACGGCCGTAGGCGTCGGCAGCCTTGATGGCGGCGGCGACGGTCTCGGGGGTGACTTCAAAGGGCATGTTGTGCAGGGTGTCACTGGGGGCGCAGGCGGCTTCGGCCACGGCCATGATCTTCTCGTCGGTGACCTCGGTGATGCCAAGGCCCTTGAGGGTCACAGGCAGGCCAACCTCCACGCAGAAGCCGATGATCTCTTCCAGCTCCTCGGCGGGGACGTTCTCCAGAGCCAGCTGGGTGAGGGTGCCGAAGGCAACCTTCTCGCCGTGGTACATGTGGTGGCACTCGGGAAGGACGGTGAGGCCATTGTGGATGGCGTGAGCGCCGGCGAGGCCGCAGCTCTCAAAGCCAATGCCGGAAAGCAACGTGTTGGCTTCGATGACCTTCTCCACAGCCTTGGTGCAGCAACCCGCGTCCAGCGCGATCTTGGCCTTCACGCCCTCTTCCATGAGGGTATCGAAGCAGAGCTTGGCCAGCGCGTAGGCGGCGGAGGTGGCAAGGCCGCCGGCGCAGGTGCCGGCACCCTTGGTGACGCAGGCCCGGGCCTCGAAATAGGTGGCAAGGGCGTCACCCATGCCGGCTACGGTCAGCCGCGTGGGAGAGGCGGTGATGATGTCGGTATCCATCAGCACCAGATTGGGGTTGGCGGGCAGGAACAGATATTCCTCGAAAACGCCGTCATCAGTGTAGATCACAGAGAGGGCGGAGCAGGGAGCGTCGGTAGAGGCGATGGTGGGGCAGATAAGAACGGGAGCCTTCTCATAGTAGGCCACGGCCTTGGCGGTGTCGAAGATCTTGCCGCCGCCGATGCCCACCACCATGTCACAGCCAAGCTCCTTCATCACGCCCTGGAGCCGTGCGATCTCGGTCTTGGAGCACTCGCCGTTGAAGGCGGCAAACTCCATGGCAAGGCCGGCCTCGGCAAAGCTCTGCTCCACCAGAGTGCCGCTGCGCTTGCGGCCGCCGGCGCTGATGATGACCAGAGCCTTCTTGCCGTAGGCAGCGGCATAGGTGCCCAGCTTCTTCAGTTCGCCTGCGCCCTGCACATACTTGCCGGGGCTGATGAGAATGTTCGCCATATTCAAATTCCTCCATAAATTAAAATGTGGGAGTCGTTGCCGGAATTATTATACGCCCTCTGCCGGGAAAAGGCAAGGATGAGGAGGATGGAGGGGCAGATTATGTCAATCCTTACAAAGGGAGGTGAGGATTTTTTATCAGCGCGTCCTTTACCTTGGGGTCGTTTTCTGCTATACTAAAATAGTTACCATGGCCTCATAGGCCTGTTTCAGAAGAAGGAAAGGAGGGAGCCCTGTGAAATTCAAGCGTTGGAACATTGGCCAGACCCCTGCGCAGGATATTGCCGCGCTGCGGGAGGCGGGGTATCCCTACCTGTTGTCTCTGGTGCTGGCAAGCCGGGGCATCCACTGCCCGGAGGATGCCGCCGCGGCGCTGGATCAGGAGCGGAGCCTCACCCTCTCCCCCATGCTGATGAAGGATATGGATAAGGCTGTGGAGCGCATCCAGCAGGCCATTGCCGATGGGGAGATCATCGCTGTTTTCGGCGACTATGATGTGGACGGCATCACCTCCACGGTGCTGCTGATGGATTATCTGAAAAGCTGCGGCGCGAAATGTCTGCGTTATATTCCCCGCCGCATTGAAGATGGCTACGGCCTGAGCCGTGAGGCCATCGAGTCCCTGCGCGATCAGGGCGCGACGCTGATGATCACCGTGGACTGCGGCATCACCGGAAATGACGAGGTGGACTTTGCCAACGCTCTGGGGATGGATGTAGTCATCACCGACCACCATGAATGTAAAGAAACGCTGCCGAACGCCGTTGCCGTGGTGGATCCCCACCGACCGGACTGTGCGTATCCCTTCAAGCATCTTGCCGGTGTGGGCGTGGCGCTGAAGCTGGTGCTGGCTCTTGGCGGCGAAAACCGGGAGGACGCCCTCTTTGCCCGCTACTGCACCCTTGCTGCCATTGGAACGGTGGCCGATGTGATGCGCATGGAGGGAGAGAACCGCACCATCGTTTCCTGCGGTCTGGACGCCCTTTCCCACACGGATTTTGTAGGCATCCACGCCCTGCTGAAGGAGGCGGGGCTGCTGGGCAAGCCCATCACCTCCATCCAGATCGGCTTTGTCCTCTCTCCCCGCATCAATGCCGCGGGCCGCATGGGCGAGGCGGATCTTGCCGCGGACCTTCTGGAGACGGATGATCCCGCCCGGGCGGAGGAGTTGGCCATTGCCCTTTGCGACCTCAACCGGGAGCGGCAGGCGGTGGAGCAGGCTATCTGTGCCGATGCCATCCGTCAGATCGAGGGGCTGCGCAGCGAGGAGAGGAATGCTTTGGTCCTTTCCAGCGAAAACTGGCATCAGGGCGTGGTGGGCATCGTGGCCTCCCGCCTGAGTGAAAAATATTCCTGTCCCAGCTTTATGATCCATCTCAAGGACGGTACGGGCAAAGGCTCCTGCCGCTCCTACGGCGGGCTGAACCTCTTTGCCGCGCTGGAATCCTGTGCGGATCTGCTGGATGGCTTCGGCGGCCATGAGCTGGCGGCGGGCTTTACCATTCCCGAGGGGAATATCGATTCCTTCCGCAGCCGCATCAACCGCTATGTCCGCTCCGTTTCCGGCGGCGAGCCTCCTGTGTCCTCTTTGGAGGTGGATGCAGCCATCCTATCTCCAGCGGAGGTCACGCTGGATCAGGTGGAGCATCTGGAGCTGCTGGAGCCTTACGGCGCGGGCAATCCCCGGCCGGTCTTCGCCCTGTTGGGCGCTACGGTGGATCTGGTACAGAGCGTGGGTCAGGGGCGGCATTTAAAGCTGCGCCTTTCCAAGGGCGCCAGCCGGTTTGACGCCATCTTTTTTTCAACGACGGAGGAGGAGGCCGGCGTATATGCCGGTATGCGGGTGGATGTTGCCTTCTACCTGCAGGCCAACACCTTCCGCGGCAACACCACGCTGCAGCTGCAGGTGGTGGATATCCGCTCTTCTTTGACTCCCAGCCGCCACGAGGCGGAGGCGATGGAGCTGATCTGCCGCCTGCGTCAGGGCGGGCGCATCACGGCGCAGGAGCGCTCCCGCATGCGCTCCACCCGGGAGCTGTACGGCGCTTACTGGGTGGCGCTGGAGCGGCATCTTCGTCAGGGCAAGGCGGAAGTGGAAACGCTGCCCTACCTCCGCTCCCTTGCCGGACGCATCGGCGGAACGGAAAGCTTCCTCCGTGCGGCACTGGCTGTGGAGGTCTTTTCCGAGCGGGGACTGATCTCCGTGCAGCGGCAGGGAGACGCGATGACCCTTTGCCTCAATCAGCTGCAGGGCAAGGTGGATCTGTTCGGCTGTCCCTATCTGGTGCGGCTGAACGAGTGGAATTGATGGGAACGAGGTGACGAGCAATGACATTAGATGAACAGTATGAGCTGCTGGAAAAAACCATTCGGGCCTACAACCCCGCTGCGGATTTTGCCGGCATCCGCGCCGCTTACGAGTATGCTGAGAAGGCCCATGACGGCCAGAAGCGCAAAAGCGGAGAGCCTTATATCATCCATCCTCTGGCGGTGGCCCAGATCGTGGCTCAGGAGCTGAAGCTGGACTCGGAGTCCATTCAGGCGGCTCTGCTCCATGACGTCATCGAGGATACCCCTGCTACCCATGGGGAAGTCTCCAAGCTCTTTTCTCCCACGGTGGCAGATCTGGTGGAGGGCGTCAGCAAGCTGACGCGCATCCAGTATGCCACCAAGGAAGATGAGCAGATGGAGAATCTGCGCAAGATGCTCATCGCCATGAGCAAGGATATCCGCGTGATCCTCATCAAGATCTCCGACCGGCTGCACAATATGCGCACCATGGAGTATCAGTCTCCCCCCAAGCAGAAGCAGAAATCCACAGAGACTATGGAAATCTATGCCCCCATTGCCCACCGTCTGGGCATGCAGCGCATGAAGTGGGAGCTGGAAGACCTGTCTTTGAAATATATCGAGCCGGAAGCCTATCACGAGATCATTACCAAGACCGAGGCCCGCCGGCCCGAATACGAAAAGTTTATGAACCGCATGCAGCTGCAGATGAGCGAGCGTCTGGATGCTCTGGGCGTGCAGCATTTGATCTACGGCCGTATGAAGCACCCTTACTCCATCTACCGCAAGATGCTGGCCCAGAACCGGAATCTGGATGAGATCTTTGACCTCTTTGCCTTCCGGGTGATCGTTGAAAATGTGGGCGACTGTTATAACGTTCTGGGCGTTGTCCATGACCTCTATAAACCTATTCTGGGCCGCTTCAAGGACTACATTGGCACTCCCAAGCCCAACGGCTACCAGTCTGTCCACACCACGGTCATGGGCCCCGACGGTATTCCTTTTGAGATCCAGATCCGCACCCGCGAGATGCATGAGATCGCTGAGTACGGCGTTGCCGCCCACTGGAAATATAAGCAGAATGGGCAGGGCAGCGGCACGGAAGGCCGCTATGAGTGGGTGCGCCGGCTGCTGGAAAACCAGGAGGGCGCCGATGCGGAGGAATATATCCACTCCCTGAAGGTGGATATGTTCGGCGACAGCGTTTTTGTCTTCACCCCCAACGGCGACGTGCAGAATCTTCCTGCCGGCGCCACTCCCATTGACTTTGCCTATGCTATCCACTCCGCCGTGGGCAACCGCATGGTGGGTGCCAAGGTCAATAACCGCATCGTCACGCTGGATCATCAGCTGCAAAACGGCGACGTTGTGGAGATCATGACCTCCAAAAACGCCAAGGGCCCCAGCCGGGACTGGATGAAGATCGCCCGCTCCAACGAGGCCCGCAGCAAGATCCGCCAGTGGTTCAAGAAAGAAAAGAAAGAAGAAAACATTGCCAATGGCCGCTCCAGCTTTGAGGCGGAGCTCAAGCATGTTGGCATTTCCATGAAGGATGTGACGGACCCCGAGATCCTGCCCACACTGCTCAAGAAGGTGGGCTACCTTGCGCTGGATGAGATGTATGCCGCCATTGGTTACGGCGGCTTCACCGCCCAGAAGGCTGTCAGCCGTATGCAGGGTGAGCTGGTGCGCATCGCCAAGGTCCATCAGGCGGAGCGTCTTGCCGCCGAGGCTGCCGAGCACCACAAGGAGGAGGCTCCCCCGCCTCCCGGCAGAAAGGGCAAGAGCGAGCAGGGCATCGTGGTGGAGGGCCTTGATAACTGCCTTGTGAAGTTCTCCAAATGCTGCACCCCCGTCCCCGGCGATGAGATCATTGGCTTCATCACCCGGGGCTACGGTGTCAGTGTCCACCGCGCAGACTGCCCCAACGCCTCGGCCGACAAGCGCAGTGCTCCCGATCAGGCAGGCCGCTGGATCAAGGTCAGCTGGGGTGGCACCACTAACGACAGTTATCCCACCGTGCTGGAGGTGGTCTGCAAGGACCGCCACAATTTGCTCATGGATATTTCCACCGCCCTTTCCCAGACCAATAGCTTTGTTCTGGGCATCAACCTGCGCTCCACGGAGGATGAGTTTGCCATCTTCCGCATTGAGGTCCGCATGAAGGATACTCGCCAGCTCACCATGCTGACCAACAAACTCTATCAGATCTCCGGCGTTCTCAAGGTCACAAGACCTGCCGGCTGACATACCGGCGGCCCGAAGCCGCCAAGGAAAGGAAACCCCTTATGAAAGCAGTTGTTACCCGCGTTGCCAGCGCCAGCGTTACCATTGAAGGAAAGATCAACGGAGAGATCGGCCGGGGCTTCCTTGTGCTTTTGGGCGTAGGCCCCAACGACACGGAGGAAGTGGCCGTGAAGCTGGCGGAAAAGATCTGCAATCTGCGGGTCTTCGAGGATGAAAACGGCAAGATGAACCGGAATCTGGAGCAGGTGGAAGGAAGTCTTCTGGTGGTTTCCCAGTTCACCCTCTATGCCGACACCTCTTCCCGCCGCCCCGGCTTTTCCGGCGCGGCAAAGCCGGAACTGGCCATCCCCCTCTACGAGCGCTTTATGGCTCACTGCCGTGAGCGGGGCTTTACCGTGGCTCACGGCGAATTTGGTGCCGATATGCAGGTGGATTCCCGCAATGACGGCCCTGTTACCATTTTGTTTGATACGGAGGCGAAAGGATGAAGCTTCAAGTCTTGCCCGTAGGCCCCATTCAGGCCAACTGCTATATCCTCTGCGACGAGAAAGAGAAAAAATGCGCCGTGATCGATCCCGGCGGAGAGGGCGCGAAGGTGGCCCGGGCCGTGAAGCTGACGGACTGCGAGCCCATCGCCATTTTCCTCACCCACGGTCATTATGACCATACCGGCGGTGTGGAGGAGCTGCGGGACCTCTGGCCCGATGTTCCCGTCTATATCAACAGCCGGGACCAGCATGCCGACAGCCGCTTCTGGCAGCTTTGCCCTCCGCTGGGGGAGACCAAGAGCTATGACGAGGGAGATGTCCTCTCTGTCGGTTCTTTGAAGGTGACGGTCATGGCCACTCCCGGACACAGCGGCGGCAGCGTGACGCTGCGGTGCGAAAACTGCCTCTTCACCGGAGATACCCTCTTTGCCGGTTCCTGCGGCCGCACGGATTTTCCCGACGGCTCCATGAAGACCATCCTCGCCTCCCTCAAGCGCCTTGGGGAGCTGGAGGGGGACTGGCAGGTGTTCCCCGGCCACATGGAAGATTCTACCATGGAGCGGGAACGGCGCTATAACCCCTTCCTTCGTCAGGCTATGGGCAGCAAGGGGTATTTCGGATGAAACTGAAACTGATCGGACACGACGAGCGCTATACTGTGGAGCAGAGTTTGATGAATCTGCTGCCCGGTGAGCTGCCCGTTTATGAAGAGATCACGCCGGAGGATGACACCTGGGGCGTGATCACCCTGACGGAGGGGGAGGAGTGCCGCGTGGAGGCGGAGCTGTGCCTGAAGGGCAAAGCTGCCAAAGCCGTGAATTCTGCGCCTCTTTCCGGCAGCGACTATGAAAAGGAAGGCCAGCGCCGGCATATCATGGCAAGGGCCTTTTACAAAGCCGCCTGCGAACTGACCGGGCAGCAGCCCCCCTGGGGCATGCTTACCGGCGTGCGGCCCGATAAACTGGTGACGAAGGCCCTTGCTGAGGGAAAGTCCGCCGCTGAGGCGAGGCTGATCCTGGAGCGGGACTATTTTGTGACCCCCGAGCGCTCCGCCCTTGCGCTGGAAACCGGCGCCATGGCCCTGCGGGCTGCCCGGAAGCTGGAGAAAAACGATATTGCCGTTTATATCGGCATCCCCTTCTGCCCCACCCGCTGCGCCTACTGTTCCTTTGTAAGCCACAGTGTGGAGCGAAGCTTCGCTCTGGTGCCCCCCTATGTGGAGGCGCTGATCGCAGAGATCCGCGCCGGCGGCGCCATGGTGAAAGAGCGGGGGCTTCGCGTCCGTGCTTTCTATATGGGCGGCGGCACCCCTACCACCCTCACCGCGCAGCAGATGGATGCCGTCCTCACCGCCTTTGAGGAGAGCTTTGACCTGACCCATTGTGAAGAGATCACGGTGGAGGCAGGCCGGCCCGACACCATTACGGCGGAAAAAATGGCGGTTTTGAAGGCCCATGGCGTCAGTCGCGTCAGCGTCAATCCCCAGACCATGGAGGATCATGTCCTCCGGGCCATCGGCCGCCGCCACAGCGCCGGGGATATCGAGGAGGCCATGGAAGTAGTGGGAAAGTATGGCTTCCCCCATGTGAATATGGATCTCATCGCAGGTCTTCCTGAGGATACCCCCGAGGGCTTTGCCCGCTCTTTGGAGCGGTGTCTTGCCTTTGATACCGACACCGTCACTGTCCACACTCTGGCGCTGAAAAAGGGCAGCCGTATTCTGACGGAGGGCCTTTCCATTCCCGATGCCGAGGCCGTTGCAAAGATGCTGGAGATGGCCTCTCCCGCCCTGCGCGGCGCAGGCCACAGCCCCTATTACCTTTACCGCCAGAAGTATATGTCCGGCAGCTTTGAGAATATCGGCTGGTGCAGACCGGGTGCCGAGTGCTGGTACAACATTTACATCATGTCGGAGCTTTGCTCCATTCTCTCCTTTGGCGCCGGCGGGTCCACCAAAATGGTGGGCAGCGACGGACGGGAGATCCAGCGCGCCTTCAACCCCAAATATCCCAAGGAATACACCGAGAGGCCTGAGAAATGGCAGGCCAATCAGGCGGCTTTCGCTGCCTTTTACCGGGAGTAAGACTGGCAGGATACCGTGTGTTAAAATTTGCCCCGAAAGGGGCAAAGGAGCATAGTCATTTTTGGCCGTGGCGTGTACGTGGACAAAAATACTTCTCAGTCTGCAGGTGTGGAATTTGACCATCGGCCAAATTATGCGCGCAGCAGACTGCAAAAAGTCTGTCGAAAACCTGTTTTCGACAGAGCGTATGAAAGGAGCCGTGTTTATGTCGTATCAACTCAGCAGGATCAACGATGCCATTCGTTCAGACCCCAGAGGGTTTGCCCAGGAATGTGATGCCGCCTTCCACGCCAACGTGGTGACGGCGGCGGAAAAGATCGCCCAGCACCGGGAGAGATCGCCCATTATTCTGCTCTCCGGCCCTTCCGGCTCCGGCAAGACTACCACGGCGCTGAAGATCGAGGAGCGGCTGGATAATACCGGTATGGAGACCCATACCGTGGCCATGGATAACTATTTCAAGACCATCGATCCCGAAACCGCTCCCCGCAACCGGGAGGGCGATATCGACTATGAGTCTCCCTTCTGCCTGGATGTGGACCTTCTCAACCGGCATTTTGCCATGCTGGACCGGGGGGAGACGATCCATATTCCAAAATATGAATTTGCCCGCCAGATGCGCTCCGACATTCTCTCCCAGCCTATGACGCTGGGGAAGGACGAGATGGCGATTTTTGAGGGCATCCACGCTTTGAACGATATCATCGTGGGCAAGAACCCCAATGCCTTCAAGCTCTATATCGCCGCCGGCAGCGATCTGGTGGACGATACCGGACGGGTGATCTTTCCCCGCTCCTGGCTGCGGCTTTGCCGCCGCATCGTGCGGGACTATAAGTTCCGGGGCAGCGACGCTGCTTTTACGCTGAAGCTCTGGGCCAATGTCCGCCGGGGCGAAAAGCTCTACATCTCTCCCTATAAGGAAAATGCGGACCTGATGTTTGATTCCTCCCTTGCCTTTGAGTACGCTGTGCTCAAGCCCTACGTAGTTCCCCTTCTGGAAAAGATCCCCGGAGGGATGTATCCCTTTGTGGATGAAATGCTGGAAAACTATAAGCTGATCGAAGAAATGGACTGCAGCGTTGTGGCGGAAAACTCCCTCAGCCGGGAGTTTATCGGCGGCAGCAGCTATGGTTCCCACTGACACGAAGGAGAGAGAAGTATGAACGAGAAGATCTACGAACTGCTGGATAGCGTGTACAAAAGCGCTGCCTCAGCCAAAGAGGTAGCCGCAGAGGCCGCCCAGAGCATGCGCCAGAATGCCGCCAACGCTGCCTATGCCGCCAATCAGGCTGGTGCCGAGCTGCTGGCAAACGCCAAGATCCGCATGAAGATCGCCGAGCTGGAAGGCCAGATGAACTCCATGCTGCGGGATCTGGGCAAGCTGCTCTATGCCACCCATACCGGTGATCCCACCCCCTCCGAGGTAATGATCGAAAAGCTGGAGGAGATCGACCGTGTCAACGCCGAGCTGGAGATCCTCCGGGGCGGCATCGCAAAGGAACCGGTCACTCCCGTGTGCCCTACCTGCGGCGCAGCCGCCTGTGAGGGCGACGGATTCTGCCGGGAATGCGGAGGGAAGCTGTAATGCAGTTCTATACGTTTGCGCAGTATAATGAAAGCGCCCTTGCCCTGCGCAGCCGCTTGAAGGGCTTTCAGCCCAAGGTGCTGCTGATCCTGGGCTCCGGCCTTGGTTTTCTCGGTGATGAGGTGGAAGACCCCATTGTTGTCCCCTATTCCGAGGTCCCTCACATGAAGTATTCCACTGCTCCCGGCCACAAGGGTCAGTTTGTCTTCGGTCGCCTTGGCGGTCAGGATGTGGCTGTGATGCAGGGCCGTCTCCACACCTACGAGGGGTGGGATTTTGACGATGTGAGCTATCCCGTTCGTGTACTGCGGCTGTTGGGGGCGGAAACACTGCTGGTGACCAATGCCGCCGGTGCCGTGAATGAGAGCTTTTCCGCCGGTGATATTATGCTCATCACCGACCATATCAAGCTCTTTGGCGTTTCTCCCCTCTGCGGCCCCAATGTCGAAGAGTTTGGCCCCCGTTTCCCTGATGTGAGCAATGTGTACACCAATGCCCTGCAGGAGGTGGCCCGCAAGTCTGCCGCTGAGGCGGGCGTGGCGCTGCGTCAGGGCGTGTATATGTATTTCCCCGGTCCTCAGTTCGAGACCCCTGCCGAGGTGCGCATGGCCCGCATTCTGGGGGCTGACGCCGTTGGCATGTCCACTGTGCCTGAGAGCATCGTGGCGGCCCACTGCGGCATGAAGGTGCTGGGTCTTACCCTGTGCACCAATATGGCCGCCGGGATCCTGCCCCAGCCTCTTTCCGGTGAGGAGGTCATGGAGATCGCGGCCCTTTCTTCCGTGAAGTTCTCCGGCCTTGTGCGTAGGTGCCTGAAGAATATGTAAAACAAGGGCGGCCTGCGGCCGCCCCTGCTTCGGCACTGGGACTGTTCCGGCAGTGGGACGCATAAAGTAATAGCATCCTGATCAAAATCGAGGTAACGTCATGTCCAATCAAGCAAAAAAACAATCTTTCCTGGGCGGTGCGGCAGTGCTGGCTTCGGCGGTTGCCATTGTGAAGCTCATCGGCGCTTTTTATAAGCTGCCGCTCAATAACATCCTGGGCGATGTGGGCAAGACCTACTTCAACACCGCCTATGAGATCTACTCCGTTCTCCTGACCCTCTCCACGGCGGGTCTGCCTTTGGCTATCTCCAAGCTCACCAGTCAGGCCCAGGCCCAGGGACGGGAGAATGAAAAAAGAAAGATCCTGCGGGTGTCGTTGGGGCTGTTCTTCGTTATCGGCCTTGCGGGCTCGGTGTTCATGTTCACCTGTGCCGCTCAGCTGGCAGAGTTCCAGAACAACAAAAGTGCTTTCCTGCCCATTCGTGTGCTGGCTCCCGCTGTGTTTTGCGTGTGTTTGCTGGCCTGCATCCGGGGCTATACCCAGGGACAGGGCAACATGACCCCCACGGCCGCTTCTCAGGTTTTGGAGGCGTTGTGCAAGCTGGGGCTTGGCCTGCCTCTTGCGTGGTATGTGCTGCGGGTGCTGGGCAAGGATCTGGAAGTGGGTGCGGCAGGCGCCATCTTTGGCGTCACGGCGGGAACCGTTTTTTCCCTCCTCTTTCTGATCGTTTATCTCCTGCGCCACCGCTCCACGGCGGCTTCGCTGGATAAACCCTCTTCTTCCGCCGCACTGGTGACGGCGATCCTGGCCATCGGTATTCCCATTACCCTCAGCGGCTCTGCCATGAGCATTATCACTGTGGTGGACACCAAGATCATCCTCGGCCAGCTCCAGGCGGGCCTTGGCCTCACAGAGGAAGCTGCCGCCGCGTTGAAGGGACAGTATTCCTGGGCTATGGATATGGTGAATATGGTGGCATCTTTCGTTTATCCTGTCACCACCAGTCTCATTCCCTATGCCGCCGCAGCTCTCACCCGGAAAGATTATGCCTCTGCGGAACGCACGATTGAAACGGGCTTCCGTCTGCTGGCGCTGCTGGCGCTGCCTGCGGGCATCGGTTTGAGCGTGCTCTCCACCCCCATCATGCGTCTGGTGCTGCCGGCCCAGCGGGAGGCTGCGTGGCATGCCGGCCCTCATCTGCAAGTGCTTGGCATCGCATGTATTTTCATCTGCATCATGATCCTCACCAACGCGATCCTGCAGACCTATGGCAAGGAGAAGCTGCCGATCTTTACGGTCATCGCAGGCGGCATCGTGAAGGTCGTGATGAACTATTTCCTTGTGGGAAACCCTGAGATTAACATTCACGGCGCCAAGTATTCCACCCTCTGCTGCTACGGCGTGATCGTGGCGCTGAACCTCTTCTTTGTATGGAAATATTCTCCCCGTAAGCCCAGATACGTGGCCATCTTCGCAAAGCCTCTGGCGGCATCCCTTGCTATGGGTCTGTGCGCCAAGGCGGTTTACGGCCTTGTGGGCGGCGCGCTGAAGGCTTCCACCTCCTTTGGCGGCAATGCTCTGGCGACCCTGATCGCCATTGCAGCGGCGGTCATCGTCTATGCCGCTTTGGTCATCGTGCTGCGGATATTGCGGGCAGAGGATGTAGAAGGGATCCCCCACGGGAAGAAAATTGCAAAAATTCTTCATTTAAAGTAATAATTCGGAACAAATTCTGTTCTTTCAGTTTAAAAATCTTGCAAAGGCAGGCAATGTATGGTAGATTTTCAGTGTAAAAGCCGTTACGACTGGGATGATCTGGTAGAGATCATCCGTATTCTGCGCGCACCCGGCGGCTGTCCCTGGGACGCGGAACAGACCCATCTCTCTATCCGGCGGGAATTTCTGGAGGAGACCTATGAGGTGCTGGACGCGCTGGACCGGGACGATGCCCGCGATATGTGCGAGGAATTGGGCGATGTTCTTTTGCAGGTGGTCTTCCACGCTCAGATCGAGCGGGAGAAGGGTCACTTTGACATGAATGACGTCATTGACGGCGTGGCCCAGAAAATGGTTTTCCGTCACCCCCATGTGTTTGCCAACGGCAAGGCAGATACCAGCGACGAGGTGCTGGTGAACTGGGAGATCCTCAAGCGTCAGGAAAAAGGGCAGCGCTCCACGGCGGACGCTATCGAGTCTGTGCCCCACACACTGCCTGCCCTCTGGCGGGCGGAAAAGGTGCAGAAGAAGACCGCCAAGGCCGGCTTTACCTACGGCAGCACGCTGGACGCCCTCGAAAAGCTGGAGGAGGAAGTTCGGGAGCTGCGCATGGCGCTGGAAAAGGCTGCTCCGGCAGACGCTCCCCACGGCGTGAAGGAAGAAGTGGGCGATATCCTGTTTATGGCGTGCAACATCGCCAGGATGGAAGGCGTGGAGGGCGAAGAGGCCCTGCACTGCACCTGTGACAAGTTTACCCAGCGGTTCCGCGATGTGGAGCAGCGCGCTGAAAAGCCCCTGAACGAGTATTCCACGGAGGAGCTTCTCGCCATGTGGGCCGAGGCAAAGCACCGCGCAGACGGAAACGCTTGAGCATACAAAAGTTTTATGGAGGAAATAAAAATGAATAAAGCAGAACTGATCCATGCCGCCGCTATGAAGGCTGACGTTTCCAAGAAGGAGGCAGAGGCTGTTCTCACTGCCGCTCTGGACGCCATCACCGAGGCTCTGGCCGAGGGTGAGAAGGTCCAGCTGGTGGGCTTTGGCTCCTTTGAGCTGAAAAAGCGCGCCGCCCGTCTGGGCCGCAACCCCAAGACCAAGGAAGCCATCGAGATCCCCGCTTCTGTGGTGCCCACCTTCAAGGCCGGCAAGGCTCTCAAGGACGCCGTTGCAAAGTAAAAAACGACAGGAAAGAGGGGGGAGCCGATCCCCCCTCTGAGACTGTCAAAAAAGCTGCGGCTTTTTTGACAATAGGATTTGCGCCCTGCTGCAGCGCACTCATTGTCCGCCTTTGGCGGTCAATTCGCACATTTGCAGGGTGAGAAGTATTTTCGTCCACGTACACGCCGTGGCCGAAAATTTATTACGCCCTTTTCACCGCTGGCGCGGTGAAACCCTACGGGGTTTTGACAAGCTGAGAGGGGAAGCATCCCTCTTCTTTTCGGTTTTGGAGGAATGTTATGCGGCTGGACAAATATCTGAAGGTCTCCCGGCTTATCAAGCGCAGAACTGTGGCCAACGAAGCCTGTGACAATGGCCTCATCAGCGTCAACGGCAAGCCCCAGCGGGCTTCCTATGATGTAAAGGTGGGTGACCGTATTACCCTGCGCTTTGGGCTGCGGGAGCTGACGGTGGAAGTGGTCAGCGTGCAGGAAACTGTGCGTCAGGCCGACGCTGCCACCCTTTACCGCGAGGTAAAATAAACGGATGGACCGGCTTTTGCCGGTCTATTTTTCTCTTTTGGCACATATCCTCCCCTATAAAGGGGGAAGGAAGATGATGAAGGACATGAACATTGCCCCGACCCACCGGCTGGAACTGACGGGTCGGGAGCATCTGCTGATCTCCGGCGTGGAGGATGTGGAGCGTTTTGATGAAACGGGCATCGTGATGTCTACCTCTGCGGGGGTGCTGGTGGTGACGGGAGAGAATCTCCACATCGGCAAGCTCTCGCTGGATGGGGGAGAGCTGCACGTGGACGGACGCATCGACGCCGTGACCTACGAGGAGGATAGCATGAGCCGCGGCGGCTTCTTCAGCCGGCTCTTTGGCTGATATGGAGCAGTGGCGGTTGTTGATCCAGGCCGTTTTGCTGGGCAGCGGTGTGGCAGCGGTCCATGATATGCTGCGGCCCTTCCGGCTGCGGTTTCGCCGCTGGAGTTCCGTGCTGGATGGAGGCTATATTCTTGGCGTGGGGATATCCGCCTTTACCTTCCTGCTGCGGCAGGGAGGGGGAGAGCTGCGGGGCTTTTTGCTGGCCGGCGGTCTTGGCGGGGCAGCACTCTATACCGCAGGGGCATCCCAGCTGCTGCAGCCGGTGTGGCAGTTCTGGTCGGATACGGTGGTGGAACTGGGGCGGATCGCGGCGCTGCCTGCAAAGGCACTATGGACCAATTTGAAAAAATTGATCCGCTGGATGAAAAACCTCTTTTATTTTGGGAGGAAATGCTATACAATAAGAAAAATCGGATTTCAGGCCCAATTTTCCAAAGGAGGTGGCAGACGTGGCAAAAGAGGCAAAGAAAAAGGCAGGCGGCGGCATTCTGACCAAGGTCATCATTCTGGTTCTGGTCGGCGTCATCGGCTGGCAGCTGTACGGTCTGCAGGCGCAGCTCACCTCCGCACAGGCGGAGCGGGACCGGTATCAAGATCAGGTGGAAGCCCTCCGGCAGGAGAATGAGTCTCTCGCTGCTGATATTGAAGAAGGAACTACCCCTGAAAAGATGGAAGAGATCGCCCGCAAGGAGCTGGGTGTTGTCACGCCCGGCGAGTATGTGTTCTCCCACCGGGGGAATTGATGAGGCGTCCCGGCGGAGCGGGACGCGGCCTGTTTGTGTGTTTTGAAACTATTGGAAGGAGAAACAAATAACTGTATGGAGCCTCAGATCGGGACAATTCTGGAAGGCAAAGTTACCACCATCACCAAGTTCGGCGCATTTGTCGCTTTGGAGGGCGGCAAGTCCGGCCTGGTACATATCTCGGAGATCGCCAACGCCTACGTCAATGATGTGAGCGATTTCCTCGCCCAGGGGCAGACTGTGAAGGTCATGGTTCTGGCCAATGAAAACGGAAAGATCAATCTTTCCATCAAGCGCACGGAAAGCGCCCCGGCTCGCCCGGCGCGCCCTGCCGGCCCCCGTCCGGCTCGCCAGGAGGAGCGGACCTATGCCCCTCGTCCTGCTGCAGCGCAGCCCTCACGCCCCCGCACGCCGCAGCCCAGCGCCGCGGCTCCGGCGGAACAGTCCTTTGAAGACAAGCTCAAACAGTTCCTCTCCTCCTCCGAAGGGAAAATGGCCGACCTCAACCGCAGCATGGATGGCAAGCGGGGCGGCGGCCGCAGAAGAAGATAAAAAATTACTCAAAAATCTGTGCAGCTTTAAACCGGACGCGAAAAGCGTCCGGTTTTTGCGTATGGCGCTTGACAACCTGTGCACAACTGTATATACTGTACATTAACAGTAAGAACGGAGGAGCGCGTATGGAACTTATTATCCGAAATAACGCCGACCGCCCCATCTATGACCAGATCGCGTCCCAGATCAAAGAGCAGATCATTTCCGGAGTCTTGCAGCCGGGGCAGGCATTGCCCTCTATCCGGATGCTGGCGAAGGATCTGAAAATTTCTGTCATCACTACCAAGCGGGCCTATGACGAACTGGAAGCCGCGGGCTTCATCGTCACCGTAGCGGGCAAGGGCTGCTTTGTGGCGGAGAAGGATCTGGAGCTGATCCGGGAGCAGCAGCTGCGGCAGCTGGAGGAGCATCTGCTTGCCGCGAAAGACCTTGCAAGAAGCTGCGGTGTGAGCCGTGAGGAACTGAAAACCATGTTTTCCATCCTGCTGGAGGAGGAAGAATGATGAATGCCATTGAATTGAACGCGGTGCGCAAGTCCTTTGGGGATTTTGCCATTGAAAATCTGAACTTCGCCTTGCCTGAGGGCACCATCTGCGGTCTTGTGGGCGAAAACGGGGCGGGCAAGTCCACTACCATCCGCCTGCTGATGGGGGCCCTGCGGCCCGACAGCGGCGAGATCTCTGTGCTGGGGATGGCTCCCGGCGACCCCGCTTTCCGAAAGGCAAAAGAGGACATCGGCGTGGTGCTGGAGGACAGCTACTTCCCCGAATGTCTGGACGCCGCTGTGATCGGAAAGATCATGGCAGAGACTTACCGCAACTGGGATCAGACCCTCTACGAGAGGTATCTGGAGCGGTTTTCCCTGCCGAAAAAGAAACGTTTCAAGGACTATTCCCGAGGCATGCGCATGAAGCTGGGGATCGCCGTGGCGCTGAGCCATCACCCCAAGCTTCTGGTGCTGGATGAGCCCACTGCCGGTCTTGATCCCATCGTGCGGGATGAGGTGGTGGAGTTGTTCCGGGAGTTTGCGCTGGAAAGGGAAGAACATTCCATTCTCGTCTCCTCCCATATTTTGAGCGATCTTGAAAAGCTCTGCGACAGTATTGCCTTCATCCATCAGGGAAAACTTCTCTTCTGCGAAGAAAAGGATGCCCTGCTGGAATCCACCGGCGTCTTTGTGGGCACAGCGGCACAGGCGGAGGAATTGGACGAAGCCGCCGTTATCGGCCGGGAATCCAGCGGCCTTGGAGGTGTGCGGATGCTGGTGCGGCGCAGCATGGTGCCTGCCGGAGTGACACTGGAAAAACCGACTGTGGAGGACATCATTCTCTTTACGGTGAAAGGAGCGAAGCGATGAAGGCTCTTTTGATGAAGGATCTGCATGTGTTCTGGCGGCGCATGAAGTTGTTTATTTGGATGATCCTGATCTTTTCCGCCATTCCAAGCATTTTTCAGACCACCTTTGCTATTACCTATGCGGCGATGATCCCCTACTCCATGTTCAGTGTGGATGAGGCCAGCAAGTGGGAAAGGCTGGCGGTGATGATGCCCTATTCCACATTTGATCTGGTGATGAGCAAGTATGTCTTGGGGTTTCTTTCCATTGGCGGCGCGGTTGCCGCAGTGCTGTTCATTCAGCCGCTCATGTCTTTTGTCACCGGTGAAACCGGCGCAGACGGTGGCATTACGTTCACGGCAGTGTGCGTGTCTCTGATCATTATGGCAGTGACGCTGCCTCTGATCTTCCGCTTTGGGGTGGAACGGGCAAGGATGACAATGATCCTTCTCGTTGCCGCCATCTGCGGCAGCGCGGGAGCCATGGCCTCCATGACAGACGCCGGGGTGCGCATCCATTTTGGCGGCGGTCTTTTCGCCCTTGGCGCAGCGGCAGGGATCGCGCAGATAGTTTCTATTCCCCTTTCCATGAAGCTCTACGAAAAGAGAAAAGCGTAAAAAAGAAGCCGCAGTCCATTCGGGCTGCGGCTAAAAAACGGGTGGGATATTGGAAAGCTTCCGTGATTATGATACCATGCTGGCAGGACCGGTGTAAATGGGAGCTTTTGTCGGATAGGTACTACTTTTGGCATATTTTGACGGCGACAACGGGAATATTTCGGCGCTTTGTCAAAAACGACGGATTCCTCTTTTCAACATGGGACAAATGTGGTATCATATTCACAACCCGAGGGGAGGAAAAGCCTCTCCCATACGAAAGGAGCGATCTCTATGAAGTATACCTACACCTGCAAGAAAGTCACTCTGAATGATTCCATCAAGGACTATGCGGAGAAGAAGATCTCCAAGCTTGAGCGGTATTTCCATGAGGGTGACACCTCCGCATCCGTGACTTTTTCTGTTGAAAAAGACCACCTGTGCACGGTAGAGATCACCATCCGCGGCGCCGGCCCGCTGCTGCGTGCCCAGACCCAGGCTCCTGACGGCGACATGCGCGGCGCCATCGATGCGGCTGTTGGCTACATCGAGCGCCAGATCCTCAAGAACAAGACCCGTCTTTCCAAGCGCCTGCGTTCCGAGGGGTTCCCTGCTCCTGCTTCCTCTGACGATTTCGAGGTCGCCGAGGAGAAGGAATTCAACATCGTGCGCACCAAGCGCTTCGCCGTCAAGCCCATGAGCACGGAGGAGGCCATTTTGCAGATGAATCTGCTGGGCCACAGCTTTTTCGTCTATCGCAACAGCGAGGATGAGAGCCTGTGCATCGTCTATCAGCGCAAGAACGGCGGCTACGGCCTCATCGTTACCGACGAGGAGAAGTAACTTCCCAAAAGTGGCATCGCCACTTTTGAGAGTAAGCTGCAGAGCGCTGCAGCGCACTCGCTTTGCTCGCACGTTTGCGCTCTGAGAAGAGTTTTTGCCGACGTACACGCCGCCGTCAAAAACGATCCTGCTTCTTTCGTGCCTGCGGGCACGAAACTCTGCGAGACATAAAAGTTGTCAACGGGCGGCCATTGGCCGCCCGTTTTCTGCGTTTTCAGAGAAGATCAATCCGCAAGATCCAGCACCACAGGGCAGTGGTCGCTGCCGAGGATCTCGCTCCAGATGTCGGCATTTTCCACCCGCTCCATCAGCCGCTCCGAGACGATAAAATAGTCGATCCGCCATCCGGCGTTATTCTTCCGGGCGTTGAAGCGGTAGCTCCACCAGGAATAGGCACCGGTGAGGTCAGGGTGCAGGCGGCGGAAGGTATCGGCAAAGCCGGAGGAGAGAAGCTGCGTCATTTTGGCACGCTCCTCGTCGGAAAAGCCGGGGTTCATGCGGTTGCTCTTGGGATTTTTCAGGTCGATCTCCTCATGGGCCACGTTCAGATCTCCGCAGTACACAACGGGCTTGACCTTGTCCAGTGTGCAGAGGTAGTCCTGAATGTCGGTCTCCCACTGCATGCGGTAATCCAGTCGGGCAAGACCGTCCTTGGAGTTGGGGGTATAGCAGCACACCAGATAGAAATCTTCATACTCGGCGGTGATGACCCGTCCTTCATGGCGGTGCTGGTCATCGCCGAAATCATAGGTAACGCGCAGAGGCTCCTTCCGGGTGAAGATGGCCGTACCGGAGTAGCCTGCCTTGTCGGCACTGTTCCAGAAGCGGTGGTAGCCGGGCAGATCAAATTCCGCCTGCTCGGGACGCATTTTCGTCTCCTGCAGGCAGATCATATCTGCGTTGGCAAAAGTACAGAAATCCAGAAAACCTTTATTCAGACAGGCCCGCAGGCCGTTTACATTCCAGGATACAAGACGCATAGGAAGGTCCCTCCCATTTTTCGTTTTTTCTTATTGTATCCGGTGGAAAGGGAAAAAACAATATGGTAAAATCATAATAATATTTTCTGTTGAAACGACTTGACGGATGAGGTAATGAATATGAGCAAGCATCCTTCCGGCCGGAATATGACGGTGGGCTCTCCCACGGGGCATATTCTGGCAGTGGCGCTGCCGCTGCTGGCGGGCAGCTTTTTGCAGCAGTTTTACAATTTGGTGGATAGCTGGGTGGTGGGCAACTATGTTTCCGAAGCGGCGCTGGCTGCTGTGGGCATGGGCTTTCCGGTGATGACCTTTTTTCAGGCGCTGTTCATCGGCCTTTCCACCGGCGGCACGGTAGTCATCGCCCAGTATTACGGCGCGGGAAAGCCCGAAGAGGTGCGAAACGCCGTCAACACCATTTATACCGCCTTTGTGCGCAGCGTCATCCCGGTGACAGTGGGAGCGCTGGCACTGCTCAAGCCCATGCTGTGGCTTTTGCGGGTGGATGAGGGTGCCTATCACGAGACCTTCATTTATCTCGCGGTGGTAACGGTGGGGCTTGTGGGCACCATCGGCTACAACCTTAATTCCGGCATTATGGGCGGCCTTGGCAACAGCCAGACCACGCTGATCTTTCTGGTCATCGCGGCAGTGATGAACATCGTGCTGGATCTGGTATTTGTGCTGGTGTTCGGCATGGGCGTATTCGGTGTGGCGCTGGCCACCGCACTGGCCCAGGGCTGCTCGTGGCTTTTCGGCATGGTGTATATCAACCGTAAATATCCCGAGATCGCTATCCATCCCTTCAACGGATATCTGGACGGAAAGCTCCTTCGCAAGATCATTGAGATCGGTCTGCCCACCGGCTTGCAGATGTCACTGGTGTCCATCGGCGTGATGGCGGTGACATCCAAAGTGAACTCCTTTGGCACGGAAATTTACGGTGCTGGCTTCAATGTGGGCAACAAGCTGGACTCCATGGCGTTTTTGCCGGTGCAGAGCCTTTGCAGCGCCGTCACTGCCTTTGTGGGACAGAATATGGGAGCCAACAAGCCGGAGCGGGCCACCCGGGGCACATGGATCGCCGTTACCATCTCTGGTGTGTGGACCCTTATTTCCGCAGTGATCCTCTTGCGCTGGGGCGATGTGTGCGCCTCTGTATTCACTCCGGAAGCAACTGTGGTGGATGCCACGGTAATCTATCTTAACTGTATCATGCCCCCCTATATCTTCTTCACGACATTCTATGTGCTCTGCGCCAGTATGCGCGGCGCGGGCGACGGCGTGTTCCCCATGATCAACACCATTGCCAGCATGCTTGTGCTGCGCGTTCCCGCCCTTTATTATCTGGCGAATCACTATGGGCCGGAGTATATGTACTGGGGCTATGCCGTAGGCTGGGTCGTCGGCTGCGGCCTGAGTGTCTGGTATTACTGGACCGGCAGGTGGAAAAAGAAAGGCAGTCTTGCGAATTGAGCAAAAAGAAACGCAAAAATCCATGTTTTTCTTTACAAAAGCAAGGTGTTTCTATATAATATTATGGCTAATGAAATTTAAGAATGATTGGAGAAACCATCATGGCTTTGATCGAATATGACGTTTACAAGCAGAAGCTCCGCGACATGGAACCGGAGCTGGAAAAGATCTCCGCTGCGCTGGATATCGAAAGCGCAAAGCAGGAGGCCGAGCGGCTGGAGTCCGAGATCTCTCAGGAGGGCTTCTGGAACGACCTTGCCCGCTCTCAGAAGGTGCAGGTGCGCCTCAAGCAGCTGCAGAACAAGATCACCCGCCACGAGAAGCTCTACAGCTCCTGGGAGGATCTGGTGACCCTTTGCGAAATGGGTCAAGAAGAGGACGACGCCGACATTCTGGAGGAGCTGAAAGCAGAGTTTGAGACGCTGGAAAAGAATGTGGAGGATACCCGCATGACCACCCTCCTCTCCGGTGAGTATGACAACAACAATGTTATCCTCCAGCTCCATGCCGGCGCCGGCGGCACCGAGGCACAGGACTGGGCCCAGATGCTCTTCCGTATGTACACCCGCTGGGCTGAGCGCCACGGCTTTGTGTGCAAGACGCTGGACTATGAAGATGGCGACGAGGCCGGCATCAAGTCTGCCGCCGTGTCCATTGAAGGCGAGAACGCCTATGGCCTTCTCAAGAGCGAGAACGGCGTCCACCGGCTGGTGCGTGTTTCCCCCTTTGACGCCAACGCCCGCCGCCAGACTTCCTTTGCTGCTGTTGAGGTCATGCCCGAGATCGAGAACGATGATACCATCGAGATCCGCGAAGAGGATATCGAGATGCAGGTCTACCGCGCCTCCGGTGCCGGCGGCCAGCACGTCAATAAGACCTCCTCTGCCGTCCGTTTGACCCACAAGCCCACCGGCATCGTGGTAGCCTCCCAGCAGGAGCGCAGCCAGTTCCAGAATAAGGACAACTGTATGAAGATGCTGCGTGCAAAGCTGGCCGAGCTGAAGGCCCAGCAGCACGCCGAGAAGATCAGTGACATCAAGGGCGTTCAGATGAAGATCGAGTGGGGCAGCCAGATCCGCTCCTATGTCTTCATGCCCTATCAGATGGTCAAGGACACCCGCACCGGCTATGAGACCAGCCAGATCGACAACGTCATGGACGGCGATCTGGATGGCTTCCTCAATGCCTATCTCACTCAGCTGGCCACCGGCGAGCTGAAGAAGTGACCGCCAGAATGGGCGGGGCAGTGCCCCGCCCGTTTTTCGCGCAGAATTGATAGATAAAGAATGGAACGACCCGATGTCCAATACTGCACCTGTCGAAAACAAAATGGGCGTTCTGCCCGTTGGAAAGCTGCTGTTCACCATGGCAGTCCCCATGATGGCATCCATGCTGTTTCAGGCTCTCTACAATGTGGTGGACAGCATCTTCGTTGCCCGCCTGGGTCAGGACGCGCTGAATGCCGTGTCTCTGGCGCTTCCGCTGCAGAACCTGATGATCGCCGTAGGCGGCGGCCTTGGCGTTGGAATGAATGCGCTGCTCTCCCGCTCCCTTGGTGAGAAGAAGTTTGAAAATGCCGATCGCGCCGCCAACACCACCGTGCTGCTTGCCATTCTTGCAAGTATTATTTTTGCTTTGATCGGCCTGTTCCTCTCCCGTCCCTTCTTTGCCCTGCAGACCACCAATGAAAACATCGTCCGTTACGGAACGGACTATACCTCCATCTGCCTTGGTGTTTCCATCGGTATTTTCCTGCAGTTCACCGCCGAGCGTATGCTGCAGGCTACGGGGCGAACGGTACTGTCCATGTGCACGCAGGTGCTGGGCGCGCTGATCAATATGATTTTGGACCCCATCCTCATTTTCGGCCTCTTTGGCTTGCCCCGGCTGGAGGTGGCCGGCGCTGCTGTGGCCACCGTGGCCGGTCAGATCGTGGCTGCCTGCGTGGGTCTGACATTGAATGTAAAGCTGAATCATGACATCCATCTGCGTCCGGGGCTGGTCCGCTGGCACAGATGGACCGTGAAGGAGATCTTCCGGGTGGGCTTTCCCTCCATGCTGATGATGTCTGTGGGCTCTGTGACCACCTTCACAATGAATAAGATCCTGCTGGGCTTCTCCGAGGCGGCCACCGCAGTCTACGGCGCTTATTTCAAGCTGCAGAACTTTATCTTCATGCCGGTTTTCGGCATGAACAATGCCTGTGTGCCCATCGTATCTTATAACTACGGTGCGGCCCGTCTGGACCGGCTGAAAAAGGCCGTGAAGCTCACCATCGGTACTGCCATCTGCATCATGACCTGCGGCACACTGCTCTTTGAGTTCGTGCCTGGAGTGCTGCTGGGCTTCTTCAACCCCTCCGAGGAAATGCTTTCCATCGGTGCGGTGGCGCTGCGGATCGTGGGCGTCCACTTCCCTCTTGCAGGCTTCTGCATCATCGCAGGCTCCGTGTGTCAGGCCATCGGCAACCCCTTCTACAGCCTCATTATTTCCGTGGGCCGCCAGATCGTGGTGCTGCTTCCTGTTGCCTTCCTCATGTCCCTCACCGGGAATCTCAATCTGGTGTGGCTGGCATTCCCCATCGCCGAAGGCATGTCCCTGATCCTCTCCAGCTTCTTCCTGCGCAAGACCATGAAGGCAGCGCAAGAGAGGATCGAGGAGCTCAACCGCTGAATGTTATGTATAACAAGTAAAGCCGCTGCAGAATTTTCGTTCTGCAGCGGCTTCACTTGTTCAACGATGGAGATAATCGTAGGGATCCACAACATCACCTTCGTGGCTGACGGAAAAGTGGAGATGGCTTTCCCGGGCGGATTCCGCCAGAGCGGTGCTTCCCACAGCGCCGATGACTGCCCCCGCACAGACAGCCTCGCCGACAGTGACGGGTGGATTTTCAGCAAGGTTGGCATAGGTGGTGCGGTAACCGTCCCCGTGGTCAATGACCACAGTGACGCCCATCAGGGGATCTTCGCAGACGGTGTCCACCGTGCCGCCAGAGGCGGAGAGCACGGCAGTGCCCGCGGCAGCGGCGATGTCCACACCGTCATGGATGCGCCAGTCCTGGAAGGTAGGGTCATACTGCAGCTCACTTACGGAAAAGGCCGCCACCACTTCCCCTACCAGAGGCTCCACAATGGGCTGGGGCGGCTGGGCTTCAATGGGGGCAGGGTCAAAGACGGGCGCGGGTTCTTCGAAAACAGACGGCTCCGAAACAGGTTCTTCCGGCATGGAAATTTCCTGGGGCAAAAGGGTCTCGATCACCTCTGTGGCGGGCAGGGGCAGTTCATCACCCTCCGGCGTGGAGACCGGTGCGGCAGGAACCTCTGCGGCGGGCTGAAACACGGCGTCTGCCGGCTCTGTGTCTGCGTCCCGCCCGAAAAGCAGAAACCAGCTTCCTGCCGCCACGGCCACAAG
>JAFQRI010000029.1 GCA_017410185.1 Oscillibacter sp. | reverse complement strand
TGGTGGGCGGCGCTGCAGGCACTGCCATCGTTGCAGGTCTGAAGGAGATCTCTGGCGAGATCATGGAGCTGGAGGAATCCACCCGCGAGTACCGGACGATTATGGGCAGTCTGCAGGTATCCAGCGAGGCTGCCGGTTACACGGCGGAGCAGACGGAGGAGGCTTTCCTGCGGCTCTACGGCGTGCTGGGCGACACCCAGACGGCAGCCACCACCGTGGCCAATCTGCAAGCCATCGGCCTCAGCCAGAAGGATCTCATCCAGATTATTGACGGCTGCACCGGCGCCTGGAGCAAATACGGTGATTCCATTCCCATCGATGGCCTCGCCGAAAGCATCAACGAGACGATTCGCTCCGGCGAGGTCACCGGCACCTTCGCGGATGTGCTCAACTGGGCCGGTGACGATCTGCAGACCTTCGGCGTGCAGCTGAAGGAGGACACCGAGGCCAACAAGGCGTGGAATGAGGCCGTACAGGACGCCACCACCTCTGAGGATTTCTTTAATCTGGCGCTGAGTGAGTGCGAGACGCAGAGCGAAAAGACTCAGTTGATGATGGATTACCTCAAGACGCAGGGCTTGATCCCTCTTGGCGAGGAGTGGCGCAATGTCAACGAGGAAATCATCGAGGCCAACGAGTCAGAAGCTCGCCTGGAAGCTGCCTGGGGCAAGCTGGGCACCGCTCTGGCGCCTGTGGCAGATTTCCTCCGCAACACTCTGGCTGCTGGCATCGAGATTGCAGCAGATGCCGCAGAGGGCCTTGTGACCTGGATCACCAAGGCTATCGATAAGCTCAAAGCACCGGAGCTGAAGGACACCATGCTTTCCGGCTTTAACGCCGGTGTCAGTGGCGTAGCCGTAAACGGCAGCCATGCTGCAGGCCTTGATTTCGTCCCCTTCGACGGCTACACGGCAGAGCTGCACTATGGTGAGCGCGTTATGACGGCCACGGAAAACTCCGCGCTGGACACCCTCAGCCGCGCCGTGAGCGCACTGGAGGTTGCCGCCCATGGAGCAGCACCCCGCACCTACGAAACGCCCGCAGAAGCCCCGCAAACGGTCACGATCCCCGTCCGGGTCGTCCTTAACGGGCGGATCGTGGGCGAGGAAACCACCACCTATCAGATGCAGCAGAGGAGGGCCACCGGAACATGACGAAATTTCCCCTGAAACTTAATGGTACGGATGCATCCCGCTTTTGCCACAAGCGCGGCTACACGACATTTCGCACGCCGGTCTACGCCGGCAAATATACCGACATCCAGCAGACGGATCACTACATTGTGGCCCGCTGGAAAGGCGGCTTGCGCGTCCGGATCAACGATCTCCCTGCAGCTGATGCAGCTGAGCTTGCGGCGCTGCTCATGGCGGCTCCCCTGACGGTGGAGTACCACAGCTTTGACCTTGGCAAGACGGTCACAGAGACCATGATGCCGGAAACCATCCCCGAGGAACTCAAGATGAGCACGCCCCGGGCAGACTGGATCACCGGCGTCACGCTGACATTCAACCAGCTGTAAGGAGGTGAGCGCGTGCAGGCAACGACAGATCTTTATAAATCCATTCTGGCTGATCCCCGGCACCTGAAGGAGCACCGGGCCTTTATCGCCGGCGTGGAATACAGCGGGGCGGATATCGTCATCAAGGCGGAAACACCCCAGACACTCATCGAGCAGCCGCCTCTGGTGACCGGCGGTCTTTACCCCAAGGGCACGCCCACTGTCGGCGGCTGCGTCGCCCGGCAGCTGGACATCATGGTGCGCCCCAAGGGAACGATCCCCAGAATGGCGGAGATCCGGCTGGAAACCCGCATTGTCCTACGGGATCCCCTCACCGGCACCAATACAGCTGAGAGCGAGTGGCTCCCGAAAGGGACCTTTTACATCGACACCAGGCCTCCCATCAGGAGCCTTGGCCTTTTGCGACTGCATTGCTACGACGCTATGCTCAAATCAGAGGAACCTTACCTGCAGGAGGGCGATGCCGGCGAGTGGCCGCGGCCGATGCCGGATGTGGTGGCAGATATCGCTTCCCGCATGGGCGTTCCTGTAGATCCGCGCACCGTCATCAATCCTGCCTATACCGTAGGCTACCCCAACGATCTCACCATGCGGGAGATCCTTGGTTACATCGCGGCGGCCCACGCCGGTAATTTTGTCATTACCGACGCCGGAGCGCTGCGGCTGGTGCCACTGTATAACCCCGCTGTCGATCACGGACCGGGCGGATATCTGGTCACGGAGGACGGCCATCCCATCACATTTGGAGGTGTAAGGATCATTGTCTGACTGTATTGATCTCGGCAAAAAAGCCATGACTCTGGAGACTGCTCCAGCGTTTGCTCCTTATACCGGTGTACTCCTGTGGTATGACGACGAAAACGCATTTCGGTCTGGGGATGAGACTGGCCGCGTGTTGGAGGCGGAGTGTCCCTGGGCTACCCAGCAGATGGCGGACGATATGCTTTCAGCAGTCGCCGGCTATGCTTACCGCCCTTTTACGGCCACAGGGGCGATTCTGGACCCCGCGGCAGAGCTGGGCGATGCTGTGTATGTGGGTGGTGTCTGCAGCGTGCTGGCGTCCATTGACACCACCTTTGATGCTATGTGTGCCGCTGACATTGGCGCCCCTGCGGATGAGGAAATCGATCACGAGTGTCCCTATACCTCGCCCATGGAACGCAAGCTCGGTCGCAAGGTGTCTCTCGGCAAAACCTACCACGGCACTACCATCGACCGGAAGCACGGCATTCGTATCGTCCGGACTGCTGCAGACGGTACGGAGCAAAACCGCGCACTGCTCAACAGTGACACTCTGGCCTTTTATGATGCAGAGGGCAATCCCGCCATCTACTTTGACGCTGCTGCCGGCAGATATCGCTTTTACGGAGATGTCAATGTCACCGGGGGCAGCATCAATATCAACGACCAGTTCCTTGTGGATGAACAGGGCAACGTAGTCATGTCCGGCACGATCTCCTGGGGTAACAGCAGCCCCTACCAGTCTCAGTTTTCTGAGGACGGAGAGACCGGCTGGCACGATAAGATGACACCTGATGACCTGTACCGCCGGGACAGCTACGATGGCGGTAAAATGTGGGGCGAGGCGTACCAGTTCCGGGGCGAGGATGGTTCCGATGCAGACGTTCCAAGCTATATCAAAAGCACCTACATTTCCAAGACGGAAATTCGCTCTCCCATCATCACTGGCAACGACATCCGGGCGCTGGGGGCGTTTCAGGTTGGATATGGCTCTGCGGATGACTTTACAGGAACCGGCTTTATGGGCTACGCGGAGGGCCTGGACGCGCTCGGCAATGTGACTGAGGGTGTAGCCTTGTCCAACGGAGAAACGCTGGAGGAGGGCGATAATTACGTTATTGTGACCAATGGCGGCGTCCGCCTGCAGGCCGGTACCACGAAAATCTATGCTACAGGCAACTCCGCCCATATCGTAGTGGGCAGCACCGATTTTAAGGTGCTGAGCGACGGCGTCTATATCAATGGCACAAAAATTGGATGACAGGAGGAAACCGAATGGAAGATAAACGGATCACCGATCTTGCCGAAGCAGCTGCAATTACCAAGACCGACTTGTTTGTGGCCGAGCAGGACGGCTCTGCTGTTAAGGTAACAGCGGAGAAGATTGCAGAATATGTCATCAATTCCCTGCCCAACGGAGACGAGGTGAGTTACTGATGGCATTTGTCAAAACCGATGATACGCATTACCACGGTATTGCAGATGAGATCCGGGGTATGCACGGAAACCCCACCACATACACCCCGCCCGAAATGGTGGATTTTCTCAATAAAGGCAGAGCGAATTTGACGCCGCTGAATATCAGGGCGGGCATCACCATTATGGGCGTCACCGGCACGATGCAGCCCAAACCGACTGCGGAGGTGCCGGAGGACTTCGTGAGTGTGGATTCCAACCATCCCGATCCCGGCAGCATCGAGGACGCAAAGGAGCAGTACAAAAGCCTGACCGAATCAGACGAAGAGGTGGATGTCCTGATTCTGGTAGACAACAGCGGAAATGTCACCTATGGATTTTTGAGTCCGGGTGAGCCTGTCTGTAAGTACGGCACACAGGCTCTCCCTGCCCCTCCCGCGTGGTGGGACAGGGACAGCTACCCTTACGCTGTGGTCGTTAAGGGCCTTACGGAGTACAGGCTGGTTTTGTGCCAGAACAGGCCCTACACCACCTCCAGCGGCAATAGCAATGTGAAAGTGGACGGGGCCTATCTTATCTCCGTCCCCCGCAGAGACAGCGCTTATGCCCGGTGGACGGAGCCGGAGGCAGGGGAGGACTTTTATGAGACAACTTCTGCACTTTGGGCCAGCGAGGATCTCCTGGATGCGAACGGGGCCGTGGCGTTGGCAGGGAGCGAGCCGGAGTTGCTGGGGTACTTCAACGGCTTCAAAATCACAAGCTACGATCCGGAAACTACGGAATTTAAAGCCCTTGGCTGGTGGCGGTTGAGTTGGCATACGACCGGCGAGTACGCAGGGCAGTGGACGTGTCACGACTTTACCTCGAAGGAAAGCAGCGGTGGTAATTTCTTGAATCACACGGTCAGCTGCACTCGAAGCGCTTTGTATCTGTACCGCAGAGGCAAAGTGTGGCCCGATGTTACCGATGATGTGACTTACGATTATCATGGAGTGCCGCTGCCGGTTATGCCCGCGTGGGATAGGGCCGCGTATCCTTACTCCATCGTCTTCGGCGCGGACCGGGGCGCCGCCTATTATTACGACACGGTGGTTTCCAACCGTCCCTTCCGCTATATTTACAGCGACAATGCAGGCGAGTTCCAGATCATCACCGGGGATATCTGCAAATATCAGCAGTACCGCACCTCTGCGGATAACCGGGAGACCCTTTACCGGGCTGCAAGCAGCGGCACACAGGTCTACATCACCCCCGGTCAGCAGGATTTTATCTGGGCAGACCATCACATTTTCAACGAATACGGCGGGATCTGGTATGAGGCCACAGACCCCATCCCTATCGAGTAAGGAGTTGATCTGATGCTGAAATTCGACAATTGGATTCTCACCGGTGATAACACTCCCGTTGCGCGGCAGCACGACAATCTGACTGCCCGGGTCGATATCACCGGCACTCTCCCGGACGGCTGGGTGTGGGATATGATCGTGCAGTGTAACGGCGCTCTGGATATTATCCCTCTGGACGCCGACAATGGATGCACTCTGACCGAGGAGCATCTGTCGTTCCATGGTTATTACGCCTTCCAGCTCCGGGGCACACAGGGCGAACTCGTAAAGCATACGAATATCGTCCATCTGTACGTTCCGGAGAGCCTGTCCGGCAACGCCAAGTGGCCCACCATCCCCACGGAGTTTACCGAGCTGGAGCGGCGCATGCTCTCCCTCAGCGCCCATCCGCCCATCCCCGGAGAAAACGGCTGCTGGCTGCTCTGGGACGCGGCGTCGGGTACATACGCCGAGAGCGAGCTGCCCCTGCCGGAGGGGAGCGCGCCCATGCTGATCGTGACGCCCGAGAGCAACAGCAAGGCCAGCCACACGGCGCTGGAGATCTATGAGCATGTGCTGGAAAAGGGCGGCAATGCCATGTTTCTTTTCCCGTTCGATGACAGCACAGCCCTTACAATGTGGCCTGTCGGAGGAGACTTTGACAGCGGCTATGTTGTATTCGGTACGACCCTGATCGCCGACAGCACCATCCTCACGATAACTGTGATGATCGGCCCTGACGGCAGCATGGACTTTTCGGAGGCCGGCACCGAAGTCGTTACCACCGTCAATGGCCAAACCGGTAAGGTAACGCTCACAGCCTCCGACGTGGACGCGCTGTCGCAGAGCGAGCTGCAAAATGGCGTCAACACCGCACTGGCGCAGGCCAAGGCTTCCGGGGAGTTCAAGGGTGAGCCGGGTAAAGACGGCAAGGATGGCGCGGATGGTCAGCCGGGTCCTGCGGGTGCAGACGGCGCACCCGGCAAAGACGGCGAACAGGGCCCTGCCGGTCCCGCCGGTTCGCCCGGCAAAGATAACCTCCCCAACGTGGTGGCTATCTCCGGCGCTGCCGTGAGCCTCACGATGGATAACAACGTAGAGTATCGCTGTGCGGATGCCGTGACGGCGCTGACCATTGAGGGCTTCACACCGGCAGAGGATGGCAAGTCCTCCATCTGGGCGATGCAGTTCACGGCGGGCGACACCATCACCGTGGCCATTCCCGCCAGCGTCAAGTGGTCTGTGGTGGAGCCGGTGTTTACCCCCGGCGTGAGCTACTGGCTGAGCTTCGTCCCGCTGATGGGCGGCGGTATTCTGGGGGTGTGGGTAGCCGATGAATAAGCCGACGTTTGACGCCATGGTGGCGCAGTACAAAAAGCCCACCATCGAGGGTGAGGGCGCTGCGAGCTGGGATAAGGGCGTGCGCTGCGTGATCCCGGAAGTGCAGATCGGCGGCAAGGCGGTGCAGGACGGCACACCGTCCCCGGATGCACCTGTGATGCCGGAGTTCAGCGTGGGGACAACGGTGGTGAGCCGGGGGAAGAATCTGGTCAATTTGGATTATGACGAGTATAACGCTGCCGAGTTCTGGGTTGGAAAAAAAAACGTCTTGATTGCAGCACAGGAAACCGTTCGCTATAAGGAGAATACGCAATATACAATAACATTCGATGCCGTCATTCCGAATGATTCAGATGCCATCATGTATATGCGTTTTAGGTACACAGATGGAACCTTGTCCGGTTTTCCGAATACGGAAATAATAAACGGACAGCGCACTATGACCAGCGGTGCAAACAAGACTGTTAGGCAAGTTGAATGTACGTCTGCCACCAGTGGCAAATTTACACTGGTATCATTGCAGATCGAGGAAGGCACCACCGTCACTCCATATACCCCCTACTTCGATGGCGGCACAGCCGTTGCCCCCGAACTCCTCGCCATCCCCGGCACGGATATCCGGGACGAATGGAATCCGCAGACGGGCATGGGTGTGCGGAGAGTTGGTGTTCAGTCTTTTGATGGGACGGAAAATTGGAATTTTTCCGCCGGGTACGGCACGGAGCACTACAATGCGTTTTACGCTATTTCCCATCCCGCATTTGTCAACAACCAAAATAATCTGCCAACCTTTTGCACACATCTGCCCCGAAAGCCGGGGAACTGGTATGCAGAGACAGCGGGTGTTGTTGGAGGCGTAGCCAACAAGATGATCTACTTCTATGTTTCCAAAACCGCCTTCCCGGATTTGGAAACCTTTAAAGCCTGGGTGACTACCCAACACGCAGCCGGAACGCCTGTCACCTGTTGGTACGCACTGGAAGAACCCATCCCATTCCAGACAGATCCTGCACCGCTGATCCAGCCGCCCGGCACAGGCCACATCATGCAAACCGGAGGCACTCTGAAGGGCGTACCCATCACCGTAACACCCGTAACGCACTCGTAAAAGGAGGACAAACCCATGAAATACGGAAAACTGGTGGACGGTCATCTCGTCCCCGCACCCAACCCGCTGCTGGGCCCCATCTTCAAGCACTACAATCCCACAGAGGAGGTCTACCGCAAGTTTGGCTATCTCCCTGTGGTGGAGACTGCCCCGCCCGAGGAGGGCTATTACGAGCCTTCCTGGGCCGAGCAGGAGGGTAAGATCGTACAGGTCTGGACGGAAGCAGAGCCGCCCGTGGTGGCCGAGCCTGAGCCGCAGGAACCCACGCCCGCGCCGGAGCTGACGGCCGCACAGCAGCGGGAGCTGGCCTATAACACCGCCCATGTCATCGAGTGGGACGGCAATATGCTGACTGTCACGCAGGCGGCGCAGCAGTGGGCCTATTACGCCGCCGAGGGCGCGGAGGATAAGACCGCGGCGCTGACGGCGCTGATCGCAAAGGCCAAGGCAGATATCCGGACCCAGTGGCCGGAGGAGGGAGGTTGATTCCGATGCAGATCGAGATCACGCTGCAGGGGATCATTACCTTTGGCTCAGTCGTCACGGCAGTAGTTCTCCTGATCGAGCGCTTTGCCAAGGGCGTCCGGTGGTTTGATAAGCAGGACAAGCAGATCACCGATATCGAGGCCCTTAAGCAGCAGCACAACGCCGATGTTAAGGCCCTCAAGGCTGAACTCGCTGCTGATATGCACAGCATCAATGAGGAGCAGACCCTCCTTACATACGGCATTCTGGCCTGCCTCAAGGGTCTCCGGGAGCAGGGCTGTAACGGCCCTGTCACCGAGGCCATCAACAAGATCGACAAATATCTTAATCAAAAGGCTCACGATCAGTGAGCGGAAAGGAGCACATATGGAAATTTTGGAATATCTGGAGCTGGCCGTTTTGGCCCTTGGCTGCTTTCTCGCGGCCCTGATCCTCAAGAGCAACCGCGCCGCCATTCTGCAGTATACCACCCAGCTGGTCAACGCAGCCGAGCAGGCCGTACAGGGCAGCGGCATGGGCGAGGCCAAGAAGGCGTTGGTGATCGCCCAGCTCAAGGCTGCCGGCATCCACGTGGGCCGCTGGCTGGAAGGCATGATCGACCAGATCGTGGACAAGCTCAACGCCACCGGCGCATGGCTGGCCACCCAGGCCAAGCAGCACGCAGCGGATCTGCAGGAAGACGCCAATGCGTAAGCTGCGGCAGCTGCTGACCATCCGATCCATCACGCGGTTTCTCTTTGTCACCACGCAGATCTCCGCCCTCTGGTGGGTCAACTGGTCCTTCGCCCTGGCTACATATGCCACCGTCGCGCTGGGACAGCCCTTCCCGCTGGAGACGGTGAGCGAAACGGCCATCAACGTCATCATCGGCACGCTGCTGTGCAAGGTGCTGGAAAACGCCCTGGAGCACAACGACGGCGCCATCTGGGGCAAAAGCAAAGGAGGGGCCCAGCCGGGTCCCTCCGAGGATGTGCCCGAATAGGGCACAGAAAGGAGCTATGAATGAACGGAGCAACAGTCAGAGTCTACTCCCTTGCCAGAAACGGCAACGAGCAGATCACCAAGCATTTCAAAGTGCGGGAGTTTCGCTGCAGTGACGGCAGCGACACCATCTTTATCTCTCAGGAGCTGGTGGAGGTGCTGCAGAAGATCCGCGATCACTTCGGCAAGCCGATCACCATCAATTCCGGCTACCGCACCGACTACAAGAACAGCAAGACTAAAAATGCGGCCAAAGAAAGCCAGCACAGATTCGGCCTTGCTGCGGATATCTCCATCCGGGGTGTATCTCCCAGCCGCGTGGCAGCCTACGCTGAGACCCTGCTGCCGGGCACCGGCGGCATCGGGATCTATGGGACTTTTACCCACATTGATGTGAGAGCTACCAGAAGTAGGTGGAATGGATAATTATGAGAAAGTCCGAGTGCAATGAAATGCACTCGGACTTTCTTTTTTCTGTTGCTATGTAAGCCCACTATTTGGTAAGATAATACCAACACCACAATCCAAACGGGTGAAGAAAAGAACGCTCCCATTCCGGGCAGTTCCCTCCCCTATTCAGTTAGCATTTTAGTTAGCATTTCCGTGTAATTTGCCGCTTTCAATTCGCTCAAAAAGTTGTCGTTTTGCCGCCACAGCTTTCCCGGAACATCCCGGGAAACCGCTGAAAATCAAAGAACTCCCTGAAATCTCAGCAATTTCAAGGAGTTCGTATTTGGTGCCGGTGGTGGGACTCGAACCCACACGGTGTCGCCACCAACGGATTTTGAGTCCGTCACGTCTACCATTCCATCACACCGGCGAAATGTCTATGTTATTATACAGGATAAATTCAGAAATTTCAAGTACATTTTTTTGTACGCCTTACTTTTCTGTGATTTACAGCCCGTTGTGCCTCCCGCTCCCTCTCTCCCTACAAATTTTATCTACCAGAGGCAAAAAAAGAAAACATCTTTACCAAGCAAATATTATTCCACAAATTTCCTCTGGATTTTGAAAGAAATTGCAGTAAAATTATTTATTGTTCATAGAAAAATGGCATATTTTTATGGTAAATTGTTCTCAAGTAATGTTAGCCTAACGGAGGTGCCACACATGGACGAGATGGCCTATGTGCGAATTTTGCGTGATTTGCGGGAGGACGCCGACAAGACGCAAACGCAGATCGCCGAAGTTCTGGGAACTTCCCAGACGATGTACGCAAGATACGAGCGCGGAGCGAATGAGCTGCCTATCCATCATCTCATTACGCTGAGCAAGTATTACGGCGTCAGCACAGATTATCTGCTTGGTCTGAGTAAAGAACGTTAAAAAAACGGACAGGAGATCCTGTCCGTTTTATTTTTCCCGGGAATGGGTTTGTATCAATAGTTGGTGGCGTGGATCTCAAAATGCGCCTGAGGATGCTTGCACACGGGGCAAACAACGGGAGCAGCAGTGCCCATGACGAGGTGACCGCAGTTGCGGCATTCCCACATAACGACACCGGCCTTCTCAAACACGGCCTTGGTCTCCACATTATTCAGCAGGGCACGATAGCGCTCCTCATGAGACTTCTCAATGGCAGCAACACCGCGGAACTGCTCTGCCAGATCGTGGAACCCCTCCTCGTCAGCTTCCTGAGCCATGCGATCATACATATCGGTCCACTCATAGTTCTCACCCTCAGCAGCATGCTGCAGATTCTCGGCGGTATCGCCCAGCTCACCCAGAGCCTTGAACCAGAGCTTAGCGTGCTCCTTCTCGTTGTCAGCAGTCTTCAGGAACAAAGCAGCGATCTGCTCATAGCCGGCCTTCTTGGCGACGGAAGCAAAGTAGGTGTACTTATTGCGAGCCTGAGACTCACCGGCAAAAGCCTCCCACAGGTTCTTTTCGGTCTTGGTGCCGGCATACTTGTTGTTGCCCATTTTTGTATCCTCCTTGAATGAAATAAGAGTATCTCCGCGATTATTTTTCGCTCTTGCATTATATCATTCCCCAAATGCAAAAGCAAGCATCACAGTGTTTCTATTTCTTTGCAGAAAGGCCCCGCCGCAAAATTGCGGCGGGGCCTGCCATTTTCTTTTAGCGGTGCTCAGCGTGCCAGATATTATCTGCGTACTCAGCAACAGAGCGGTCAGCAGCGAAGATACCGCTGCGGGCAATGTTATGCAGACTCATGCGGTTCCACTGGGTGGGATCGGCATAGGTCTCCTCCATACGGCGGCTTGCCTTGCGGTAAGAACCGTAGTCAGCCAGCAGCATATACTCGTCGGCAGCGCTGCCGCCGGCGCCAAAGAGCAGGCGCTGATAGAGATCCTCATAGCTCACACCGTCGCCAAAGCCGGTGCGCAGAGCATCCAGGCAGCGGCGCAGCTTCTCGTCACGGTTATACATGATCTGGGGGGCATAGCCGGCGTGCTTCATATCCACCACCTCATCGGCATGGAGACCAAAGAGGAACATGTTCTCATCACCCAACACCTCATGCATCTCGACATTTGCGCCGTCCAGAGTGCCGATGGTGAGGGCACCGTTCATCATGAACTTCATGTTGCCGGTACCGCTGGCTTCCTTACCTGCGGTGGAGATCTGCTGAGAGACCTCGCTGGCGGGCATCAGACGCTCAGCCAGAGACACGCGGTAGTTCTCCAAGAAGACCACCTGCAGCTTATCCTTGCAGATGGGGTCCTTGGCGATCTGATCCGCCAAAGAGTTAATGAGGCGGATGATGCGCTTTGCAACGGCGTAGCCGGGAGCAGCCTTGGCGCCGAAGAGGAAGGTCTGGGGCTGAACAATGGCGTTGGGGTTCTCCTGCAGCTCCTGATACAGGGAGATGATGTTCAGCACGTTCAGCAGCTGGCGCTTATACTCGTGGAGGCGCTTGACCTGCACATTGAAGATGGAATCGGGATTCAGCACCACACCCTGGGTCTTCTTGGCATAGCGGGCAAAATCCTCCTTGTTCTGGCGCTTGATGGCTGCCAGACGCTCCAGCACGGCGGCATCATCAGCATAGGCGTCCAGCTTCTGCAGCGTCATGGGCTTGGAGAGATAGTCCTTGCCGCCGGTGAGCTCGCAGATGAGGCTGTCGAGACCGGGGTTGATCTCGCTGAGCCAGCGGCGATGGTCGATGCCGTTGGTGACGTTCTGGAACTTCCAGGGCTCCATGCCGCAGGCTTCCTTAAAGACATCCTTGCGCAGGATCTCGGAGTGGAGGGCGGAAACACCATTCACGGCCATACCGCCGGCGATGCAGAGGTTTGCCATACGAACCTCGCCGCCCCAGATGATGGCCATCTTGGCAGTCTTCTCCTCGTCGTGGTAGAACTCCTGGATCTTGCGCTGCCAACGGCTGGAGATCTCCTGAACGATCTGCCACACGCGGGGCAGCAGGCTCTCCATCAGAGTCTGGGGCCAGCGCTCCAGAGCCTCGGCCAGAACGGTGTGGTTGGTATAAGCCACAGACTGGGTGGTGATCTCCCATGCCTCATCCCAGCTCATACCAGCCTCATCGATGAAGATACGCATCAGCTCAGGCACCACCAGTGCGGGGTGGGTGTCGTTGATCTGGATGACGTTCTTCTCGTGGAAGTTCTTCAGCGTGCCGTAGGTGTTGAGGTGCTTGGTAGCGATGGACTGGATGGTGGCAGACACGAAGAAGTACTGCTGCTTAAGACGCAGAGACTTACCTTCGTAGTGGTTATCCTCGGGATAAAGGATCTTGGCAATGGTCTCAGCCATAGCCTCATCCTCGGAAGCGCGCAGATACTCGCCCCGGGAGAACAGTGCCATATCCACAGGCTTGACGGCACGGGCATCCCACAAACGCAGGGTGTTCACGTGCTCGGTATCGTAGCCGGCAACCACCATGTCGCAGGGAATTGCCTGCACAACGGTGGCGTTCTCGTTGACGATGTGGTGATGGCCGTCGTTCCAGAACTGGCGGATGGTACCGCCGAAACGGACCTCCTGCACCTCATCGGGCTTGGGCAGCAGCCATGCGGCGCCCAGATCCTTCCAGTTGTCGGGCAGCTCCACCTGCTGGCCTTCTACGATCTTCTGCTTGAAGATACCCAGCTCATAGCAGATGGAATAGCCGGTAGCGGGGATCTCCAAAGTCGTCATAGAGTCCAGATAGCAGGCAGCCAGACGGCCAAGGCCGCCGTTGCCAAGGCCCGCGTCGGGCTCGATCTCAAAGATATCGCCGGCCTTGAAGCCCAGATTATCCAGAGCTTCCTTCAGCTGGGGCAGCACATCCAGGTTGTAGGCGTTCTTCATCAGGCTCCGGCCCATGAGGAACTCCAGAGACAGGTAGTGGACCTGCTTTTTCTGGTTGCGGCGGGTGTCCATGTTGGTGCGCACGGAGCGCATGGCCATCACATCACGCAGCACGAGAGCGCTGGCCTTCATCATCTCCTGATCGGTAGCCTCCTCGGGGGTCTTGCCGAAGCTGAGCATCAGCTTTGCGACCAGGGCTTCTTCCATAGATTTGGTGGTATAAGGTGTCATGGGAATCCTCTGTTCCGCCGCGGCGCTACACACAGCGGCGTCCTTTCTTCATGGTTTTCTCTCTTTTTATTATTCCTCTGCCTTGGGCTCTTCAGCCACAACAGGGGTCTCCTCAGTCTTCTTGGTCTTGCGGGTGCGCTTGGGCTTCTCTTCGCCGGCAGTTTCCTCAGCGGCCTTCTTGGTAGTCTTACGGACACGCTTCTTGGGCGCTTCCTCAGCAGCAGGAGCCTCCTCAGTCACAGCAGCCTCAACAGCGGCTTCCTCGACCTTCTTGGACTTGCGGGTGCGCTTGGGCTTCTCCTCAGTCACAACGGCCTCAGCAGCGGCCTCATCGGCCTTCTTGACCTTACGGGTGCGCTTGGGCTTTTCTTCGCCGGCAGTCTCCTCAGCGGCCTTCTTGGTGGTCTTGCGGACACGCTTCTTGGGAGCTTCCTCAGCAGCGGGAGCCTCCTCGGTCACAGCAGCCTCAACAGCAGCCTCTGCACCGGGCATGGGCAGACCGGTGATGGTGCAGTAGATGTTCAGATACTCTCTGGCGCTCTTGGCCCAGCTGAAATCGCCTTCCATGGCACGCTGGCGCAGGCGGGCAAAAGCTTCCTTCTCATTCATGTACAGCTCCACGGCCTCGCCGATGACATGGAGCATATCATAGGCGTTGTACTCAGCAAAGCTGAAGCCGTTGCCGCTGTCGTTCCAGGACTGGTAAGCGTGGACGGTATCCTTCAAGCCGCCGGTCTCGCGGACAATGGGTACAGTGCCGTAGCGCATAGCGATCATCTGGCTCAGGCCGCAGGGCTCACTCTTGGAGGGCATCAGGAACAGATCGGCGCCAGAGTAGATGGCCATGGACAGGGCTTCGTTATAGTCAAGGCGCACACCCAGACGGCCGGGATACTGCTCTGCAGCCCATGCAAAGAACTCCTCAAAGCGCTTGTCACCCTTGCCGAGGACCACGACCTGCACAGGAAGCTTCATAATATCATGAAGCACCTCACAAATCAAGTCCAAACCCTTATGGGAAACCAGACGGCTGACCAGAGCAATGATGGGGGTCTCAGCTTCCTCATTCAGTCCCATCTCGCGCTGCAGGGCCAGCTTGCACTCTGCCTTGCCACTCATATCGGCAAGAGAGTAGTTGGCGGCGATGGCCTTGTCGGCGGCGGGATCATAGCGGACCATGTCGATACCGTTGAGCACACCGCTGAGCTTATAGTCGCACTGGCTCATGATGCCCTCGAGACGATGGGCGAAGTAAGCCTGCTTGAGCTCGCTGGCGTAGGTAGGAGACACTGCGTTGATGGCGTCAGCGCAGAGCAGGGCGCCCTTGAGGAGGTTCACATCGCCATCCATCATGATGGTGCCATCCTCAGCCCAACCGGAGGGCAGGCCAAAGATATACTCCAGACTGTCGCGGCCGGTGCGGCCCTGATACTCCACGTTGTGAACGGAGAGAGCAGTTCTGATGGAGCGGAACTTCTCCTCACGAACACCGTCATCAGCCAGATAGATGGGGATAAGGGCAGTCTGCCAGTCGTTGCAGTGGATCACGTCGGGCCAGAACTTCATATGCTGGAGCATACGCACCACAGCACGGGAGAAGAAGGCAAAACGCTCGCTGTCATCGTCATAGCCGTAGAGGTCGGGGCGGTTGAAATACTGCTCGTTGTCGATGAAGTACCAGGTCACGCCGTCCTTCTCGCAGGAGAAGAGGCCGCAGTAGCAGTGGCGCCAGGCCAGATCCACAAAGTCATAGCAGACAAACTGGAGCTGATCGCCGAACTTCTCGCGGACACGGGTGTAGAGAGGCATGATGACGGCGACTTCTGCCTTCTCGCCGGCAAGGGCGGGAGGCAGAGAGCCGGCAACGTCAGCCAGGCCGCCGGTTTTGCAAAAAGGTACTGCTTCGCTGGTTGCGTACAAGATCTTCATAAATTGTACTCCTTATGTATAGAATCTGATTTTAAAAAATATGCAGGGGAACACGGCGGGAAAATGGTAAAATTCCCCGCCGCAGAGGTCACTATAAAGATAATTTCCCGGATTTCAGAACTTTTTCTCTCCAGGTAAAGGTTTAGGGGGAGCGAACTCCCCCTAAATTATATCAAATCTTACTGCCTTTTGCAAGCACAATCGGATAAGTTGCGTGACCCATCAGAGTACGATCTTCCATGATCTCCACATACTTGTCTGCAATGATGTGTGCAAGGTTGGCACCGGCGTGGACGGTGACCTCCTTAAAGAGGATGCAGTTGCGCACCACGGCCCCCTTTTCCACCACAGCGCCGGGGAACAGGATGGAGTTCTCCACGCGGCCCTCAACGCGGCAACCATCGGCCACCAGAGAGTTCAGGCACTGACCGTCAGCGCCGATATAGGTGGAGGACTTATCCACCGCCTTGGCGCGGATGGGGCGCTCGGGGCGGAACAGATCGCGGCGGATGGCGGGGTCCAGCAGCTGCATAGAGCGGTCATAATACTCCTGCACGGAGTGGATCTGAGCGGCGAAGCCCTCCCAAATGTAGACACGCAGATCCAGCGTATCCTTCTTGGCGCGAAGAACGTCACGGCGGAAGGAGAAGAGGTCCTTGGCATTGCACTCATCCACCAGCTTCTTGAGCAGCTCGGTGGAGATGATGTAAACATCCAGACCGCGATAGCCTCTGGGGGTGCTGATCTGATAGAGAACGTCGGTCACGCGGTTCTCGGCGTCCTTTTCAAAATAGCTGCCGTTGTCGGTGCGGAAGCTGTCATTGCCGCAGACCACGGTGATGTCGGCACCGGAGGCAATGTGCTTTTCATAAATCTCCTTGAGGGGGAGGTTTGCCACCAGATCGCCGTCCATCAAAGCCACATAGTCCTGGCGGATGGTGTCGAGGTAGGAACGGACGCCCTGCAGCGCTTCCATCTTGCCGCGGAAGGGCAGGGTGCCCCAATCCTTCTGATAGTTGAAGGGAGGCAGAATCTTCAGACCGCCATGCTTGCGGCTGAGATCCCAGTCCTTACCGGAGCCCAGATGATCCAGCAAAGACTGATACTGACCGTGGAGCACAACGCCCACATCGGTGGCGCCGGCGTTCATCAGGTTGGACAGGGCAAAATCCACCGCACGATAGCGGCCGCCCACAGGGACAGAGGCGCTGGAGCGGATCTCGCCCAGCTCTCTCAGATCGTTGCGTCTCTCGTAGGAGAAGATGATTCCGTGAAGACCTTTCATTTCTTGCTTACCTCCTTGCCGCTGCGGTCCAGCATAATGCCGGGACGAACCGTCTGCTCTGCGGCCACCTCGCAGTTGGGTGCCAGAACAGTCAGGCCCCAGGTGTCATAATCCACAGAGTCGGGCGTGCCGCCAATGCGGCTATTTGCGCCGACAGAGCAATTCTCGCCCAGGATGGCGTATTCCACCACGGCGCCGTCGGCCACCTTGGTGCCGGGCAGCAGCACAGAATAGCTGACCTTTGCACCCTTACCAACGATCACGTTGGGGCCAAGGACAGAGTTTTCAACAACGCCTTCGATCTCGTTGCCGCGGTTGACTGCGCTGTGGGTCACAGCAGAGTCAGCGCTGAGGAAAGCGGGAGCTGCGGAAACGCTGCGTGCATAGATGGGCCACTCCTCATCCAGCAAATCCAGGCCGGACTCGGGAGAGAGCATATCCATGTTGGCATCCCACAAAGACTCCAGAGTGCCAACGTCCTTCCAGTAGCCCTCGAAGCGGTAAGCGGCCATGCGCTGACCGTCGTTCAACATGTTGGGGATGATGTTCTTGCCGAAGTCGTTTTCAGAAGCGGGATCAGCCTCATCATCGGTGAGATACTGGCGCAGAGCCTTCCAATCGAAGACATAGATACCCATAGAGGCAAGGTTGCTCTTGGGCTCCTTGGGCTTTTCGGCAAACTCGGTGATCATGTCGTCAGCGTCGACAGCCATAATGCCGAAGCGGGAAGCCTCAGACCAGGGCACTTCCATAACGGAAATGGTGCAGGCTGCGTTGGCTTCCTTGTGGCGGGCCACCATCTTGGAATAGTCCATCTTATAGATGTGGTCGCCGGAAAGGATCACAACGTACTCGGGATCATACAGGTCGATAAAGCCGATATTCTGATAGATGGCGTTTGCGGTGCCCTTGTACCAGGAACCGCCCTTGGCACCCTGATAGGGAGGCAGGATATGTACGCCGCCGGTAGAGCCGTCCAGATCCCAGGGCTGGCCGGAACCGATATAGCTGTTAAGCTCCAGAGGACGATACTGGGTCAGAACGCCCACCGTGTCAATACCGGAGTTGATGCAGTTAGAAAGGGGGAAGTCGATGATGCGGTATTTGCCGCCGAAGGGTACCGCGGGTTTTGCCATCTCACCGGTGAGAACATAGAGTCTTGAACCCTGTCCGCCGGCCAGAAGCATGGCGATGCACTCTTTTTTCATGTTGGTTTCCTGCTCCTTTGCCTGTTGTTGTTTTTTCAGGGTGCCGCCCACAGGCTGGCATCCCGGCACATGAGGTCATAGTAATACCTATACTGCATCTATTATACTTCCGGAAATTTTCAACGTCAAGGATACCTCCTGTCGAAAAAACAGCCCAACTTTTGACATATCTCACTATTTTTATTTTTTGACCCTCTTCTCTTTTTAGAACTTTTGTGCATTTTCCCGAATTTCAGAGGCCGGTTTTACGGGGAAAAATGCAGTTTTCCCTTCATCACTATTGAATTTCTACATATTTCCTGATAAAATGGGCGGAACAATTCTTCCGGGAGGCGTGTTTTCATGCTCGATACCCTTCTTGCTCCCCTGACAGAGATCACTGTCAACGGTCTGGAGCTGTGGGTGGTGCTTCTTTGCTGCTGCGGCGTATTTCTTGCGGCGCTGATCGACGCCATCGGTGGCGGCGGCGGCATCATCTCCGTTCCTACCTATCTGATGGCCTTTTCCGGTCTTCCCACCTACTATGTGCTGGGAACCAACAAGGTCTCCTCCAGTATCTTCACCCTCTTCTCCACAGCCCGCTTCGTCAAGGGCGGTTTTGTGGACTGGGGACTTTGTCTGCCCGGTGTAGCCCTTGCTCTGCTGGGCTCTACCTGCGGCGTATGGCTGCAGCATCATACACCCGATATCATATTGAAGTACACGCTGGTGATCGTTCTGCCTGTTGTTGCATTCATCACCCTGCGGGGAAAAGAGTGGCCTGATGAGCCGGGAGATATCTCCCGCCAAAAGCAGCTCCTTGTGGTGTGTGCCGCCGCTCTGGTGGTAGGCATTTATGACGGCTATTATGGCCCCGGCACCGGCACCTTTCTGATGATCGCCTTTATCCGTTTTGCTAAAATGGATGTCCGGCACGCCTCCGGCTGCACGAAGGTATTGAACCTTTCTTCCAACCTTGGAAGCCTCGTTTCCGTGCTCCGCTCAGGCTATGTGTGCCTTGGCGTGGGTCTGATCTGCGCAGCAGCCGGCATTGTGGGCGCCAACATCGGCTCCACACTGGCCATCAAAAACGGCAGCAAGCTGGTAAAGCCCACAGTGGCCTTTGTGCTGGTGCTGCTGTGTCTGAAAGTTCTCAGCGAGATCCTGTTCCCGGAGTTCTGGGCCTGAGCGTACATTTGCAAAATCTGCGAAAGTGGCGTCTTTTCAGGACGCCGCTTTTTAGACTGTCGAAAAAACTGCGGTTTTTTCGACAAATAAGATTTACACCCTGCTGCAGCGCACTCGCTGCGCTCGCACGTTTGCAGGGCGAGAAGTATTTTCGTCCACGTACACGCCGCGGCCGAAAATAATTATATCCCTTTGCCGCTCAACGCGGCAAACCCTGCGGGGCTTTTTTGACACATTGGAAAGCGGCGTCTTTTCAGGACGCCGCTTTTGTGTTATACTGACTTCAATTTCAACTACCCTAAAGAGGTGATCCTATTTGCTGATCCATCGTATGAGTGCCAATTTCGGAAAGCTCCAGGGCCAGACACTGGAGCTGAAAGACGGCCTGAACATTATTGAAGCCCCCAACGAAACCGGAAAATCCACCTGGTGCGCTTTCCTCAGCGCCATGCTCTACGGCATCAACAGCCGGGAGCGGGACAAAGCCGGTTTTCTGGCTGAAAAAAATCGCTTCGCTCCCTGGAACGGCACTGCCATGCTGGGCCGGATCGACTGCAGCGCAGACGGAAAGGAGCTTTCCCTGCTCCGCGCCACGCGGCGCCCCAGCGCGCCTATGGCAGAATTCCGCGCCATGTACGCGGAAAGCGGCACTGTCCTCCCGGAGCTGACGGGAGAAAACTGCGGCGAAACTTTGCTGGGCGTCAGCCGGGAGGTTTATGAGCGAAGCGCCTTTATCCGGCAAGACGGTCTCGCCCTCTCCCAGAATACGGAGCTGGAAAAGCGCATCGCCGAGCTGATCTCCACCGGTGAAGACGGCTCTTCCTACTCTGAAGCCATGGAGGAGTTGAAAAAACAGCTCAATCGCCGGCGGCACAACAAGACCGGACAGATCCCCGCCCTGGAACAGCAGCTTGCCGCGCTGGAGCAGCAGATCCTCAAAGCCCGGCAGCTGGACGAAAACCACGGAAAAAGCCGCAGAGAAACAGAAGCTCTGGAAAAGCGGCGTGAGGAGCTGTTGGAAGAACGGCGCACCCATGAGCGTTGGGAAAACTTAAAAAAGCAGCTTTCTGCCAAAGACGCGGAAGAAGCCGAGCGCTATGCTGCTGCCCGTCTGGAAGAGCTCCGCACCGCCATGGAAGCTGACCGCATCCCTCCCAACGATACCATTGGCCGCCTTCGGGGCGCCATCGTGAATCTTGGCACCGTGCGCAAGAGCGTGGAAAAAGCCCGCTCCCAGCGTGACGAGGCTGCAAGAGTCCTCTACCGGGCCGAAGAGGCCGTGAACCAGAGCCCCTTTGCAGGTCTTACTGCCGAGCAGGCCCGGCGGGAGCCGGCCTCTTCCAACGCTCCCACCGCCCACTGGAAGGAACTCGCTGTGTTCTTTGCATTTCTCGCCTTTGGCGCTGGCACAGCCTTCTTCCTGATACCCCGCACTGAGTTTCTGGGCGGCATCTGGCAGGTTCTGCCCTGGGCCGTTTTTGTGGGTCTTACTGCTGTGGGCTTTGGTGTTTCCCGCATGGTGCGCAGCCATGAGGCCAAGGCCGCCCGTGATGTTTTCCTTTCCAAGCGCTTTGGCACCACGGACGCTGGTGAAATTTCCGCCATGGCGGAAGACTATGTGAAGCTCTTGGAAACACTGGAAGCTGCACAGGCAGACTCCAACGCCAAATCTGCCGCTGCGGAGAGCCTCCATGCCACTTTCACCTCCAACGAGCAGGCCATCTTGCTGGAGGTGCGCCGCTTTGCCCCCGGCGCTTTTGACGTCACCACGGCAGACAACGAGCTGCGCCGCTGCGCTCAGCGCCGCAAGGAGCTTGCTGACGCGGAGCTTGCCTGCAAGGAGGCGCAGATGCGTTTGAGCTTCCTGCAGGGGAACACGGATGGCAAGGCCCCCGTTTCTCCCGAAATGGCCCCTCCCCTGCGCCGCCTTGACGTTGTGGAGCACGAGCTGCGCCACATTGAAGCTCAGCTCCTCCAGCAGCGCTCTGAAACGGACCAGATGGCCGGCCGCCTTTCCTCTGCCGGTGATCCAGCCGCTTTGGAAGCAGAAGCCCAGCAGCTGCGCAACGAGATCGCAGCACTGGAGCAGGAATACGCCGCCATTCGCCTTTCCATGGAAGAACTGGAAAAGTCCCATGCCGAGCTGCAGCAGCGCTTCTCCCCTGTCCTTGGCCGCAGGACCGGCGAGATCTTCTCCGCCCTGACAGACGGCGCCTATGACTCCGTTGTTCTGGACCGTGACCTCTCCCTCTCTGCAACCCCTGCCGGCGATCCCCAATACAGAGAGCTTGCCTATCTCTCTGCCGGTGCCACCGATCAGCTGTATCTTGCCGCCCGCCTTGCCATCTCCGAGCTGGTGCTGCCCCGGGAAAAGAAGATCCCCCTTGTGCTGGACGACGCGCTGGCAAACTTTGATGACCGGCGCTGCCGCGCCGCACTGCGGTGGCTGAAGGAAGAGGCCGCAAACCGCCAGATCATTCTCTTCACCTGCCACAGCCGCGAGGCAGACTTCTTTGCGGAGGACAGGGAAGTTCACATTCAGCGGTTGACGAACGCCCCCCGGCAGGTATAAAATAAGCCTTGCGTATATACTTGTGCCCTGCGGCACAGATCACAGATAAGGAGAACCATCACTATGAGCGAATGTACCCACAACTGCTCTACCTGCAGCGAAAACTGCGGCGAGCGTACTGAACCCCAGTCCCTTCTGAAGGCACATAACCCCAAGGCCCACATCGGCAAGGTCTACGGCATCGTTTCCGGCAAGGGCGGCGTCGGCAAGTCCATGGTCACCAGCCAGCTGGCCACCATCATGCGCCGCCGCGGCTACGAAGTGGGCGTGCTGGATGCCGATATCACCGGCCCCTCCATCCCCAAGGCTTTCGGCGTCCACGAGCGCGCCGAGGGCAGCCCTGACGGTATCTATCCCCGCTATTCCCGCACCGGTATTCAGGTCATGAGCGTGAATCTGCTGCTGGAAAACGAGACCGATCCCGTCATCTGGCGCGGTCCCGTCATCTCCGGCGTGGTGCAGCAGTTCTGGACCGACGTCCTCTGGCACTGCGACTATCTCTTTGTGGACATGCCTCCCGGAACCGGCGATGTATCCCTCTCCGTGTTCCAGTCCATTCCCCTGGACGGCATCATCATCGTCGCCTCTCCTCAGGAGCTGGTGAGCATGGTGGTGGAAAAGGCCGTGAAGATGGCCGAAATGATGAATGTGCCCATTGTCGGCATCGTGGAGAATATGAGCTACGTTGCCTGCCCCGACTGCGGCAAGAAGATCCATCTCTTTGGCGAAGGCAAGACTGCCGACGCAGCCAAGCGTCACAACCTTGAGGTACTGGCTGAGATGCCCATTGACCCTGCTTTGGCCGCTTTGACCGACGCAGGCAGCATCGAATCCTTCCAGGGCTCTTGGCTGGACGCCGCTGCTGACAAGCTGGAAACAAAATAAGCCGTTTATGAGCCGCACCGCAGCATTGTGGTGCGGCTCATGCTGTATTTTCCTGTTTTAACCATATCCGAAACACAAAAATGTTTTATTTTGTAATGAAAACCCATTGCAAAATCCTTCAGGATTCGACATAATAGATGTATTCTTTTTCCCCGCTTTGAAACACCTACAAATCATTGGAAGGGAGAACCGTCATATGCAGGAATTGAAGGATCGTATTGTCAAAGAGGGCAAAGTGCTCCCCGGCAATATCATCAAGGTAGACGGCTTTTTGAACCACCGCATCGATACTGTCCTCATGGATCATATCGCTGAGGAATTCGGCAAGCACTTCAACATGGACGAGGTCACCCTCCTCCTCACTGCCGAAGCCTCCGGCATCGCTTTGGCTACCGTTTGTGCCCATCACTTCGGCAAGCCTCTGGTCTTCGCCAAGAAGGCCAAGAGCGACAACATCGAAGGCGGCCTCTACCGCAGCGATATTTTCTCCTATACATACAAGAAGAAAGTCACCCTGATTGCCGCCAAGGAGTGGATCTCCTCTGACGATAAGATCCTTATCATCGATGATTTCATGGCAAACGGCGAGGCAATGCGCGGCCTGATCGACATTGTCAACTCTGCCGGTGCTGAGCTTGTGGGCGTTGGCTGCGCTGTGGAAAAGGGCTTCCAGGGTGGCGGCGACCGTCTGCGCGCTGCCGGCGTAAACATCAAGAGCTTGGCCATCATTGATTCCTGTGAGCCCGGCAACATCGTCTTCCGCGAGGACTGATCCGCTCTTTTACCCGATATGCTGATCGCCGTTCCCGTTCCTGCCTCAGGTCCGGGAGCGGCTTTTTATATCCCCCCTCTATTGACAATTTTTTCTTCCGGGCATAAAATCCCATTATAGCCCAAGCGGCATCACACAGTGAAAGAAGGGTTTCTATGAAATTAACAGAACTGTTTGCTTCCGATAAACTGTCGCTTTCTTTTGAGGTCTTCCCGCCCAAGACAGACACCGCTTTCGAAAGCGTCAAGACCGCCACGGAGGAGATTGCCAAGCTCCATCCCTCTTTCATGAGTGTAACTTACGGTGCCGGAGGCGGCACCAGCCAGTATACGCTGGACATTGCCAAAAACATCAAGGAAACACAGGGCGTTCCCACACTGGCGCATCTGACCTGCGTTTCCTCCACCCGGGAAACGGTGCACCAGCGCATCGCCGATATGAAAGCCGCTGGCATCGAAAATGTGATGGCTCTGCGGGGTGACCTGACACCGGAGCTTCAAAACAGTGACCGCAGCGGCTGGATCTACCGCCATGCTGTGGATCTCATCCGGGAGCTGAAGGAAAGCGGCGCGGATTTCTGCATCGGCGGCGCATGCTATCCCGAGATCCACCCCGAAAGCAGCGATCAGGCCGAGGACATTCGTCATCTGAAGGAAAAGGTAGACGCAGGCTGCTCTTTCCTCACCACCCAGATGTTCTTTGACAATAACCTGCTCTACAATTTTCTCTATAAGATCCGGGAAGCCGGCATCACCGTGCCCGTGATCCCCGGTATCATGCCCATCACCAACGCAAAGCAGGTAGCCCGCTCCATCCAGCTCTCCGGCTCTTTCATGCCCCAGCGCTTCAAAAGCCTTGTGGATAAGTTCGGCTCCTCTCCCGCAGCCATGAAGCAGGCCGGCATCGCCTATGCTACCGACCAGATCATTGACCTTTACGCCAATGGCATCAAAAATGTCCATGTCTACTCCATGAACAATCCCGACGTTGCCCGCAAGATCCAGAGCAACCTCTCTGACATTCTGGGATAATATTGTGATAAGAACCGTTGCAGGATCTTCATTCTGCAGCGGTTCTCTTTACCCTCAAGCCGACAAAAGGAAGAGCGGCCATCTCTCTTCGGGTAATCACCCGTCTTACCTTTCCGTCACCATTATTTTACAACACTTTATTTCAGCTTCACACCATCATGGAATGCCTTGCCGACCTTCTTGCCAAAGGCGTAGTAATCATGGTTCATTCCGTCGTAAATAATGGGCTGGAGCTTTGCAGGATCGATCTTCCCATTGGTCAGGATCTCTTCCTCCGCACAGACATTCATGATCTCACCCACAAGGCGACAGCTCTCCGAATCATAGCTGATGAGTTTGCACTCCAGAGCCATGGGCAGCTCTGCGATCAAAGGGGCATCCACAAAGTCGGACTTAATGGCGTGAAAGCCCGCTCTCGCAAACTTATCGGGCACATTATTCCCGGAAACGATGCCCACATAATCGCAGGCTACAACCTGAGAAACTGTTGCCATGCTGACGGTGAATGCCTTCCGGAAGAGAATATTCTCCACCGTCTTATGCTCGGGACTGAGGCAGATGGAGATCTCCGCCTCCTCGCTGATGCCGCCCCATGCAGCATTCATGGCATCGGGGATTCCATCCTCACCGTAAGTCGCGATAATGAGCACCGGCTCGGGATACACACAGGGCTTTGGACCAAAATTCTTTCTCATAGCAATTCCTCCTTTTTTGTAATGCAGCCAAAGGATCAGGCCCTCACGCTGCTCCATCTCCTGCAACCGATAATTTCCGAATATGCCGTCCATAAAGAGAGGCTTATCTGATCCCTGTGCCGTCACCGGAGCCGCCACAAGGCTCATTCGTCGTCCGCCCCTCCGCAGGCAAAGGCACCGGTCACTTTTTCGTCCGGTGAAACGGTCCTATGGCAGAGGGTCTCGGGGCACAGGGTCTTCCCTGCCAAATGTCCCTCGAACCGTTCCAGAATCCCCAGCAGCCGTTCATCCAGCCGTGACCGGCATTCACGCCGCAGCTCCTCCGGCACGCCGTAAAAGCCTTCGGCAATGCTGCCCGCAATGGCGGCGATGGTGTCGCTGTCGCCCCCGAGAGATACCGCCGTGCGGATCACATCCTCAAAGCTGTTACCCTCCAGAAAGGCGGTAATAGCCTCCGGAACGGTTTTCTGGCAGCTCTCCACGCGATGATAGCCGGGACGGATCTCATCACAGCTGCGGCTAAGATCATAGCCGCAGGTCTTCTCAATATAGTCCTTGATCTCCGTCTTGGTGCTGCCGCTTCTTGCAAGGAAGATCGCTGCCGCCGCAGCCTCCGCCCCCCTCATTCCCTCAGGATGATTGTGGGTCACCTCTGCCGAAAGCCGCGCAGCCCGGCACACACCTTCCAGATCATCGAAGAGCCACGCTGCAGAACTCACTCGCATGGCAGACCCATTTCCAAAGCTGTTGTAGGGTCCGCTCTCTGTTTCGTAGAGCCATGCGCCAAACCGCGCGCCATAGCCAGCTTCGGGATACTGCCGTCCTACTTCACGCATGGCGTCCGCAATGCTCTTGCGGATGCTGTCATCATCAGCCTCAAGTCCCGCATCCAGAAATCCTTTCGCCACCGCAAGGGTCATTACCGTATCATCGGTGATGACAGAATCCCTGCAAAAGAGAGGAAACTCCTTGCTTTTATTCCCGCAATCAAACTCATAGGGGCTTCCGATGATGTCGCCCAAAATCGCTCCGATCATCTTGTCTTCCTCCCTTTTACATTGTCCTGCCTGCCCCTGCCGCAGTCAACAAATGAATGATGTGAATATTTTACACCCTGCGTCTGTCCGACACAAGCCCCTTGACTTTGCAGAGAAAATCGGTAAAATAATATTATTCTGTTGTTGTATCCTTTCCCGGTCATATCGCGTTTGTTTTGGGAGCACCGACGAAATAGCCATAAAAGTAAATATCCGGGATTAGCGCAGTTGGTAGCGCGCCTGCTTTGGGAGTGCGGAGCCACTCATCCATGAGGATTTTTTCCAATCCAGCAACCCCCTTACACTCTAAGCGAACACGTTTTTCCCCTTTGAGCAAAATTCCCTCAAAAGTGGTTCATACCACATGTTTGCTACTTCAAAATAAAATCTCATATCTATTTCCGGGTGTGGCGCAGCTGGT
>JAFQRI010000028.1 GCA_017410185.1 Oscillibacter sp. | reverse complement strand
TGATCAAAGCCGTCTGGCGGCGGAGATACCCCATGCACTGCTCCTGCTCCTGGGGCAGGGGGTCACGGTTTTTCGGCGGGCGGCATTTCACCACGTTGGCGATATAGACCTTGGTGCGGTCAAGGCCGATGATCTCCAGCATATCGTCCAGCAGCTGACCGGCCTTGCCCACGAAGGGCACGCCCTGCTCATCCTCGCTCTGACCCGGCCCTTCGCCGATGAAGAGGATCTCCGCATCCTCCGCTCCCACGCCGAAGACCACATTGGTGCGGGTAGGGGCAAGGGGACAGGCGGTGCAGGCCATACATTCACTTTTTAAGGCTTCCCATGTGTCGGGCATAATGGTCTCCTTTCCAAAGCCTCCCCTGTGTACGGGGGCTTTCCTTCTTTTATGGCGCCCTATGGTTCTTTCGCGTGGGGCGTGGCGACCTCGACACGCCCACCCGTATATTCCGCGCACCCCGGGGGCATCCTGCCTGAGAGGTGAGGATATGTCTGCCCTGTTCTGGCATTTTGTCTTTTACAGCTTCTTTGGCTATCTTGTGGAAAAGCTCTTCGCGTTTGCCGTCCGCTCCCCCCATCAGGTGCGGCGGTGCTTTCTGGTGCTGCCCCTGTGCCCGGTGTACGGGCTGGGGATGCTTGCCGTTCTCGCCGCTCCGGAGTCTCTCTTGCGCTCTCCCCTGCTGCCCCTGTGGGGGGCCTTTGCCGCAACGGCAGTGGAATACGCCATGCACCTTTTTTATGAAAGGGCGCTGGGGGTCCGCTTTTGGGACTATACGAAGCAGCCGGGGAATCTCGGCGGGCGGGTGTGCCTGCCCTTTTCCCTTGCCTGGGGAGTACTGACCGCTGCCGCCGCAGTGTATCTGGAGCCGTGGGTGGAGCGCTGCGCCCAGCAGCCGATGTGGCTCACGGCGGCCTTTGCCGCAGCGCTGGTGTGGGACGGCGGGGCCTCAGCACAGGTGCTGCTCGCCACCCGTGACATTGACGCCCTGGGCCTTACACCACCTGAAAGAGGTAAAACTTGAGGTAGTTGGTCTCCTCCACGCCCCAGAGGATGGGGTGGTCGCAGCTTTGCTGGCGGGCCTCGATCTGGCGCAGCTGCACGCCGGCGTCCTTCGCCGCGTCGCGGAGCATGGCGAGGAACTTCTCCTCCGTTGCAAAGTGGGAGCAGGAGCAGGTGGCAAGATAGCCGCCCCGGGGCAGCAGCCGCATGGCCCGGTAGTTGATCTCCTTATAGCCGGAAATGGCGTTTGCCACCGTCTTGCGGGATTTGGTAAAGGCAGGGGGATCAAGGATGATGAAATCGTACTTCAGGAGCTCTTTTTCAAGGCGGGGCAGCAGGTCGAATACGTTTTCCGCCACGCACTCCATTACGCCCTCAAGGCCGTTGCGCGCCACATTGGCTCTTGCCATCTCCACGGCGGACTCGGACACATCCACCGCCGTCACATGCTTCGCCCCGCCCATGGCGGCGTTGAGAGCGAAGGAGCCGGTGTGGGTGAAGCAGTCCAGCACGGTTTTTCCTTTCGCTAAGCGGGCGACGGCCCGGCGGTTATACTTCTGGTCCAGGAAGAAGCCGGTCTTCTGGCCGTTTTCCACGTCCACCAGATATTTTACCCCGTTTTCCACGATCTCCGTAATGGGGCTTTCGGGGGCAGCCTCCCCGGGGAGGGGGAACCACGCCTTGAACTGCTGCATGCCCTCCTTTTCCCGCAGGGCCACATCGTTGCGCTCGTAAACGCCGCGGATGGTCTGGCCGTCCTCCCGGAGGATCTCCACCAGACGGGGGATCAAAAAGCCCTTGATGCCCTCCATACCGATGGAGAGCACCTGCACGCTCAAAAGATCGTTGAACTTGTCCACCGTGAGGCCGGGGAAGGCGTCCGCCTCGCCAAAGATGATGCGGCAGCAGTTGAGGTCTTCTTCCTCCATGACGGTCTTGCGGTAGTCCCACGCCCAGCGGAGCTTGCGGTCCCAGAAGGCCTCGTCAAAGCGGTCATTGGCGTTGCGGGAGACAAGGCGCACCCGGATTTTCGACAGTTCTGAAAGGAAGCCGGTGCCCAGGTATTGCCCCTTCTTCCCCAGCACGTCCACAAGAGCGCCGTTGACGGGTTCTCCTTCAACAGAGAGGATCTCCGCGTCATAGACCCAGGGGTGGCCCCGGCGGATAGCGGCGGCTGCCTTGTCGGTGACGGTGAAGCGGGGATACATACGTTCGGTTTTCATGGGCTGTCCTCCTTGTGTGACCGTGGCGTCCCCCACGAGGCTCCCCTGCGTAAGGGGAGCTGTCGCGCAGCGACTGAGGGGTCGTCTTCTCTGTTCCCGCAGAAGCGCCACGGTCAGCCTTCAAAAATAATAAGATAGTATAGCACATTCCTCCGCTGATTTCCATATTCTGATTAGAAAGGGGGAATCTTTATGCCACGAATTTATCTCAGCCCCTCCACACAGGACTGGAACGCCTATGTCACCGGCAGCGGCAGCGAGGAATACAACATGAACCTCATTGCCGACGCGCTGGAGCCCTATCTGCTGGCAAACGGCATCCGGTGGACGCGGAACCGCCCCGATATGACGGCGGGCTCTTCCATCCGGCAGGCCAACAGCGGCAGCTATGACCTCTACCTTGCCCTCCACTCCAACGCCGCCCCCGAGGGGCGTTACGGCGAGGAGCGGGGCATCATCGCCTTTTACTATCCCACCAGCGCCAACGGGCGGCGGGCGGCGGAGCTGGTGGCTCAGGAGCTGCGGGACATCTATCCCCTGCCGGAGAAGGTCACCACCCGCTCCACCACCACCCTGGGGGAGGTGCGCCTGTCCCGGGCGCCGGCGGTGCTGGCGGAGATCGGCTACCACGATAATTACGCCGACGCAAGATGGGTGGAAACTCACACCGATGCCATCGCCCAGCAGCTGGGGCGGGCGGTTGCGGAATACTTCGGCCTGCCCTTCGCCTATCCCATGGAGCGGCGGCAGGGTGAGGTGGATGTGGACTTCGGCACGCTGAACCTGCGCACACGTCCCGAGAGCAGCGCCCCCGTCATCGCAAACATGCCGGATGGGGCGGAGGTAACGGTATACGGCGAGTGGCAGGGGTGGTACACCGTGCACTATGGGGATCTCATCGGCTACGCCGCATCAGCTTACATCGATCTCTAAAAAAAATTCAAAAAATCGCAAAAAAGGTATTGACTTTTTTCGCCGACTCGCTATAATAAGCAATGTTCGATACGAACGGCAACGAAATAGCGGGTTTGTGTAATGGTAGCACAGCAGACTCTGACTCTGTATGTGAGGGTTCGAATCCTTCACCCGCTGCCAAAGCTCCGGAACGAAAGTTCCGGAGTTTCTTTTTTACAGCAAGCAGCGGCGAGGATGAACCCCGCCGCTGTTTTTATGCCTTTTTATAGCCCGCTACGCCGAAGGCGCCGGGGCCGCCATGGGTGGTGATAACGCCGTTTGCCCGTACCCGGCGGATCTCACGGAAGCCAAGGGCCTTGGCCCTTTCCTCCGCCCGGTCCAGGATCGCCTCAGGAAGATCCACGGTGTAGATGAACCAGAGAAGGTCCCGATCCAGAGCATATTTCTCCGCGTAGTCCTCCACCAGCTCCAGCGTCACCTTCTCCATCTTACCCCGGTACTTTTTGGTGGCCATGAGCTTGCCGTCCAGAATCTCAATGCAGGGGTGGAGGCTGAGGATGCGGCTGCCAAGGTAGGCGGCGTTGCTCACCCGTCCGCCGGCTTTGAGGAACTCCAGATTCTCCGGCAGGAAGCCCATCTGCACCCGCCCACAGATCTCCTCCGCCGCTTTCGCCGCCTCGGAAACGCTCATGCCGGGGTTTTGCTCCAGCAGCTTCGCCACGGCCACCACTGCCGCGCACTGGCCAACGGACACCTGCTTCGTATCCACCATGGTGATATAGTCCCGCCCCTCGGCAGCGATGACGGCGCTCTGGTAGGAGCAGGTGGTGACGGCGGAATAGGCAAGATAGAGGATCTGAGCCTCGGGGTCTTCAGCATGGATGGCGTCAAAGACCCGGGCAAAATCCTCCGGCGTGGAGCCGCTGGTGGTGGGGAGCTTCCCCGTGCGGCGGTAATAGTCCCGGATCTCCTCAGGAGGAAATGCGCCGTCATCCTTGGTGACGGTGTCAAAGGTAACGTGCATGGGCACGATGCGGATGCCGTATCGCGCGGCGATGGCAGGGGTGATATCAGAGCCGGTTTCGGCAAGAAGGATCAAAGAGGACATGGGGGTTCCTTTCCGGCGCAGTGCGCCGCTGTGGTTTTTGTAATCTTTATATGCGGTATTCTAAACCATGTTATCTGAAGTGTCAAGTTGTAAACTGTCGTACTCTGTCGCCGCGAAAAATCTTTTACGCCCCCTTAACGGCAAAAACACCCCCGAACGGCTTCCGGCCCGCTCGGGGGTGTCAGTGTTAATTGGTGCTGGTGGGTTTGGTGAAGAAGCCGTCTTCGCCAAAAACGAAGTCGTTGCCAAACGAACCATTCATGGCGATGCCGCTGGCAGTGCCGTTGCCTTCACCGGCGCTGTAATAGCCGTTCTTCCAGCTCTTTCCAAAGCCAAACTCCCACGCTGCCAAGCCCTCACAGGGGGCCAGCAGGACCACCTCTGCTGCAGGAGGAAGATATTGCTTTTTGTTGCTATGCATACACATTCCTCCTTAGGATAGTTTCTCCAAAATTGAGCCCTTCACCAGCTCCTGCTCGGCAGTGCCGTTAAAGTTCACGATCTCTTCGGAGATGGTGATGGTAGCACTCTTGCTGCCGTAGACCTCGTCAAGGCCGAAGTCCAGCAGGATACGGACAATGTTTTTATCCGCATCCGTCTCGGTGATGTAATGGAACTGCTTGCCGTCTGTCAGGTCGGCCTTGCCGCCGGTGAGGTCCATCACGCCGTTGACCTCAATACCAACGCTCTGCAGCGCATTCAACACGGTATTATTGCCGTGGAAGGTAGCACCAAGGCCCACCCAAGCGTCGCCATTGGCGTCGGCTTCCGCGTACCAGTGGGTCACCTCCACATTGAAATACTCGTAGGTATAGCTGCCAGCCCCGCCGCAGCGGAGGAACCAGCCTGCAGAAGTTTCCTGATACGCGTTGTCAGCCTCGGCTTTGATCACGATGATGGTGTCTCCGGCCTGTGCCGCCGAGAATGCCTCGTCCAACGTGTAATAGCCAATATTGCCAATGGACGCCCCGTGGGTACAGTTGGAGCCTGCCGCATTGTTGTGCAAACCTGTGGCGGGAGTGACCGTCTCTCCGCAAACCGTACAAGTCTGGGCAGTGGTACAGGTCGCCGCCGCGCCGGGGGTGTGGCCAAGGGCAGCAACGGTCTCCTGCGCAACGATCACAGTGCTGCAGACAGAGCAGTGCTTGCCTTCCGTCAGACCTGTTGCCGTACAGGTGGGAGCCACGGCCACGTCGATCACTTCTGTGTGACCGAGGGCAGCAACTTCAGTCTGCGCAACCAGAACTTCGCCGCAAACGGAGCAGTGCTTGCCTTCTGTCAGACCCGTTTCGGTGCAGGTGGGGGCCACGGCCGCGTCGGTCACTTCGGTATGGCCAAGGGTGGGAACTACAGACTGCGCAACGATGGTCTCACCACAGGTTTCACAGTGAGAGCCTGCAGTCAGTCCGGGCTCGGTGCAAGTGGCATCCACCGCCGCGTCGACCACTTCCGTGTGACCGAGGGCAGCAACTTCAGTCTGCGCAACCAGTACTTCACTACACACAGAGCAGTGCTTGCCTTCCGTCAGACCTGTTGCCGTACAGGTGGGAGCCACCGCCTCGTCGA
>JAFQRI010000027.1 GCA_017410185.1 Oscillibacter sp. | reverse complement strand
CGAAAGATACTCATTGACTATGCTTAATTTCAACTTAACTGTGTATTTTGCCTTGGACATAAAAAATCCTCCCAAAGTAGACTTTGGATATTTCCGTAGTCTACTTTGGGAGGATCATATCAGACAGTTGTCCGGGCGTTATTTTATTCAGTTGCAATCGGAGGCTCCACAGGGGCAGCAGGTTCCGCAGGAGCAGCAGGCTCCGCGGGAGCAGCGGGTTCCGCAGGAGCAGCAGGCTCAGCGGGAGCAGCGGGTTCCGCAGGAGCAGCAGGCTCCGCGGGAGCAGCGGGTTCCGCAGGGGCAGCAGGCTCAGCAGGAGCAGCTGGCTCAGCAGACGCAGCAGGCTCCGCGGGAAGGGCAGATTCCTCACTCTCTTCAGGCTCCTCCACCGGCACATAGATATCATAGTTTACTGCGTGAGTTCTGAGATAATCCAGCCAGGCGGCGCTGCCCTTTTTGTTCAGATGTACACCGTCATAGGTCCAGTCCGCAGGGAGATATCCCTCCTCATCCGACACTGCGGCAGCCACATCCAGATAGGGACAGTTCTGCTCACCGCACACCATGCGGATGATCTCGTTGTACTTGTCGATGCGCTCGTTATTTACATAGGTCTTTTTTGCATCCTGCTTGCGGCTCACCGGCAGGATGGACTGCACCAAAACGTCTGCCTCAGGAAAATCCTGCCGAAGACGCTCAATGATCTGCGCATAATAATTGTGAAAATTCTCACTCTTCGACCAGCCCAGCTCATTCACGCCCAGCATCACAAAGATCCGTGCCGGCGGCGTTTCAATGGCGGTAAGCGCGTCCAGCAGGGGCATTTTTCCTGCCGGGGTCTCTACCTCTTTGGTGAAGACAGACTGCACCGTGGCGCCGGTGGCATAGTAAAAAGTACCCCGGCCAAGACCGCTGTAAAGTCGGAAGCCATCCGTGCGGGAATCCCCCAGGAAGACAGCATCGTCAAAATAGGTGTCCTCCACCCGCGGCGTTTCTGCCACAGGCTCTGCGGGCTTGGGAGGCTCCGGTGGTGCGGGAGGTTCCTCCACCTCCTCTGTCTCCGGCTCTTGAGCAGGTGCTTCCACCTCACGCAGCTCTGTCGGTTCACTTGCCGGAAGAAGCTGCTCATCCGGGGTCGTCTTTAGGATCATATGCGGGGAAAGAACAATGTATCCTGCCACCACTGCCAGCGCAATAACCACCACTGCCGCCAACTTCCATAAAGCTCTCATTTTCTCTCCCCCCTCTCCGGTTTCTCTTATCCATTATAAGGGACAGGTCGAAAAAAGTCGAAACAATTCTGTAAAAAATCGTATCAAATTTTTTGAAATTTCTACGCTGGATTTGTATTCCGTCACAGGACCTTTTCTTTTCCTGTTTCCAAAGAAAAATACCCTTTGCCGCCATCTCTTTCGACAACAAAGGGTATTATTTTCCATTATATTACGTTTTGTATTCTTATTCTCCTGCTTCCTGCTCCAGCTTTACCATAAACTCCAGGATCTCACCCTCCCGCCAGACGGTAATGGGAAACTCCTGACCGTAATAATAGCGGTCGCGGGCCAAAAGCAGGTCATCACTGGTTCGGATCTCCATCCCGCCGGCACGGATCACATAGTCTCCATCACGAATACCGGCCGCTTTGGACGCGCCGCCCTCGTCGGCGCTTTGCACCATGATGCCAAAGACACCTTCCGCCACTTCTTCCCCCGCGCGCAGTACCTGCAGCCCCAGAGACACCTTGGGCTGCACAACGCCGCAGCGGATCAGGTCGTTGACGATGCGCTCAAAGGAGGCGGACGGGATCGCAAAACCCAAACCCTCCACATTGGAGTTCTTTTGGCTGCCCACCATCTTCACCACATTGATGCCCACCACCTGACCATACTGGTTGATCAGGGGACCGCCGGAATTGCCGGTATTGAGAGCCGCATTGGTCTGGATGAGAGTCATGGTGTTGTTCCCCACCCGAACGTCTCGGTTGATGGCAGAAACGATACCGTCTGTCAGCGTTCCCCGCAGCTCCACACCGAGGGGATTGCCGATGGCATACACCGTGTCGCCCACCACCAGATCATTGGAATCGGCAAAGGGAGCCGCGGGCAGGCCGCTCTCCTCGATCTTCAAAAGGGCAATGTCGTTTTCTTCACTGCCTGAAACATATTTGGCCTGATAGATCGCGCCGGTATCCAGCGCCACCGTGCAGTAGGAGCCGCCCTCCAGCACATGGTAGTTGGTGATGATGTAGCCATCCTCTGTAAAGATGACGCCGGTGCCGACGCCAAGCTGGGTGTAGCCGCCGCTCTCTCCCAGCTGCACCATCACAGTCACCACGGAAGGATTCACCCGGCGGTAGATCTCCTGAATAGAAACCGGCTCCGTCCCCTGATCGCTGATATAAAAGCTCCGCTGGGGATCCACAGGCCAGGTCGTCATGGTGATCGCTGTCTCATCTCCGCCGCTGCTCTGGGCAGGCGCAAATGCGGGGCTTTGGGGCCGGGGCCAGAACCAGATAGCTGCTGCCAAGGCCACCGCTGCCAGCAGGCAGATGAGAAATATCAGCAGGTTTCGCCGGCGGCGAGATTTCCTCGCGTCGATCTCCTCCCACCACCATTCCGCATCATCCGGCAGCATCCGCGCGGGAAGCTGGCGGCTGTAGGTCAACTCGATCTCTCCGGGCAGCTTTCGCTGATAGACCTCTACGATCTCCCGGGGATCCTGGTTAAGATGTTCTTCCATGCAGTCCTCATTTCGTGGTCAGATAGAACGTAAAGGTGGTCACGCCGTCCTCACTGGTCACATTGATCTTCTCTTTGTGCTGCTCCAGAATGGTGCGCACGATGTAAAGGCCCAGACCCACACCGTCCTTATCCCGGCTGCGGGACTTGTCGCTTTTATGGAAACGCTCAAACAGATGGGGCAGATCTTCGGCAGAGATGGTCTCGCCCTCATTCCTCACCGTGACCCGGGCCTTGGTATCCACCGTAGTCACCCCAAGATAGAGGGTGGAGCCGGGGGTTGCAAATTTCGCGGCGTTTTCCAGCAGGTTGTAGATCACCTGTGTGATCATGTCGTTATCGCCCAGCACCAGAATAGACTCTTCCGGAATATCGGCCTCCACATCCAAATGCCGGTCCGTGATCTTCTTTTCCAGAGAGATCAGTACCCGCCGCATGCTCTCGCACAGGTCAAAGTGGTTTCCGCCCCGAAGGGGATCGGTGTTTTGCAGCTGGCTCACATCCAGCATACGCCGCACCATGCGGCTCAGACGCCGGCTCTCGCCGGAAATGATCTGCAGATACTGCCGCTGATCCTCGGGGGCAATGGTTCCGTCCAGAATGCCATCCGTATAGCCGGCAATGGTGGTCATGGGGGTTTTCAGCTCATGGGAAATGTTTGCGATAAACTCCCGGCGCTGCCGCTCCTGCTCCTGCAGAGACTCCGCCATATTGTTGAAGGAGGCGGCAAGCTCCGCCATCTCATCGTTGCGGCCATAATCCCGCATGCGCACATCAAAATCGCCCTCGGCATAGCGCCGGGTGGCCTGAGCCATCTCCCGGATAGGCTTGACCTGCCGCATGGAGCTGATGGAGGAGGCCATAAAGGCGATCATCAGCGTGACAAAGGCTGTCATAATAAAGAGGCCCACCAGTCCCCGCCACATGATGTCCAAGCTGGTCATCTCTGCCACGGCGTATACCACGCCCACGGTCTCCTGGGTCTCCCGGTTCACAGCGGGCACGCCCACCACAAAGCGGCGGGACTCATAAAGTCCCTCCAGCTTGGTGTTTTTGTAGGAGCTGCCGCCCTCCAGGATCTCCTTCGTCATCTTCTCCGGCATAGTGATCACCTTGCCGCTGAGGGCGGCGTCCGAGGTGAGAAGCACATTGCCGTTTACATCGCAGATCATAAACTGGGCGTCAGACACCACGGCGGCGAAGGAGGCAAGCTGCTGAAAATCAGGATCACTGCGCAGCTCTTCCATGCTGAGATAACGGCCATTTTCCAGATAGCTGACGGAAAGCTGGCTCATGACCCGGGCCTTGCCCTGAATATTTTCCGCATTCTGGCTGCGGGTATAGTGATAGCTCAGGGAAAAGAAGGAAGCCCCCAGCATCAGCAGCGTCAAAAAGACCATGCCGGTGGTCACCAGCATCTGCTGCCAGTAGATCCCCTGAAAGCGGGAAGCGAGCTTCTTCATCCTTCGCTCGCTCCCGCCAGTTCAAATTTATAGCCAACGCCCCACACGGTCTTCAGCGTCCACTGGTCGGACACATTTTCCACCTTCTCGCGCAAACGCTTGATGTGCACGTCCACGGTGCGGCTATCGTTGAAATAGTCAAAACCCCACACCTCATCCAGGATCTGGTTGCGGGTATAGACCCGGTTGGGAGTAGATGCCAGATGATAGAGAAGCTCCAGCTCCTTGGGGGGCGTATCCACCTTCTTGCCATCCACCACCAGCTGGTAGGAATCCAGATCGATGATGAGCTTATCAAAGGTCAGGCGTTTGCTGGTGTCCACAGGGATCTCCGTGCGGCGCAGCACCGCGTTGATGCGGGCGATAAGCTCCTTCATCTCAAAGGGCTTGATGATATAGTCATCCGCACCCATCTCCAGGCCCTGGATCCGGTCTACGACCTCACCCTTGGCAGTGAGCATGATAATGGGGACCTTGGACGTCTCCCGCACCCGGGCAAGAACTGCCCAGCCATTCATCACCGGCAGCATGATATCCAGCAAGATCAGATCGGGGGCCTGCTTTTTGAACTCCTCAATGGCCTTCCCGCCATCTGCGGCAATACGCGCTTCAAAGCCTTCCTTCACCAGATACATCTGGATCAGATCGGAAATATTAGGATCGTCTTCCACCACAAGAATATTGCGTGCCATGGCGATACCTCCTGACGAATGAATTTTTCGCATAAAATCCTATGTTCTATTATATCCGCAGTCTCTGCAGGAAGGTTGAATTTTCTGTTAAATATTCCGCAGAATTTACCATCTTCTGTCAGGAGGTTTCCGTCAGCGCGCGGCAGCGGCCCTCCGCATCTTCCACGCTGCGCAGAAAGGCGGAAACCCCTGCGACCCCCGCCTCCTGCCCCAGCCACACCTTCACATTGCCGGAGCGGCGGGAGATCCGCTGCACCAGTGCCTCCGCCTGGGCAGCAGTGCGAAGGGCAGGGCTTTCCATTTCAAAGGAAACGGGACAATACCCGCTGCTGCGCAGTGCCTGCTCCGCTTCCTCTGTGGGATTTTCCAGGCGGACAAGGCGGGTCCTTCCGCAGGTCGCCTCCTCCAGCGCCCGGTTAGCCTGCTCCGCCTGCTGCAGCACCGGCGTTTCCACGGCAGCGTCCAGCAGCAGCCCGATGCTGTGGCCCTGCGCCGCCATGCGGCGCAAGAGCCCATGGCGCAGGCTCATTTCCTCGGGCGCAAAAAACACTGCCGCCTGTTTTCCGGTACTCTCCACCATGCTGAGCAGCCGCTCCGTTTCCTCGCTCCCGGCGAAGGCCATGCAGATGGTTTTTCCATCCATCACCGGATCCTCCGGCTGCTCTACCTTCGGCGGCTTCGTTTCCTTTTCCTTGAGATACGCTGCATAGCGGTTCTCCATGGAGTAAGAGGCCGCGTCCGCAAAGCGCTCTTCTGACAGGGGATGTCCCGGCTGGCGCATCCACACCATGTATCCATGGGGCACCTGGGTAACAGTATAGGTCAGGTCAAAAAATCGAGCCACCAGCGTAGCGGAAACAAAGACTTCACCGCCTCTGACCACAGCGCCGGGATAATAAACGTTATCCTCGTGGTCATGGGCGTGCTCCTCATCCAGATAGAACCAGAGGGACTGACTGCCCCGGTAGAGGATGACCAGTCGCTCTGCTTTGTTGTAGGTAGAGGAGACATTCAGGACCTTACGCACCGTGCCTGTGAAAATACTGGTGGGAATATAGATATTCGACCCGGAGATAAAGGGCATGGTGGCCTCCGTCAAGGGCAGGATGCTCTCGCCCATGGCGGTGAAAAACACGATCTCATCCGCCTGCGCCGCTGGCGCTGCCAGCGCCAGCATCAGTGCAAGGCATAAAAACATGGCTGCAAGACGCTTTTTCATGTCTTTTTCTCCTTTCTTGCGCCGGTTTTCCTCATTAAAAATGATTATACATGATGATGACACTTTTGAAAAGAGCAAAACCGTTCTCTTTCTTTTCCGGCGGGTGTAATGGGCTTGAATGCAGCACGTCCCCCGGCATAAATGCCGGAGGACGCCTTTCTTTTTACGGTGGGGCGCAGGGGCCGATCTCCACGCCGCTGTAGTAATGCTGCAGGATCTCCCGCCAGGTCGCGCCCTCCTCCGCCATGGCGGCGGCTCCATACTGGCTCATCCCCACACCATGACCGTAGCCCGTGACATAAAAGACGAACTTCCCATCCTGTATCTCCCAGTCAAAGCAGGCGGACCGCAGCCCCAGAACATTGCGCACATGGGCACCCTTGAGCTTCATGCCGCCCACCGATACGGTGACCACGCTTCCCGCGCTGTCTGTCGCCGCTTCCGTGAGCCACTGGCTGCAGGGCGCAGAAAAGTCCATTTCCGGGTAAGCGGCAAGAAATTTCTCCTTCACTTCTTCAGCAGAAAACTCCGCGCGGCTAAAATAATCGGGAATACTCTCCTCCTTCTCCGGCGATTCCACTGCCTGCAGATAAGGAAGGTCGCTCATCCATACCTCTCCCGCACCCCGGGTCAGTCCCGCAGATGCAGAATGAAACACTGCCAGAATAGGCTGAGCGTCGTAGAGGATCACCTCGCCGTCCGTCTCCTGCACGGCGGAGCGGATCTTTGTCTCATAGTCCGCCGCATCCTCCCCCCATCGGCTCCATGCCTCCTCTTCCCCCAGATATGCCTGGCAGCAGGTGTGGTCGGTGCAGATGTCCGCTGTTTCATGGCGGGCTCCCTGGCGCAGCTGATAAATGGTATAGGTTCGCCCTGCAACCGCCTGGGCCTTCAGTGCCTCGACCGGAAAGGAGGCCGGCATCTCCGCGCGCAAAACGCCCACCAGATAGGTTCCCAGATCCATCTCCGTTACTTCGCCGCCGTCAAGCACCCGCAGACGGCATTCTCCATCCCTGACGCCGCTTTCAAAGGGCTCCAGATCTTCCATGGACGGCTCCTCCCGATCAAAGATAGCCCTGCGCACGGGTGTGACCGTCAGCAGCGGCAGCACAAACAGCACTGCCGCCAAAGCCAAAGCTGCCATCAGGCTCTCCCTTGTCCCGTTTTTCCCTTTTCGCCTGCGTGTTCTTTCCACTGTCCTCACACTCCTGTCCTACAGTCTATTCCCACAGAAGAAAAACATGAACATGGACAAAGGCTTTCTCCGGTGTTATACTATAGTATGATTTTGAATTTCTCTCCGAAGGGAGTTCTGTTTATGAAACAAAAACTGCTGATCCCTGCTCTGACGATCCTGGGCGGCGCAGCCGCCTTTATCCTGCGCATGCTGCAAAACCACAGTGGCTTTGAGCGCGATACCGGTCTGGCCATTCCAGGCACCTTTGCCGGAAGGCTGCTGCCTGCTCTGCTGGCAGCACTGGCTGTGGCCTTTTTCCTGCTCTCCCGCAAAGCGCCCAAAAAGGAAGATGGAGTGGATTTCCCCGCTGCTTTCCCCTTCTGTGACGCTGCGGCTCTGCTGCTGCCGGTGATGGGCGTCTTTCTCATGGGTATTTCCGGCGCCGCTGATATGGCCATGGGTCTTCGTGTGCTCTCCGGCGCGGTATGGGGGGTGCGGATGCACTTGATCCTGGGCGGGCTGAGCATCGTCAGCGCCGTAGGCCTTTTTCTTGCTGCCGCGGCCTGCCGCCGCAAAAGAGTCTCTTTTCCCGCCATGGGTCTGCTGCCGGTAATTCTGATGCTGGTGCTGCGGCTGATCGTTACCTACCGCAGCGTTTCTACCGACCCCACTCTGGCAGCCTACTATGTGGAGCTGATGGCCCTCGTTTGCCTCACTATGGCCTTCTTCCGCCTTGCAGGCTTTGCCTATCTGGACGCAAGCCCCCGCGGTTTCCTCTTTTTTGCTCCCATGGCGGTGGTTTTTTCCATGACCGCCATTGCCGAGATCTCCCGAACCACCCTGCCCTCCCTTGCCCTGTATGTAGGCGGCGCGCTGGTGATCCTGGGCTTTTTGATGGCTTATCTCTTTAAAGATAGCACAAAGCCCACCACGGAACAAGACGAGTGCCCTGACGAAACTGTGTAAAACATCTGCTATAGTGATATAAAGAAAAAACCAGCCTTGCGGCTGGTTTTTTCTTTATGTTTTGGAAGATCGGATGAAAAGAAGTTTTGTCTCTTGCAATTATTAAGTTACAGGGGATTTGTTAAGCAAAAAAGCAGTAATTGTTACAAAAGTCTTAAATCTCTATTTGCAGGCAGAATTTTTATGTCAACTTTTTCCATCCTGACGCAGTGCCGCGAAAAACTCGCCCAACACAGCGCGGCACTCCCGGGCCAGAATCCCGCCCACCAGTGCGGGGCGGTTTGCGAAGTTTTCCATATAGAGGTTGAATACACCCCCGCAGGCCCCCATGGCCTCATCCCGGGCCCCGTACCACACCCGGTTGACCCGGGCATTCAAAATGGCGCCGGCACACATGGGGCAGGGTTCCAGCGTCACAAACAGCTCGCAATCCTCCAGCCGCCAGGAGCCAAGGGTCCTGTTGGCCTCGGCGATGGCCTCCATTTCCGCGTGAGAAGCGGTGGACTGCTTTTCCTCCCGCCGGTTGCGGCCCCGGCCCACCACCGTGTCGCCCTGTACGATCACGCAGCCTACCGGTACCTCACCCGCCGCAGCAGCCTCCCGAGCCAGTTCCAACGCCTGCATCATATAACGTTCTTCCCGTGTCATGGAACTCCTCCCAATTTTTGTTTAAAAAACGGCATATTTGTCCAGACTGTCCATAAACTTTAAAAAAAGCAATGGGAGGACAATGCCATGAAATTCTTTCGAAAAAAATCCCAGCCGGATCCGGAGCTGGTGCGTCTGCAGGATGAGCTGCGCCAAGCCCAGGGGGATCTCACCGTGGCTTATAACTGCTTTGATCAGGCGGTGGACCCAGAGCTGGTGGAATCCTGTGTCTATCAGATCAGCGCCGTGAATGCCCGGTGCAATTACCTGCTGCGTTCCATCAAGGCCCGCTGCCCCTATAGTCTTCCCACTGCCGCCGAAAAGGAGGATGCCCTTTGGAGCTGAGGGACCTTCTGATTGTCCTCTTTCTGACCGGTTTTTTCATCATTGCCCTCACGGCCCTGTTCCGAAAGCCGCTGGCACTTTTGCTGCGCCTTGCCGCCAACACGGCCCTGGGCTTCGGGGCACTGGGGCTCCTCCGCGCTACGGCCCCTATTACCGGCGTTACTCTGGGGTTAAATTTCTTCAATGCGCTGACTGTCGGCGTACTGGGCCTGCCGGGCCTGATCCTGCTTCTTCTCAGCCAGTGGGTCCTCGCTTAGCCTCCCGAAAGGGAGGCTTTTCTTCTGTCTTTTGCGGAAAAAGCATCATTTTTTGCTCCTTTTCCGCCCTTTCAAAAATATTTTAAAACTCGAAAGTGAGGAAACAGGAGCATTTGCGAGAAAAACGAAGCAAAAACGAGGTTTCCTAAAGATAAATTAAATTCTTGTTGACAGTGGGTTTTCCTTGTGTTATAAATATCCTTGCTCCGATTTTACTGCGGAGCTCTTGATTTGTAAAGCAAACAAAATTGATATATGGAGGAAAAACCATGTCCACTTTTATGGCAAACAAGGCCAACATTGAGCGCAAGTGGTACATCCTGGACGCCGCCGGCAAGCCCCTGGGCAAGACCGCTGTCCGGGCTGCTGACATCCTGCGCGGCAAGAACAAGCCCACCTTCACCCCCAACGCCGACTGCGGCGACAACGTCATCATCATCAACGCCGGCAAGGCTGTGCTGACCGGCAAGAAGGGTGAGCAGAAGTTCTATCGTCACCACTCCGGTTGGGTCGGCGGTCTGAAGGAGACTCCCTACCGCATCCTGATGCAGGAGAAGCCCGAGCTGGCCATGCGCGTGGCCGTCAAGGGCATGCTGCCCAAGAACACCCTGGGCAAGGCCGCTCTGGGCCGCGTCCACATCTACGCTGACGCCAACTTTGAGCAGCAGGCTCAGAAGCCCGTCGTTCTGGACTAAGGAGGAAGAAGAGAATGTATCAGTCTAAGAAGCCTTATCTGTATGGCACCGGCCGCCGCAAGTCTTCCGTGGCCCGCGTCCATCTGTTCCCCAACGGCACTGGTTCTATCACCATCAACGGCCGTGACATCGACAACTATTTCGGTCTGGAGACCCTGAAGATGGTCGTCCGTCAGCCCCTGGATG
>JAFQRI010000026.1 GCA_017410185.1 Oscillibacter sp. | reverse complement strand
CGCCAAGGGCCTGCGGGGCAGCAAAATGGAGGATGTGATCTTTGGCGGCACCGCCAAGAGAAGCGCCCAGCATTTTGCGCAGGTCACGCTGGTGCTGGATAACAGCGAGCACATTTTCCCCACCATGGAGGAAAGCGAAGTTTCCGTGACCCGCCGCTATTACCGCAGCGGCGAAAGTGAATACTATATCAACCGCCAGTCCGTGCGTCTGCGTGACGTGACGGAGCTGTTCATGGATACCGGCATGGGCAAGGAGGGCTACTCTATCATCGGTCAGGGCAAGATCGATGAGATCCTCTCTGCCAGAAGCGGCGAGCGCCGCGAGATCTTTGAGGAGGCCGCCGGTATTTCCAAGTTCCGCCACCGCAAGGAGGAGGCGGAGCGAAAGCTTGCCAGGACTGAGGAAAATCTGGTTCGTATCAACGATAAGATCTCCGAGCTGGAGCTGCAGGTGGAGCCCCTGCGGGATCAGGCAGAGAAGGCGAAAAAATATCTGGTGCTGCGCGATGAGATGCGTGTGCTGGAGATCTCCTTGTGGCTGGAGAATCTGGATGCCTTGAAAGCGGGCGAACGAAAGCTGCGCATGGAATTTGACGAGGCCTGCCGCCAGCGGGACGAGACCCGTGCTGAGCTGGAGGCCCTCTATGCGGAAAACGAGCGCTACGGCGAGCGGATGCAGGCCAAGGATCTGGAGGCCGAGAGCATCCGTACGGAAAACGCCGGTATCGAGGCGAAAAGCGCCGAGCAGGAAGCTGCCGTGGCGGTTCTGGAGAGCACCATTGCCCACAACGAGGAGAATATCCGCCGGGGCCGGGAGGAACTGACCCAGACGGATGACCGGGCCGGGAGTCTGGAAGCCCAGGCAGCCGGGGAGGAGGAGCGGCTTGCCGCGCTGGAGAAGGAGCTGAGCAGCATTGACGCTGCCCTGAAGGACCTTCTGGAGCAGGCCCGCGCTACCGCCGATGAGGCAAGCGGCGCCCAGAGCGACGCCGAGGGATTGCGGGCAAAGGAGGCTCTGGCCCTGTCTGCCGCTGCAGACAGGCGGGCGGAAGAGGCTGCCATTCTTGCGGAGAACCATCAGATCGAAAGCCGGCGCACCGCTGCCGAGGCTGACCGCCTTGCCGCAGAGGAGCAGTTAGAAAAGAGCCGCCGTGAGGCGAAGGAAAACCGCCGGGCGCTGGAAAATGCCCGGGAGGAGGCCGCTGCCGCCGCCAATGTGATCGCTGGCTACAGCCTGCGTATGGCAGAGCGGGGGAAAAAGGCGGCCGCCGCCACCGAGCGGCGCATGAAGCTCACCATGGATACCGGCGCCATGGACAGCCGTATCCAGATGCTCACCGCCATGGAAAAGGACTATGAGGGCTTCAACAAAGCCGTCAAGCTGGTTTGTCAGGCAAAAGGGACCCTGCGGGGCATCCACGGCCCAGTGGCGGGACTGATGAAGACCGAGCAGCAATACTCTCTTGCTATTGAGATCGCGCTGGGAGCGGGGCTGCAGAATATCGTGGTGGATCGGGAAGAGGATGCCAAGAGTGCCATCAACTTCCTCAAACAGCGGGACGGCGGACGCGCCACCTTCCTGCCTCTTACCGCCATTCGCGGCGATGAGCTGCATCAAAGCGGCGTGGAGGAGGAGCTGGGCTTTGTGGGCATCGCCTCCCGGCTGGTGCGCTTTGAGGAGCGCTACACCAATATTTTCCACAATCTCCTTGGCCGCACCGTCATCGTGGAGGATATGGACTGCGGTATCGCCATGGCGCGAAAGTACCGCAATGCCTTCCGCATCGTGACGCTGGATGGGCAGGTCATCAACCGGGGCGGCTCTATGACGGGCGGCTCCACCAACCGAAGTGCCGGCGTTCTCAGCCGCGCCTCGGAGCTGCGGGTGCTGCGGGACAAGGCTGCCGTGATGCATGAGAAGCTGGAAGAGGCCAAGGCGGTGGAGGAAGCCGTGGGCAGAGAGCTTGCCGCCGTGCGCTATGAGATCGAAACTGCCGAGGCTCAGCGCCGTCAGGCAGAAGATGAGGTGCTGCGGCTGGAAGGCAACCAGAAGCACTTTGATATTTTGCTCACCTCCCTGCGCCAGACGCTGGAAAACCTGGACGGCGAGCTGGAGGCCATTGAGGGCCGGCTGCAGGATAACGTCAAGCGGGCGGAAGAAGCCCGGAAAGCGGTGGAAGGCTTTGAGGCAGAGGCCGCGCAGCACCGTGCACAGGCAGAGGAATTCCTCTCCGGCCAGTCGGAGCTGCTCAGCCGCTCCAACGCGCTGACGGAAGAGATCACCGCGAAGAAGAGCGACCTTGCAAGACTGCAGGCTGAAAAGGAAGCTGCCGCCCGCCATGCGGAGGATCTGCGTGCCCTCGCCCGGGATCTCACCGGAGACCGCAGTGAGAAAGAGCGTGCGCTGCAGGGCTATGAGCAGAAGATCAGCGAGGCAAAGGAAGAGATCCGCCAGCGTATGGAAGCTGCAGCGGCGCTGGAGCAGCAGGCACAAAGCTGCCGGACACGCCTTTCCGCCATCAACGAGGAAAAGCTGGCACTGGAGGCGGAACGCACTGCCAAGACCCGCGCAAGTCAGGAAATGAACGAGACATTCCTGAATATGGAACGCACAGTCTCACGGTTGGAGCAGAAGATCGCCACCGGAGCCATGGAGGAAAAGCAGATCCTCGACCGGCTGTGGGAGCATTACGAGCTCAGCCATTCCGACGCACAGGCCCAGCGCATGGAGCTGGAGAGCGTATCCAAGGCGAGCCGCCGCATCGGCGAGCTCAAGCGGGCCATCTCCGCACTGGGCACGCCCAATATCGGCGCCATTGAGGAGTTTGAGCGTGTCAATACCCGCTATACCTACCTCACAGACCAGAGGGATGACGTGGAAAAGGCAAAGGGCGATCTGCAAAAAATCATTGATGAGATCACTGAGCGCATGACCGTGATCTTTGCCGAGCAGTTCAAGCTCCTCTCCGAGAGCTTTGAGACCACCTTTACGGAACTCTTTGGCGGCGGTACCGCCAAGCTGGAGCTGGAGGATGAGAAGGATATCCTTGGCTGCGGCATTGAGATCAAGGCCCAGCCTCCCGGAAAGACTCTCAAGACCATATCCCTTCTCTCCGGCGGAGAGAAGGCCTTTGTGGCCATCGCCCTGTATTTCTCCATTCTGAAGATCCATCCCACGCCCTTCTGCGTGATGGATGAGATCGAGGCCGCGCTGGATGAGGCCAACGTCACCCGCTATGCCCGCTATATGCGGACACTTGCGGGCAAGACACAGTTCATTGTTATCACTCACCGCCGGGGCACTATGGAAGAAGCCGATGTGCTTTACGGCGTCACCATGCAGGAGCAGGGCGTTTCCAAAATTCTTACGATCAACATGAACGACATGGCCAAAGAGTTAAATATCAAATGATCTCAAAGAGGGGACGGATCCCCCCTTTGGATTCCCCCCACCAGTCTGCGGACTGGTGAACGCCGCCCAAGGCGGCTGGGTCAAAGTATTTTCGCCACGCACATGTCGCGGCGAAAATGATAAAAATATGCTACGGAGGCATTTATGGGCTTTTTTGACAAGCTGAAAAAAATCACATCCAACCTCTTTTCCTCCTTTACCGAGGCGGACGAGGAGTTTTTCGAGGAGCTGGAGGAAACACTGATCCTGGCGGACCTCGGTATGGAAACGGCGGTGGAAGCCGTTGAGAAGCTGCGTAAGCGGGTGAAGAAGGAAGGCCTTCGGGGCCAGGATGAGGTCCGCGAGGGCCTGCGGGAGATCCTGCTGGAGGAAATGACCGTCAGCGATACGGAGTTGGATCTTTCTACAAAGCCTGCCGTGGTGCTGTTTATCGGCGTCAACGGTGTGGGTAAGACTACCTCTATTGGTAAGTTGGGCAATCAGCTCAAGAAAGAGGGCAAGCGTGTGCTCTTCTGCGCAGGCGATACCTTCCGCGCCGCGGCAGCTGACCAGCTGCAGATCTGGGCGGAGCGCGCCGGCTGCGAGATCATCCGCCAGCACGAGGGGGCAGACCCCGGTGCGGTGCTGTTTGATGCTCTACAGGCCGCCAAGGCCCGCAATGTGGACGTGGTGCTGTGCGATACCGCGGGTCGTCTCCACAACAAGGCAAACCTCATGGCAGAGCTTGCAAAGCTCTCCAAGATCATTGACCGGGAGTGTCCCGGCGCGGCAAGAGAGACGTTGCTGGTGCTGGACGCCACCACGGGTCAGAACGGCCTCATTCAGGCTCGCCAGTTCAAGGAGACTGCGGGGCTCACCGGTATTGTATTGACCAAGCTGGATGGCACTGCCAAGGGCGGCATCGTGGTAGCCATCGCCAAGGAGCTGGGTATCCCTGTGAAGCTTGCCGGTGTGGGCGAGGGGATCGACGATCTCCGGCCCTTTGACGCCCGCTCCTATGTAGAAGCGATTATTTGAGTAAAGAGGGGATTTCATCCCTCCTTTAGATTCCCCCACACCAGTCTGCGGACTGGTGAACGCGCCCAAGGCGCTTGAGCCGAGGTATTTTCGCCACGTACACGCTGCGGCGAAAATGAATTCCGGCGCAAAAATCAGCAGATAAGAAACCAGAATTTTGAGCGCGTCGAAGCGCACAGCGAAAGAAAGGAAACGCTATGAAACGAGCAGACGGTCGGGCGTTCAATGAGCTGCGCCCTGTAAAAGTGACTACGGATTTTGTGAAGTTCGCCGAGGGCAGCTGCCTGATCGAATGCGGCGATACCAAGGTGCTGTGCTGTGCCAGCATTGAGGATCGTACGCCCCCTCACGTACCCGAGGGCGAGGGCTGGGTCACGGCGGAATATTCCATGCTGCCCCGGGCCAACCGGGAGCGCAGCAAGCGGGATGTGAGCAAGCTCAAGCTCTCTCCCCGCAGCGCGGAGATCCAGCGTCTGGTGGGCCGTTCCCTCCGGGCGGCGGTTGACATGAAGAAGCTGGGGGAGCATACCATCACCGTGGACTGTGATGTGATCCAGGGCGACGGCGGCACCAGAACCGCTTCCGTTACCGGCGGCTTTATCGCGCTGGCACTGGCCTGCGAAAAACTGGTGGAGGAGGGCGTGCTGGCCTCCAGCCCCATCCGCCATTATGTTACCGGCGTTTCCGCCGGCATCGTGGATGATACGGCGCTGCTGGACCTCCAGTACAGCGAGGACAGCCGCGCCCAGGTGGACCTGAACTGCGTGATGAATGAAATGGGAGAGATCATCGAGCTGCAGGGAACCGGCGAGGGCCGCGCTTTTACGTTGGACGAGCAGCAGGAGTTGGTGCGCCTTTGTGCCAAGGGCTGCCGGGAGCTGCTGGCGGTGCAGAAGGCTGCGCTGAAGAAGTAAATTTACCCCACTGAGAGAAAGAGAGGATACCAATGAAATTCGTACTGGCATCTCATAACCCCAAGAAGCTCAAGGAAATGGCCGAGATCCTCTCCGGACTCGGTGTGGAAGTGGTGAGCCCCGGCGAGCTGGGGATCGACCTTGAGGTGGAAGAGACCGGCACCACCTTTGCGGAAAACGCCATGCTCAAGGCAAAGGCCATCTGCGAGGCGGCAGGGCTTCCTGCCATTGCCGATGACTCCGGCCTTTGTGTGGATGCTCTGAACGGAGGCCCCGGAGTGTACTCTGCCCGCTACGGCGGAGAGGGGCTGGATGATGTGGGCCGCTACCGCCTGCTGCTACAGAGCATGCGGGGCCAGACCACCCGCGCCGCCCACTTCACCTCTGCCATTGCCTGTGCTTTCCCCAACGGGGATACTGTTACGGCGGAGGGCCATGTGGAAGGCACCATCGCCTTTGCGCCCATGGGCGAGGGAGGCTTTGGCTATGACCCCGTGTTCTTCTATCCCCCCATGCGCAAGACCTTCGGCCAGATGAGCACTGAGGAAAAGCATGCTATTTCCCACCGGGGAAAGGCTCTGGAAATTTTTGTGGAAAAACTTGCAACTTATTTAAAATAAAAAGCGTCTAATCCTAAGAAGGCGGAACTGCCGCCATAAAAACGACAAATTTCGCGCTTTTGCGGCGCATTTTACCAAATAAAGAGAGAAAACAGGAGAAATATATGGAACTGACAAGCAAGCAGCGGGCCCAGCTTCGGGGCCTTGCAAACTCCATTGACACCATCATTCAGATCGGCAAGGATGGAATCGGTGAGAATCTGATCCAGCAGGCCAACGACGCCTTAGAGGCCCGTGAACTCATCAAGGGCCGCGTGCTGGACAACAACATTGAGTATGACGCACGCCTTGCAGCCCAGGAGCTGGCTGCGGCCACCCGCAGCGAGGTGGTGCAGGTCATCGGCACCAAGTTCGTGCTCTATCGCGAGAGCCATTCCAAGCCCAAGGAAAAGCGCATCGAGCTGGTCAAGCCCACGAAAAAGAAGAAGGTATGAAGATCGGCGTTTACGGCGGAACCTACAATCCGCCGCATCTGGGACATCTGGCAGCGGCAAAGGCCGTTTTTGAGCTGCTGGAGCTGGATCAGCTCTGGCTCATTCCTGCCGGGACTCCGCCTCATAAGGTGATGCCCGAGGGAAGCCCCACCAGCAGCCAGCGCCTGGAAATGACCTGCCTTGCTGCGGAGCAGCTGGGCCTTGGGGAAAAGGTGCGGGTGCTGGATCTGGAGATCAGCCGGGGCGGCAAAAGCTTTACCTCCGACACCATTGCCCAGCTCAAGGGTGAACATCCCGAGGATGAGTTCTGGCTGCTGATGGGCACGGATATGTTCATGACCTTTCAGGCCTGGCACGCCCCTGAGGAGATCCTGAAAAACTGCGGCATCGCGGCCTTCGGCCGCACGGAGGGAGACACGGAGGAGCTGTTTGCCATTCAGCGTCAGTTCCTGCAGAAGACCTATCCCGACGCGAAGATCTTCACCCTGACCATTCCCGGCGTTATCGATATTTCTTCCACAGAATTGCGGGAAATGCTGCAAAAGGGGGAGGGCGGCAATCTTCTGGCTCCGGCAGTGTATGGATATATCCTGAGAAACGGATTGTACAACGTGAAGGTGGATCTGAAAAAGCTGACACTGCGAGAGCTGCGCAGCGTGGCCATCAGCCATCTCAAGTATACCCGTATCCCCCATGTGCTGGGAACGGAGGAGGAAGCCATCCGTCTTGCCCAGAGCTATGGCGCGGAGGTGGAGAAGATCCGCCGGGCGGCTTTGCTACATGACTGCACCAAGCGGCTGCGTCTGGAAGAGCATCTGGCCCTATGTGAGAAGTATGGGGTGGAGGTGGACGAACTGGAAAAGACCTCTGCCAATCTCCTCCACGCAAAGACTGCGGCTGCTCTTGCCCAACACGTTTACGGCGAGTGTGACGAGGTGTGTGACGCCATCCGCTGGCACACCACCGGAAGACCGGGCATGACTCTGATGGAAAAGATTTTGTACATTGCGGATTATATCGAGCCCACCCGCGCTTTTCCGGGGGTGGAGAAACTTCGCAAGGCTGTCTATCAGGATCTGGACGCCGGCGTTCTGATGGGAATGGACAACACCATTGCCCTGATGGAAAGCCGCGGCGTCCCCATCCATCCCAACACGACGATGGCAAGAGACGCCCTGCGTGAAAGGACAGAGAGATCCCGTGGAGAATAACAATAAAAAGGGCGGAAGCCGCCTGGAAAAATACAATATAAAAAAATATGAGCGCAAGCCCCGCTTTACCACCCAGCAAAAGATCCTGATGGCGGTGGCGGTGGTCCTGGCCATTGCTTTGGTGGCGGTGGCGGCATGGAAGAGCCTGTTCGTCCGGCCGGATCTGGACAAGAAAAATCCTGTTGCCAATACGCCCAGTGCCAGCACCAGCACCGAACTGCCGGAGGAGATCGACTATGGCAGCGGCGTGCGGCCCAAGGCTGACGGCGAGCGCAAAAGCAAGGATTTCTATACCGTGCTCATTCTGGGCCGGGATACGGGCGGCGGCGGCAACACCGACACCATGCTCCTTGCCAGCTATGACGTGACCAACCAGAAGGCTGCGGTCATGTCCATTCCCCGTGACACCATGGTGAACGTCAGCTGGGATGTAAAGAAGATCAACTCCGTTTACAATATGAACGGCGGCGGAGATCGGGGACTCAATGCCCTTTATAAAGAGGTATCCCAGCTGGTGGGCTTTGAGCCGGATTTCCGCGTCATCGTAGAGTGGGAGGCCGTGGGGCAGCTGGTGGACGCCATCGGCGGTGTTTACTTCGATGTGCCCTACAATATGGACTACCATGACCCGTACCAAGATCTCGTCATCGAGCAGGAAAAGGGTTACCGCCTGCTCAACGGTGAGGATGCCATGCAGGTCATCCGCTGGCGCAAAAATGATGCCAGCAGCCCCTACGGCAATGTGCAGGTGGGTGACGACGGGCGCATCGGCATCCAGCAGGATTTCCTGAAGGCCGTCATCAAGCAGATGATGACTCCTTCCAATGTGAAGAATATCGGCAAGATCGCGCAGGTCTTTGAGGACTGCGTGGATACGGATATGTCCTTCCAGAATATCCTCTGGTTTGGCCAGCAGGCCTTTGCCGGCGGACTGAATCTTGAAAATGTGTCTTTCTTCACCATGCCCTACCGGATCGCCAGCGCATGGAGCCGCAGCTATGAGATGAACCTCTCCTATGTGGTGCCCCTTTCCAATGAGCTGCTCAATGCGGTGAATGAAAAGCTCAGCCCCTTCAAGGAAGTGTTTGCCCTCTCGGATCTGGACATCATGTATACCAACAGGGATGGCAGCGTGGGCTCCACCTCCGGTCATCTGGAGGATGCAAAGGCGGGTCTGCCTCCCGAGAAGCCTAAGAAGGAAGAGCCTGAGCCTGATGAAGAGACTCCCGGAAGCAGCATCGTCATCGATCCTGAGACCGGCGAGGTGAGCGGCGAGGGCAGCGAGGGCGTCACCTATGATCCCGTGACCGGCATTCTGACGGTGCCGGGGCTGGGCGAGGTGCAGGTGGATCCCGAGACCGGTGAGATCATCATGCCGGAGACCGGTGGAGAGCCGGGAGAAGAGGAACCTTCCGGAGAGGCAGAGGATCCTGTTGAGGGAGAAACGCCCGGTGAGGAAGAGGCTCCTGCAGAAGGGGAGGCAGAGCCTTCGGGCGAAACAGAACCCGTCCAGAGTGGCGCGGAGGAGCCTGCTCCCTCCGAAGAAGAGCCTGCAGAGCCTTCCCAACCGACTGAACCGGAAGCGCCTTTGGAGCTTGAGACCCAAGAAAATGTGACTGAATAAGAAAGGAACAGATATATGACACCCAAGGAAATGGCTATCGTTGCCGTCAAGGCCCTGGATGAGAAAAAGGGCAAGGAGATCTCCGCCATCGAGATCGTGGATCTGACCACCATTGCCGATTATTTTGTCATCGCCAGCGGCACTTCCAACACCCAGATCAACGCTCTGTGCGGCGCCGTGGAGAAGGCTCTCCACGAGCAGGCTGGGGAAGATCCCCTGCGCCGTGAAGGCTACCGCGACGGCACCTGGGTCCTGCTGGACTATGGCTGCATTGTGATCCACATCTTCTCTCAGGAGGCCCGTGAGTTCTACTCTCTTGAGCGCCTGTGGGGCGACGGAAAGGTCGTCGATCTCAGCGATGTGCTGACTGCCGATTGAGTATAGCGAAACCGCCGGAATGTGTGATCATTCCGGCGGTTTTCTTTATTTATGAAGGAAGAAACGGGCGGGATGAAAACCCCTCTTGACAAAACAGGGAAAGAAACATAAAATAAATGCATTGTGAAAGACAATGATGGGAAGAAAGACGGGTATTCCCGCCCTCAGAGAGCCGGCGGTTGCTGCGAGCCGGCGGGGGAAGCCTGTGGATAACTGCTCCCGGAGTTTTCCGCCTGAACAAAATTGTTTCAGTAGGGCGGAACGGCGGCCCCGTTACCGGCCGGATCGGAAAGATCACTGAGGGCTGCGCGGGTGACCGGCAGCCGAATCAGGGTGGTATCACGTAAGGTTTTTACGTCCCTGACCGCGAAAAGCGGTCGGGGACGTTTTTTCGTTCCGGAAGGGGGGAGACTATGGGATACCGCGTTTTGAGCCGTTACCGCTCGGAACTGATGGGAGTTGCCATGCTTTGGGTCATGTGCTTCCATGCTATTGATCTGGATCTGGGCGTGGAGTTTCTGAACTTCCTTCGTGCGGCGGGCTTTGGCGGCGTGGATATTTTCATTTTGCTCTCCGCCATGGGTCTTACCATGAGCCTTGGGCGCAGGAAGCAGGAGTTCGGCGATTTCATGGTGCGCCGCCTCTGGCGTATCATGCCCGCATACCTTATTATAATGATCCCCTATACCGTGTTTCTCCACTTTTATGAGGCGGTACCCTGGTCCAGCGTGGTGTGGAACAGCCTGCTGCTGAATTACTGGGTGCGCTGTCCGGGGAGCTTCAACTGGTACATCTGCGGCGCGATGACCTTCTATGTGCTGACCCCGGTGTTTTACGGGTTGTTCAGCAAAAGCAGAAGCCGGGAACGCACCGCGGCCCTTTGGATCGCTGTGGGACTTGCCCTCTGCCAGCTCATCATGCAGGAGGGCTACTGGGCCTATGTGGATGTTTTCTACCGCTTCTCTACCTTCTGCCTTGGCATCCTGCTGGGCTTCTATGTGCTGCAGGAGCGAAAGGTTGGGAAAAAGGATGCGGTGTTCTGGGCTGTTTGGTTGGTATTGGGGCTTTTCTATCTCTCACGCTCCATGGCGGTCCGGACAGGAGGGGAGGGCTTCCGGCTGCAGCTGCCGCTGTGCCACCTCTTTTTGTTCACCACAGTGCCCATGTGCCTGACCTTGTGTGCCGCTTTTGAAAAGCTGCCGCTGAACTGGCTGCGTAAACCTCTTGCAAAGGTTGGGGAGTGCAGTCTGGAGATCTACCTCTTCAATGCCAGCATCTTCACGGAGGTGGAGCTGCTGAGAAAGTTCGTTCACTTTGGCCCCAGCAACCGCCTTTATTATCTCATTATGTTCGCCGTGAACATTGCCCTTGGCATCGGCTTCCACCATGCAATGGAGAAGCTGAAGATTGAAAAACGATTGAAAAAACTGGTTTCTGCATAAGAAATCTGATGAAGGAGAATACCATGAAGTACGATTTTAACGCGATTGAAAAGAAGTGGCAGGCCAAGTGGCTGGAGGAAAAGCCTTTCACTGCCGTCACCGGCGACAAGACCCGTGAGAAGTTCTACGGACTCATCGAGTTCCCCTATCCTTCCGCACAGGGTCTCCATGTGGGCCATGCCCGCCCCTTCACCGCTATGGACATTATCTGCCGCAAAAAGCGCATGCAGGGCTACAATGTCCTCTTCCCCATGGGCTATGACGCTTTTGGTCTGCCCACTGAGAACTTTGCGATCAAGAACAAGATCCATCCTGCCAAGGTGACCCATGACAATGTCTCCAACTTCCGCTCTCAGCTGCAGGCTCTGGGCTATTCCTTCGACTGGGACCGTGAGGTGAACACCACCGATCCCAGCTACTACAAGTGGACCCAGTGGATCTTCCTGCAGATGTTCAAGAAGGGCCTTGCCTACAAGGCATCCATGCCCGTGAACTGGTGCACCAGCTGCAAGATCGTTCTGGCAAACGAGGAGGTCGTGGAAGGCGTCTGCGAGCGCTGCGGCGGCGAGGTCATCCGCAAGGAGAAGAGCCAGTGGATGCTGGCCATCACCAAGTATGCCGATCGTCTGATCGACGATCTGGATGAAGTGGACTTCATCAACCGCGTGAAGATCCAGCAGCGCAACTGGATCGGCCGCTCCGAGGGTACCGAGCTGGACTTCACCGCTACCAACGGTGACAAGCTGACCGTGTATACCACTCGCTGCGACACGCTCTTCGGCGTGACTTACATGGTCATCTCTCCCGAGCATCCCTATCTGGATCAGTGGAAGGACCAGCTGAAGAACTGGGACGAGGTACAGGCTTATCGTGAAGAGGCTGCCCGCAAGAGCGATTTCGAGCGCGGCGAGCTGAACAAGGACAAGACCGGCGTCCGTCTGGACGGCATCGAGGCCATCAACCCCGCCAGCGGCGAGCATGTGCCTCTGTTTGTGTCCGACTATGTCCTGATGGGCTACGGTACCGGCCTCGTCATGGGCGTGCCCGGCCACGACCAGCGCGACTGGGAGTTTGCAACCAAGTTTGGCCTGCCCATCATCGAGGTGGTCAAGGGCGGCGACATTACCAAGGAAGCCTTTACCCTCAAGGACGACACTGGCATCATGGTCAACTCCGGTTTCCTCAACGGCATGACCGTCAAGCAGGCCATCCCCGCCATGAAGGAGTGGGTCACCAAGGAAGGCCTGGGCCACCCCAAGACCAACTTCAAGCTCCGCGACTGGGTCTTCTCCCGCCAGCGCTACTGGGGCGAGCCCATCCCTCTGGTAAACTGCGAGAAGTGCGGCTGGGTCGCCCTCCCCGAGGAGCAGCTGCCCCTGCTGCTGCCTGAGGTGGATTCCTACGAGGTCACCGATACCGGTGAGTCTCCCCTGTCCAAGATGACCGACTGGGTCAACACCACCTGCCCCTGCTGCGGTGGTCCTGCCCAGCGCGAGACCGATACCATGCCCCAGTGGGCCGGCTCCTCCTGGTACTTCCTGCGCTATATGGATCCCCATAACGATCAGGAGCTGGTGAGCAAGGAAGCTGTGGACTATTGGGGCCCTGTGGACTGGTACAACGGCGGCATGGAGCACACCACGCTGCATCTGCTCTATTCCCGCTTCTGGCATAAGTTCCTCTATGATATCGGCGTGGTCTCCACCAAGGAACCTTACGCCAAGCGCACCAGCCACGGCATGATCCTGGGTGAGGGCGGCATCAAGATGTCCAAGTCCCGCGGCAACGTGGTCAATCCCACCGATGTGATCGCTGAGTACGGTGCAGACACCATGCGGTTGTATATCATGTTCGTGGGTGACTTTGAGCAGGCTGCCGTCTGGTCCACCGAGGCCGTGAAGGGCTCCAAGCGCTTCATTGACCGCGTTTGGAACCTTGCCGAGCAGGCAAAGGACACCTATGAGGAGACTGAGGCCAACCAGGTCATCCTCCACAAGACCATCAAGAAGGTCACCTCCGATGTGGATGACCTCAAGCTCAACACCGCCATTGCCGCCCTCATGACTGCCGTCAACGAGATGACCGCCAACGGCGCCACCCGCGGCGATATGCGTACCCTGCTGCTGCTCCTGAGCCCCTTCGCTCCCCACGTTGTGGAAGAGCTGTGGGAGATGCTGGGCTTTGCCGCCAAGGAAGGCAAGATGGCCTGCCAGAGCCAGTGGCCTGTCTATGACGAGGCCAAGACCGTGGCTTCCACCGTGGAGATGGCCGTGCAGGTCAACGGCAAGCTCAAGGGCTCCATCAAGATGCCCACAGACAGCGCCGAGGAAGCTGTTGTCGCCGAGGCTCTGAAGGTGGAGAAGGTGCAGAAGGCTACCGAGGGCATGAAGATCGTCAAGACCATCCATGTCAAAAACCGCCTCGTGAACCTCATCGTCAAGCCCCTGTAAAAGGACAAATTCAGCCGCTGTCCGAAAGAGGACGGCGGCTGAATGTGAAAAAAGAGCCTTTTTCAAGAATTTTCTATAAATTTATCCTTGACAATACTGGGGGGCATCTGTATAATATCCTTTGTTGAAGCCATGTTTAATGGCCCTTAAAGTATCCTGGATTTAGCCGGATACCTCGGAGGGAGGGAAATATAGATGTCTGAGATCCATGTTAAGGACGGCGAGTCCATCGACAGCGCTCTGAAGCGTTTCAAGCGCAGCTGCGCCAAGGCTGGCGTCATCGCCGAGGTCCGCAAGAGAGAGCATTATGAGAGCCCCAGCGTGAAGCGTCGCAAGAAGTCTGAGGCCGCTCGCAAGAACAAGAAGCGTTACTATTGATAAGGCTTTCGCAGTACCACACCCATTTGGGTGTGGTACTTTTTTATTGCCACACAAGCTCGGAGGCAATGTCCGCGATCTCCGGCCAGAGAAAGAATGCTGCGGTGAAACCAAGCTCCCGGGCAATGCGCACTTTGCGGTTCATGGTTTCGGCATCATCATAGAGGATGAAGTGGGTCTGACCATTTTCGGTGCGGGTGAAATAGCGGGCGCAAAGCTCCCGGGAGAAAAAGGCGGCGGTGGGCATGTGCTGCGCCAGTTCCTCCCCGGTCAGGGTTCGCCCCATGCCGCCGGGACAGGGGAGAGGGAAATCCATCCGCAGCCGCCGGACATCAAGGGCGAGGGACTGCTTTGACTGACGGGCTTCCTGCAGATAGGTGCGGAAATCCCCGCCGGAGATAGCGGAGCCGATGAAGACCACTGCGGTGGGCGCCTCGGCGCTGTAGGGCCGGGGCAGAAAAAGGGCCAGCTCTTTTCGGATGGCTTCCAGCTGCCGCACAAAAGAGCGGCGGTCAGGGGTGGGTGGGCGCTCAAAGTCCAGCACCACGCCGTGGTAGCCTCTGCGTCTGCATTCCCGCAGCACTGCGGCGCAGAGCTTTTCCGGCTCGGGAATGTGGGGAATCACGGAGTCGGTGATAGAAAGAAGCCCTCCCTGACCGGTGAAATTCTGCCGTAAGAGCGTGGAATTTTCGCCGATGCGGTAGGCGGCATTGGCGAGGTTCCGGGTGTGAGCCAGCGCCGCGGCGCGGTGGGCGGGCGTGGCGGTAAGATAAAGCTGCATGGTCATTCCCCCTTGTGCTGTGGGCAAAAAACTGGTATACTGTCCACAAACTATGCAGCAAAGGAGCTATTTATGTCCCTTTCTCTTACCCCTGACCGGATCTTTGACCGTTATACCCAGATCACGCCGGAGTATCTGAAGCAGCAAGGCATTAAACTGCTGCTCAGCGATCTGGACTTTACACTGGCTGCAAAATCCACCCGCCGCCCCGACGATGAGCTGCGCAAATGGATCGCAGAATTGAAGGAAAACGACATTCAATTTATGATCGTTTCCAACAACCGCTCCGGAAAGCGGGTGACGGAGTTTTGCGCCGACCTTGGCGTGCCCTATGAGGGACACGCGGGAAAGCCCTCCACCCGGGGACTGGAGAACGGCATGAAGCGGGCAAACGTCACCCGGGATCACACCGCCATGCTGGGAGATAAGCTGCTGACTGATATGCTGGCAGCGAATCGCGCGGGAGTTCTTGCCCTGATGGTGGAGCCTGTGGGGGGCGCTGTGACCGCCTGGCAGAAGGTGCTGCACGCCCTGCAGGAGCCCTTTAAGGCCCTGTGCCGCAGCCGCTGCCGGAGAGGAAAATGAAAATTTTCCAGAATTTCCGGGCAAGTGCGGGAAAAATACTTGCAATAACGGGCAATATAGGATAAAATATTTTCGGTTATTTAGCGTGAAAAACGCGAGAGAAAATGTCCTCCCGCAGGTCGTTTTCTCGCTAAGATTTGTGAGGAGGAACTAACTATGCCTACTATTACTGCCGGCGATTTCCGGAAGGGTATGATTTTTGAGATGGACGGCAAGCCCATGCTGGTCGTGGACTTCCAGCACGTCAAGCCCGGTAAGGGCGCCGCTTTCGTGCGTACCAAGTATAAGAATGTCAT
>JAFQRI010000025.1 GCA_017410185.1 Oscillibacter sp. | reverse complement strand
TCTCCGCCGTCCACCACCACCTGTGTGGTGAGGGCCACCACAGGGAGTTTTCTCCCCCGTGCGGCAAGGGCATAGCGGAGACACTGCTGGATATGATAGCCGATATACCCCTGACTCATTGCACCGCAGACATCAAAGGGCATGGGAGGCACCACCTCCCTTGCCGTCTCACACGCCAACAGAATGCGCCCCACCTGAGGGCCGTTGCCGTGGACGACAGCCATCTCATAGCCCCGGCAGCTGATATCCGCCAGATGAGCGCAGGTGCGGCGCACCACCTCCAGCTGGCTTTCGGCGCTGCCGTCGCTGCCCTTGGTCTGCAGGGCATTGCCTCCCAGTGCAATCACAAGTTTTTCCCGCATAAAAACACAGATCCTCCCGTTCCGTTTTCCTTAGGGTCTCCGGAACGGGGGGATCTATGCAAAAGAGAGGGCGTTTTATTCTGCTGCAGCCACCGCTTTTTTCCGGCGGAACAGCTTGGGAATGTCGTCGATGACAGAATAGAACACAGGGGTAAAGACCAGCGTCACCAGCGTGGAGACGATCATGCCGCCCATCATGGCGATACCCATGTCGCTCATCATCTCGTTGGATTCGCCAATGCCAAAAGCCAGAGGCACCATGGCAAGCACCGTGGTGATGGTGGTCATCATCACGGGACGGATACGCAGGGGGCAGGCCTTGACAATGGCAGTCTCCCGATCCTCGCCCCGGTCACGGCGGATCTTGATGTACTCCACCAGAATGATGGAGTTGTTGACCACCGTGCCTGCCAGCATGATAAGTGCCACCAGCGCCAGCAAGGACAGGTCGTGCCCCACCAGAGGCAGCGAGGCCAGCGCGCCGGAGAAGGCCACGGGAATGATCATCATGATGATAACGGGCATCAGGAAGGACTCAAACTGCGCCGCCAGCACGAAATACACAAGACCAAGAGCCACGGTGAGGGCCAGCAGCAGATCCTCCACGCTTTCCATCATGTCCTCATAGGCGCCGGCAGTTTCTGCCGTGTAGCCCTCGGGCATGGGATAGTCATCCAGGATCTCCTGCACGGCTGCCGTCATGGCGGCGGTGTCACCGCTGAGGGTGGAACCGCTGACGGTGACCCGGCGAGCCTGATCCACGCGGGAGATCGTCTGGGGAGTCTGCACCTGCTGCACCTCGGCAACGGCGCTGAGGGGCACGGAGCTGCCCATGGGCGTGGAGATCATCATGGACTTGAGGGCATCCATGCTCTTGGAGGCAGCACCGCTGCCGCGAACCACAACGTCGATGACCTTGTTGTCGATCATCACGGTGGTGGCGGTGGCTCCGGTGAGCTCACTGCGCACAGCCGCGCCCACGGTGGCCGCAGTGAGGCCGTAGCTTGCGGCGGCTTCCCGCTTCATGGTGATCTTCACCTCAGGGACCTGCCGCTCCACAGAGGAGGTGACCTCCACCGCATCGGGCAGGGCGGAGATCTCCTTCACCAGATCCTCGGCGATCATTTCCAGGGTGTTATAGTCACTGCCGGTAATCTGCACGCCGATCTGGCTGCCGCCCATCATGCTGCCCATATCCATGGAGCTGACGGTCAGCTCGCAGCCGGCGATATCCCGCAGACGGGTGCGCAGGTCGGCAGCCACCTCATTGGCGGTGCGGCTGCGCTCGCTGCGGCCCACCAGATTCACGCTGACGGAGGCGGACTCAGCGCCAGCCGTGTAATACAGGTCGTGGTATTCGGGGATCTCCTTTTGAATGATCTCGCTGACCTGATCGGCAATGGCGGTGGTCTCATCCACCTCAGAACCGATGGGAGTGGAGATGTTCACGGAAACGATGCTCATATCCATGGGGGGCAGCAGCACCATCTTGCTGGAAGCGCACATCATCGCAAAAACCGCAACTACGCCGACAGACACAGCAATGCCGGTTTTCAGATGATGCACGAAGTAATTAAGAAGCTTAAGATAGATCTCATTGAGTTTTCCGAAGAAGCGACCAAAGATGCCGGGCTTCTTTTCGCCCCGCTTGAGATTCTGCGCCCGTACCTTCTCGGGATCCAGCATCATGTAGCAAAGCACAGGCACCCAGGTCAGGGCAATGAACATGGAGCCAAGGATCAGGAAGGAGATGGTCAGGCAGAAGTCATCAAAAAGCATGCCCGCCATGCCGCCGGTAAGTCCCAGGGGCAGGAATACCGCCACGGTGGTCAGGGTAGAGGCCACAACGGAGGTAGTGACCTCCTTGGTTCCCTCCACGCAGGCTGTCATGCGGTCATGGCCCTCGGAGGCGTAGCGGTAGATATTTTCCAGCACCACGATGGAGTTATCCACGATCATACCCACGCCCATGGCAATGCCGCCAAGGCTCATCATGTTCATAGTCAGGTCAAAGACATTCATCAGAATGAAGACCGTGAGGATACAAACGGGCATGGAGACCGCGATGGTCAGCGTTGCGCCCCAGCGGCGCAGGAACAAGAACACCACGATGGCTGCCAGCAGCACGCCAAGCACGATATTCTGCAGGGCGGAATTCACCGCGATATTGATATAGTCAGAGGCGAGATAGGGGGTGGTATAGCGCAAAGAGGGGTGATCCTTCTGCAGCTTTGCAAGCTGCTTCACCACCGCCTCAGCGGTGCCCACCTCGTTGGCGCCGGACTGCTTGCTCACCTGCAGCACCACGCAGGCGGTTCCGTCCACCTTGGCGGTGTTGTCGGAGGCCACACTTTCCATGGTGACCTTTGCCACCTCACCCAGGCGGAGAAGACCGCCGGTAGGGGTGGCGATGAGCATATTACGCACATCGTCCACGCTCTGGAATTTGGCGTCGGTGGAAACGGTGAGGGTCTTGGTGCCGTTTTGCACTTCGCCGCCGGGATAGAGGAGATTCTCTGCCATGAGGAACTGGGAGATATAGTCCTTGCTCAATCCGTAAGCGCCGGCCCGGGCAGAATCCACCTCCACGGCGATCTGCTGACTCACGCCGCCGCTGATGCTCACCTGCGCCACGCCGTCGATACGCTCCAAAGCGGGGCCCACGGTCTCCTCCGCCATATACTGCAGCTGAGAGAGGTCATCGCCGATGAGAGCCACCATGGCGGTGGGCATGAGGTCATTGAGGGAGATATTTACGATGACGGGATCCATAGCGCCGTCCGGCAGGGTGATCAGGTCAAACTGCTCCCGCAGCTTCATGGCGGCCACGTCCAGATCCGTGCCTTCCACATAGGTGACCTGCAGCTGGCTCACGCCATTGGAAGAGGAGGAAGACACGCTCTCCACGCCGGAGACAGAGAGGATCGCCGTTTCCAGCGGGCGGGTGAGCATCTCCTCAACGTCGCTGGGGGTAGCGCCGTTATAATAGCTCATGACCATGGCCATGGGCGCTTCCATATCCGGCAGCAGGGCCATCTGCAGCCGGGTGGTGAACACCACGCCGAAGATGGAGATCATGATCACTGCCAGCAGGGTGGAAACTTTATGCTTGATACAAAATTTTGCGGTCATATCACTTTCCTCCGCCCACAACGCGGACTGCGCTTCCCTCCACGAGGTAAGCCTGACCCACGGTGACCAGCTCCTCGCCCACGCTCAAGCCGGTGAGCACCTCGGTCACACCGCTGCCGGTAAGACCGGTGGTGATGATGCGGCGGTGGGCAATGCCATCCTCCGCCACGAAAACATACTGACCGTCCGCACCGGTGAGAATAGCCTCCGTGGGAATGGAAATGGTGTTCTCAGAAACATCGGTATGGAAGGTGACCTGCGCACTCATGCCGGAAACAAGACCGCTGACCTCAGCAGGTACGGTAAGGACCACGGTATAGAGCTGGGTCTGGTAATTGGGAGAGCGGTCCACAGAACGGATGGTGGCGGTGAAGGTCTGATCCACGGAGGAAACATAGACCTCCGCCTCATCGCCCTGGGCGATCTGCAGCACCAGCGCCTCGGAAACGGCAGCGGTGATCTTCATCTGCTCGGCACCGGTGATGACGGCAACAGGCAGAGAGGTGGAGGCAAAGCCGCCCTCGGAAACATTGAGGGTGGAGAGGGTGCCGCTGATGGGTGCGATGATATTGCCGGAAAGATCCACATTGTCCATAATGAGGCCAAGCTGCTCAAGGCCGCTCTTGGCGCTCTGGATGCCGCTTTCCAGCTGGGCAAGAGTGGCGTTCATACCGCTTTTGGCGCTGAGATAATTCAGCTCCGCCTGATCCACCTCCAGCTGAGAGGCGGCTCCGATCTCAAAAAGGGCCTTGGTGTTGGCCACATTGTCCTCTGCCAGCTTCACCTGCTTTTCAAAGATAGCTTTCTGGTCGTTGAGGCTCTGCATGGCGCTCTCATAGCCGATCTTGGCGGCATTGTAGTTGGCAATGGTGCTGCCAAGGTCCAGCGTGGCGATCTTCTCGCCCTTTTCCACGGTGTCGCCGGCATTTTTATACACGGCGGTGCACTTGGCAGCAGAGCCCACCATGATCATCTCTTCATTCTCGGCGCTGAGCTTGCCCACCACCGTGTGCTCAGTAAAGATCGTGTCGGAGGCGATCTCCAGCACCTGCACGGCAACGCCGCCATCTTCCTCTTCCTCCTGCTCCGCCGCTTCCTGAGCGCCGCAGGCGGCAAGGGACACAGTCATCGCCATGGCCAGAAGGGCCGCAGTCAGTTTCTTTTTCATAGGTTCCTCCTTCGATCAGTTCAGGATGCCGGTCTCAACAGCCCAGCAGTATGTATTGTAGGCGGAGAACAGGTCGTTCTCTGCGTTGCTCACCGCTTCCCGGGCGGCAGTCAGCTCATCCTGCGCTGTGAGCAGGGTGTTTTCGGAAATAGCGCCCTGGCTGTAGCGCAGCTCGCTTGCCTGGAAGCTTGCCTCCTCGCACTGCAGAGAGATCTTTGCGTTCTCCAGGATCTGGCGGTAGTCCTGCACCTGAGCGTAGAGGCTGCGGAATTTCAGCTCTGCGGTCTCAATAGCGTCATCGTAGGTGTATTCTGCCGCCTGTCGGGCATTTCGGGCGGCGAGATATTCGTAGCTGTCCTCACCGGAGGCCTTTTCCGTGTCTTCCTCCGCCTCTTCCGCCTCATTCAGCGCGTCCAGCGCGGTGTCGATGTCGTAGCTGCGGCGCTGACACTGCTTCCAGTCCTCTTCCAGGTCCATATCCGCAAGTTGGCTCTCAGTGACCTGAGGCACCGCACCCAGGGTGATCTCGCCGGTAAGCTCCGCCCCGATAAACTGCTCCAGCTGGCTCTTATAGGTCACAATATTCATTTTCAATGTGTTCATACCGCTGATGAGGGCGCTGCGGCCGGCCTTGATCTCCCCCAGCGTCAAAGCGGAGATCTGGCCCATCTGATAGCGCAGCTCCATCTCCTCCACCGTGCGGTTGAGGGCCGTGAGCTGGCGCTGCAGAGCGCCTTCCTGAGTCTCCATAGCCTTGAGCGCGAGGAACATGGTCTCACCTGCCATGACCAACAGGTTCTGACTGTTTTCCAGCTGGTTGATGATACCCCGGTTATCGCTGCGGAGATTGCCGTTTTTGATGTTGCTGAGCTGCTCTTTCAGCTCCGCAGCCTGAGTCTGGAGATTCATGATGGCCACCTGGGCGCCGATGGGCTCCATGGCGGCGCCCTGCTGCATTGCCAGCACCTGAGCCTCGATCATGGAAAGGCCGGATTGCAGCTGGGCCTCGATGGAGTCATAGTCGATCTCCTCCAGTGTTTCGATGGTCTGATCCATCATCTTGATTTTCAGATTCTCTCTGCGCATGCGGGATTCGATATTGGCAAAGGAAACGAAGCCCACGGCGTCCTTTTCGTTGTTCTTCCGGTCATCCTTATCGTCGGGACCGGCAGGCGTGGCAGAGTTCACCTGGGCAGCTTCTTTTGCGCTTTCCGCCTGATCCTCCGCCGCGAAGGTGGGCATGACACAGCCCAGCGTCAGCGCGCCCAGCACCGCCAGCGCCAGCAATCGTTTCTTCATAAATTTCCTCCTTCAAACCGTTCACTGCCCCGGCGGATGATCTCCAGCCGAAGCTTCAGTTCTTCCCGGTATTCACTGTATTTTTCAAAATGGATAGCGCAGTCCACTATCGCGCCGGCTAAACTGATCAGACACAGTGCCAGTACCTGGGAAACAAACTCCCTGTCCTGCCGATGGAATCGGCTGCGGTCAATATCCTCCCAGATGATCTCCAGCAGCATGCATTTCCCCCGATCTCCCAGGATCTTCTGGCTGTCAAGGCCGGGATTGATGCGCAAAAAGCGCATAAACCGCTCCAGCACCGGATCGGCATTTTCCTGCTGCACGCAAAACTGGTCAAAGCACATCTCCTGCAGGGCGAAAATATCACCGCCCGCCGCCTTCAGATTTGCCTGATAGCCCCGCATCAGATAGGCCCAGCCCTGCTCCATGAGATAGGCCATCAGCTCTTCCTTATCCCGGAAGTACTGATAAAAGCTGCCCCGGGAGATGCCGGAGCGCTGCACGATCTGGTTGATGGAGGCGTCGGAAAAGCTCACGCGGGTAAATTCCTCCCACGCTGCATCCAGAATGCGGCGGCGCTTTTCCTCTGGCAGGCGGAGGAAGGTCTCACTGCTCAAAAAGGTCACTCCTCTCTGCAAAAACGAAAAAATGACAGTTTGTCACTATGACAGTCTGTCACCGATTATAGCACAAAATGACAACGTGTCAATTCTTTCCTGTCGTCAAAGTGTTAAGCTTTCGTAAATAATCCTAAAATGAAAAAAGAGGCGCAAAGCACCTCTTTTTCAGTCCTGTTTATATTCTTGGCGAAAGGCTTCCAGCTCCTCCGCGTCCCGATCCTCCAGGGCGTGGAGACCGCTGCGGCTTTCCATGTGGTGGGTCAGCTCATGGGCAAGGGTAATGCGCAGCTCTTCCCGCCAGATCGCCTCCGTCCAGTTTTCCCGTCGGGCAAGGGCGGCAAAGGAGCCATAGTAAAGGTTGATATAGCGGCCCAGGAGATCGTCGCAGAACTCTCCCAGAATGTACATCTCCCCCGGGGGAAACTCCTCATCCTCCACAGTCTCTTCCAGCAGATTCACGCCGCCGTTGAGTTCTTCAAACAGCACTGCCGGAAATGACTCTGCCAGTTTATCCAGTATTTTCTCCACCTGATCAATGGTCAGTATCATACGCTTTCCTCCAGGATCACACGCTGCAGCTGCCAAACCGTGTCCGCCACATAGTCTGCCTCCCGCAGGGTATGGGCAGGACGGTAGCCCCATGTAACACCGCAGGCACGCAGCCGTGCGTTGTGCCCGGTCTGCACATCCACATTGCTGTCCCCCACAAAGAGGGTGGTTTCCTTTTCCGCCCCCAGCCTTTCCAGAATCATCCGGATTCCGGTGGGATCGGGCTTGACGGGTACCCCATCCTGCTTGCCCCAAACCAAAGCAAACATTCCGGGAAAGAATTTTTCCATAAGAGCGCAGGTAAAGGCGTGGGGCTTGTTGGAGTAAACCGCCATCTGTACGCCCCGCGCCTTCAGCTTGGAGAGCAGTTCCGGAATGTCCGGGTAGGCGGTGGTGAGATCGCAGCTGTGGGCCCCATAGTAGGAAGAAAACTGCGCCATGGCAGTCTCCTGCACGGCGGCGCTGCGGCGCTCCGGGGGTGTCAGCTGCTCCACCAGATTGGCCATGCCGTGGCCCACCATGGCGGTAAATGCCTCCACAGTATGCTCCGGCCAGCCGTTTTGGCGGCAGACGTAATTTCCGGCGGCAGCCAGATCCCCAATGGTATTGAGGAGGGTGCCGTCCAGATCAAAAATCACAGTTTGAAACATCTTTTTCTCTTCTTTCTCACAAGGGACATTCCCGTTCCCCCGCAAGGGTCAGGATGCTGCTTCTTTCAAAGCCCGCGGCTTTGGCAAGGGCCACGGAATCGGCATAGCCGTAGAGGATCTTATCGGCATTGTGGGCATCGGAGGTGAGGATGATGCGGCCTCCCATCTCCTTCCACTCCCGCAGGATAAAAGGCGCGGGATAAGGGGTAGTGCGGTAGCCCCGGGCCATGCCGCCGGTGTTGATCTCCAAAAGAGTGGCTTTGGGATCTGCGGCGTGGAGCGCCTCCAGCGCCGCGGCGATGTAGCGGGGGTTCTCCTCGTCAAAGAGCAGCCCCGGCCCGTTGTGCTTGGTGATTAGGTCAAAATGTCCCAAAATGGTGGGCTTCATTGCGGCGATCCGGGCCACTTCCCGGAAATACCCCTCCGTCACGGCAAGGCTGTCGCCGCCGCAAAGCTCATCGCGACAGCGAAGGAAATGATCCTCCCCCCAGTCGGCGCAGTAGTATTTGCCGTTGTCCCCCCGCTGATAGTGGACAGAGCCGATCCAGTAATCAAACCCCTCAGGGCAGATATCGCTCTGACTGTCCCACTCAAGGCCCAGCAGGATCTCCATGCGGCCTTCATATTCTGCCCTCAAATCCAGAACAGCCTTGCGGTAGGCGGTCATATCCGCATCCAGCACGCAGCCCTCGTCAATGGGGATAGGCGTGTGGGAATGACAGGAAACACCGTAGTGCTTCACGCCGGCGGCGCAGGCCGCCGCTGCCATTTCCGCAAGAGAATTTTTGCCGTCACACCAGTCCGCGTGGGTGTGGACGCTGCACTCATAAACCGTCACTGCATCCGCTCCTGCTTCACCTTTTTGTCCACCACATGGCGCTTTTCCAGCTCCTGGGTGATGTCCTCCACGGTGATTCCCATCTGCACCATCAGCACCATCACATGATAGGCAAGATCGGCGATCTCATAGACCGTCTCTTCCTTATCCTGCTTGGCGGCGCCGATGATGACCTCGGTGCACTCCTCGCCCACCTTCTTGAGAATCTTGTCCATGCCTTTGTTGAAAAGATAGGTGGTATAGCTGCCCTCCTTGGGGTCGGTCTTGCGGCCCCGGATCAGCTCATAAAGGCCCTCATAGCTGAAGTGCTTGAGCTCATCAGACAGGTACACTTCGTTGAAAAAGCAGCTCTCCGCCCCGGTGTGGCAGGCAGGGCCATCCTTCACCACTTCCACCACCAGCGCGTCCTTGTCGCAGTCGGCGGTGATGGAGACCACGTGCTGGAAATTGCCGCTGGTCTCTCCCTTGCGCCAGAGCTGCTGGCG
>JAFQRI010000024.1 GCA_017410185.1 Oscillibacter sp. | reverse complement strand
GGCTTTTTGGTGGAGCTCAGTCATGTCGATCTGCTCTTTGACTATATCGGCGGCACTCTGCCGCCTGCGTGGGACCGTCCCCTGCTGGTCTTTGCAAGCCACGCCCACAGCGACCATTTTTCCCCGGAGATCTTCGCCCTTGCCGATGGCAGACGGGATGTCCGCTTCATTCTGGGCCACGACATTCCGGAGCAAAACCACCCGGACTGCATCTATGTTGAGGGAAATGAGATGCTCTCCCCCCTCCCCGGCGTGCTGGTGGAAACGCTGCCCTCCACCGACGAGGGCGTTGCCTTTCTGGTGACAGCAGGAACGCAGACTGTTTTCCACGCCGGAGATCTCAACTGGTGGCACTGGGAGGGAGAGCCTGACCCGTGGAATCCCAAAATGGCCGAGGATTTTCAATCCATCTGCACAGCTCTTTCCGGTCGCCTCATGGACCTTGCTATGCTGCCTCTCGACCCCCGGCAGGGCGTGGATGGCTACCGGGGTGCAAAGCACTTTCTGGAAACCACTTCCATCATCCGCTTTCTCCCCATGCACCAGTGGGAAAGGTTTGACTTTACCGACAGCTTTCTTGCGACTTACCCCCAATTCCGCAGCGTGACGGAGAAAATTTCCCAAAACGGCCAAATATTTGAATTTTAAAGGAAAAACCGCCCTTTCGGGCGGTTTTTCTTATTCAACTGCAGGAAGAACAATGGCGTTTTCTTCAAAGCCAAAGGGGAGCTGCTCCAACAGGGGAACAAATTCCACGGTTTCGCTATGGCGCCCCACGATGGTGGCCAGATTTTCCATCTGGTCGGTATCCGTTGCCGCGCAGATGCGGTCGGCATATTTGACCGCCGTTTCCACTGTAAGGCCGCCGGGTTCCGTGCCCAGCAGGATACCGTCCGCCGTGAGAACCAGCGTGAGGGTGATCTCATAGGGTTCCAGCGCTGCGGTAAGCTCCTTCAAAAACTGCTCCAGGTTTTCATTCTGAGGCGTTTCGCCGTATTCGATCTTATGGAGCTTGCCAACCGTGGGATACCCCACATCGGAGAGGATCAGCTCGTCAAAGCCCAGCTGCGCACATTCCACAGCCAGCTGCACAAGGTAGGCTCTGGCGTCCTCCTTGGCAGGATCCATCCACTGGCGGTTATTGCCGTCATAAAAGATGTAGCCGCCGGTATTTTTCAGGCCAAGGCCCTCCACGTCGCTGTTGGCCGCCTTGGGGTCTGCAAAGCAGATCAGATGGGCCGCCGTGCGCTCTGTTCCCTCCAGAACGGAGGTAAGGGCTTCCTTTGTTCCGCTCTCCACACCGGAAGAAATGGCAGTGGGGGAGTTGAAATAGACCCGTCCCGTTTCCGCCTTTACCGTGACTGCCGCACCGTCAAAGCTGCGGGCAGCAGCAAGCACTGCGGCGGCATCTTCCGCCGTGACCACGATCTTGGGCGCAAAATACATCTGCACAGGCTCCGGCTTCACCTCCTCCGGTTCCTCCACGATGAGGTCGGCATGGGGTTTTTCCGGCAGCTCGCTTGGCTGCTCAGTGGAGCCGGGCAGCAGGAAATGAGGCGTACCGGTCTCATCGTAGACGATATAGCGCTCCAGCGCCAGATACCCTACTGAAACCGCGATCACCAAAACCAGCACGATGGAGAGAATGATCTTCCATTTGGGGGTCCTGCCCCGATAGCTGCTGTAACTTTTTCCGTATCCTGCCATGGGCAGACCTCCTTGCTTTGTAATTACTCCTCCAGAGCCATGATGCCGCTCACACGGCGCTGGTGGCGGCCGCCCTCAAACTCTGTGGTGAGGAACACTTCCACCATCTTCTTGGCCATGTTGGGGCCTGTAAAGCCTGCACCGATGGCCATCATATTGGCATCATTGTGTTGGCGGGTCAGCTGGGCCTGCAGGCAGTCTGCACAGTGGGCGCAGCGGATGCCCTTGACCTTGTTGGCAACGATGGAGATACCAATGCCGGTGGTGCACACCACGATGCCCTTTTCACATTCTCCCGAGGCAACAGCCTTCGCAGCAGCGGCGCCAAATTCGGGATAGTCGCAGCTTTCCGTGGAGTGGCAGCCGAAATCGGCGCACTCATGACCCATTTCGCCCAGCCAGGTCTTGATCTGCTCTTTCAGTGCGTAACCGCCGTGATCACAGCCCAATGCAATTTTCATAGTATCTCTCTCCTTTTTATGTTCACAGATTGTGCCAGATAGGATCCATACGTTCAAAGGTGCAAAAGCGCCGGAAGCCGCACTGTCGCAGCAGCTCCTGCCGCTCGCCAATGGCCCAGCCCACATGGTCTGCCCTGTGGGCGTCGCTGCCAAGGGTAATGATCTCGCCGCCCAGCGCGCGGTACATTTTCAGCCACTTCTCCCCGGGCAAGGGGTCATTGCCCCGGTTGGTGTTGATCTCGATGCCCTTTCCCTTTGCGATCAGGGTGCGGAGGATCTCCTCCACTTCCGCTTCATATCCGTCGAAGGTCAGATGGAAACCCCGCAGTTCGTTGAGATACCGAAGCGGCAGCGTCAGGTGACCCAGCACGCTGTAAGGGCCATCCCACCGGGCAAGGGCCAGCACACGCTCCAGATAGTCCCGGATACCCATATGGGCTTCTGCCTCATCCTTGGGGTCGAAGAAGTAGAGGTCCTTTCCTCCCGCCTTTTCCGAGAGCATGTGGATAGAGCCAATGACGAAGTCAAATTCCGGCGCGTTTTCCAGCATTTTCTCCGTGTGGGCCAGATCCATCACCGCGTCCCCCAGCTCGATGCCAAGGCGCAGCTTGATCCGCTCCCCCATCGCCGCCTGTGCCCGGGCAAATTCCTCTTTCAGAGGCTCCCAGTTGTGGGGCAGCGGAGGACGGGAGCCGTCTCCCCAGACGAAGGGCTCCACATGGTCGGTGAAGCAGATCTCCTGCAGGCCCTTTTCCGCCGCGGCGGCAGCCATATCCGCCATGGCGCAGCTGCCATCGGGGGAAATACGGGAATGGGTATGATAATCTGCCAGATACAAACGCTTCACCACCCTTTCTTATTTTTTGAATTTCTTAAAAAACTTCTTCCGCTCTGCGTAGTTGTCATCGCCGCAGGCCTCGGCAAATTTCTTCAGCGCTTCCTTCTGCTCCCGGTTCAGATTCCGGGGGGTCTCAATGTAAACGGTGACATACTGATCGCCCCGGCCCCGGCCGTTGATGGAGGGGATGCCCTTCCCCTTGAGGCGGAAGGTGGTGCCGGACTGGGTGCCCTCGGGCAGGTCGTACTTCACCTTGCCGTCGATGGTGGGGATCTCCAGCTCTGCGCCTAAGACCGCCTGGGCGAAGGTGATGGGTGCCTCACAGAGAACGCTGGTTCCCTCACGGCGGAACAGCTCGTGGGGCCGCACCGTGATGGTCAGCAGCAGGTCGCCCGCGCTTCCGCCGTTTTTGCCGGCGTGGCCCTGTCCCCGCATGGAAATGGTCTGGCCGTTGTCGATGCCGGCGGGGATGCTGGCCTGAATGGTGCGGCGCTTGCGCTCCGCGCCGCTTCCCCGGCAGGTGGAGCAGGGCTGGTGGATGATCTTGCCCTTGCCGCCGCACTTAGAGCAGGGTGCGGAGGTGGCGAACACGCCCATAGGGGTCTGGCGGCGCACCTGCACGGTGCCGGTGCCGTGGCACTCAGGGCAGACCTCAGGGGTGGTGCCGGCGGCGCAGCCGCTGCCATGGCAGTCGGTGCACTGCTCCATCCGTTCCACGGTGACGCTCTTTTCGCAGCCAAAGGCTGCCTCCTCAAAGCTGATGGTCACATTCATGCGGATGCTCTCGCCCCGCTGCGGGGCATTGGGGTTGGCCCGGCGGGCGCCGCCGCCAAAGCCGCCGCCAAAGAAGCTGCCGAAAATATCTCCCAGATCGCCGAAGTCAAAGTTTCCGTCGAAGCCGCCGCCAAAGCCGCCGGCACCAAAGTTGGGGTCTACGCCCGCGTGACCGAACTGATCATAGCGGGACTTCTTATCCGCGTCGGAAAGAACCTCGTAGGCCTCATTCACTTCCTTGAACCGGGCCTCAGCCTCGACGTCGCCGGGGTGGAGGTCAGGGTGGTTTTCCTTTGCCAGGCGCCGGTAGGCCTTCTTGATCTCGTCGGCGCTTGCGCCCTTGGAGACCCCCAGCACCTCATAATAATCTCGTTTTTGCTGTGCCATAATCAAAATACCTCGTTTCCACTAAACGCACCATAAGGGACAGGTCAAAATCCTGTCCCCCATGGGCTTCAAAGAGAGGTGAATGCTTACCTTACTTGTTATCGTCGTCCACGACCTTATAGTCAGCGTCGTAGTACTGCTGACCGCCCTGAGCGCCGGCGTCGGGGCCCGGCTGTGCGCCGCCCTGGGGATTGGCCTGCTGATAGAGCTTCTCGCTCACGGCGTAGAAGGCCTGGGTCAGCTCCTCGGTGGCAGCCTTAATGGCCTCCACATCCTGACCCTTCAGAGTCTCCTTCAGCTTGTCGATACCACTCTGAACCTTGGCCTTCTCGTCAGCGGGGAGCTTGTCGCCCATCTCGGCGAGGGTCTTCTCGCTCTGATAGACCATCTGGTCGGCCTGGTTGCGGGTCTCCACTTCCTCCTTGAGCTTCTTGTCCTGAGCGGCATACTGCTCAGCTTCCTTGACGGCCTTCTCGATGTCGTCCTTGCTCATGTTGGAGGAAGAAGTGATGGTGATGTGCTGCTCCTTGCCGGTGCCGAGGTCCTTGGCAGAAACATTGACGATGCCGTTGGCATCGATGTCAAAGGTGACCTCGATCTG
>JAFQRI010000005.1 GCA_017410185.1 Oscillibacter sp. | reverse complement strand
GCTGGCGTCCACCTCCAAGGCCATCATCGTCGGCTTCAATGTCCGCCCCGACTCCGCCGCCCGGGACAGCGCCGCCCGCGCCAACGTGGATATGCGGATGTACCGCGTGATCTACGACGCCATCGGCGAGGTGGAGGCCGCCATGAAGGGCATGCTGGCTCCCGAGTTCCGCGAGGTGGTGCTGGGCCACGCCGAGGTCCGCGAGACTTACAAGGTCTCCAGCATCGGCACCATCGCCGGCTGCTATGTCACCGACGGCAAGATCGTGCGCAACAGCTCCATCCGCCTCGTGCGTGACGGCATCGTGGTCCATGAGGGCGCTCTGGCCTCCCTGCAGCGCTTCAAGGACAGCGTGAAGGAAGTCAACGAGAAGTACGAGTGCGGCATGACCATCGAGAAGTTCAACGACATCAAGGTGGGCGACGTCATCGAAGCCTTCACCATGGAAGAGATCCCCAGATAAACGTAAACCCCTCAGGGCGGCGCGCGTCGCCGCCCTGTTTTTCACTACGGATGGCTCCCTTGTGTAAAGGGAGCTGTCAGCCGCAAGGCTGACTGAGGGATTGTCCGGCGGCTCCGCCGCCGGGGAACGGTTTGCACCCCCATTTTCTTTTCGAGACATCGAAAAGAAAATCGCCGTGCACGGTGAAAAGAAAAGATGTTGGCGCGCATCGGCACGGAGCGCATTGTTTCTCTCTGCCGCGCGTTTGTAACATCACTGCAAACCTAACTTTCCGGTGTGCTTTTGTGGTCTCCTTCCGCGCCACTGGGCGCTGCCGCGGAGATTGATGAAATGCACACTTCTACCGCTTTATCCCCGTAGGGGCGGATATCATCCGCCCGTCAATAACACAATGAAAGGGAGGTATCCCTATGGCCTCTAACCGTATCGGCCGCATCAACGAAGAGATCCAGAAGGAGCTCAGCGCTCTCATCCGGACTCTGAAAGACCCCCGGGTCTCCGCCACGGGCATGGTCTCCATCACCCGGGTGGACACCACCGGCGACCTGCGCTATGCCCGCATCTATATCAGCTGCCTCAATAAGGAAAATGAAAAGGACGTGATGAAGGGCCTCAAGTCCGCCGCCGGCTACCTGCGCCGGGAGCTGGGCCGGGCACTGCAGCTGCGCTACACCCCCGAGCTGCAGTTCATCGCCGACGACTCCATCCAGTACGGCGCCCACATCCTTGAAGTGCTGCGCAAGGTGGAAGTGGAGGACGCCGCCAAGCCCCACCACGACGACGAGGAAACCGCTGAGGAGGAATGAGCATGCTTACCGTGAAGGAAACGGCAACTCTCCTCAAAGGCTTTGACAATGTCCTCATCCTCACCCATGTGCGTCCCGACGGGGACACCGTGGGCTGCGCCGCCGCTCTTTGCGCCGCGCTGCGCACCTTGGGTAAGACCGCCTATCTCCTGCCAAACCCCGGTTTGACCGACACCACCGCCCCCTTCTTCCGCCCCTACGAGGCCCCCGAGGGCTTCGTGCCGGAGAAGGTCGTCTCCACCGACATTGCCACGGTGAACCTGCTGCCGGAAAACGCCAAAGAATACGCCGGGAGCATTGACCTTGCCATGGACCACCATGTTTCCTTTGAGCATTTCGCAAAGGAGAATATCGTCCGCAGCGAGGCCGGCGCCTGCGGTGAACTGCTCTATGACATTCTGAACGAACTGGGCTGCATCAACGCCGAAACGGCGGAGCTTCTCTATCTTGCCATCTCCACGGACACGGGCTGCTTTGCCTACGGCAACACCACCGCCCGCACCCACGCCGTCACCGCGGCGCTGATGGAAACAGGCATTGACGTTTACCCCATCAACAAGACCTTTTTCGGCACCAAGAGCCGCCGCCGCATGGCGCTGGAGGCGGACATGCTGGTAAACTGCGACTATTTCGACCGCGACCGCTGCGTCTTTCTCTATGTCCCCATGTCCCTCATGGAGCGCATTGGCGCCACGGAAACGGACGCCGAAGACCTCAGCTCCCTGGGCCGCCAGATCGAGGGGGTGGACTGCGCCGTGACCTTCCGGGAGCTCAGGCCCGATGTGTGGAAGCTCTCCGTCCGGACGGACAAGCGGGTGAACGCCACCCGCGTTTGTACCCGCATGGGGGGCGGCGGACACCCCGCCGCCGCAGGCTGCACCGTGGAGGCCCCCCTTGCCCAGGTACGGGAGCAGGTGCTTGCCGCTCTCCGCGCCGAAGTGGCGGATTTTGAGGGCTGAGCATGGCAAACGGAATCGTCATCATCGATAAGCCCGCGGGCTGGACCAGCATGGACGTGTGCGCCAAGCTCCGGGGTATTCTCCGCGAAAAGCGGGTGGGCCACGGCGGTACGCTGGACCCCATGGCCACCGGCGTGCTGCCCGTCTTCGTGGGACAGGCCACCCGGGCTGTGGAGTTCGCGGAAAACGGACGCAAGGAGTATGTGGCGGGATTGCGCCTCGGTCTTGTGACCAACACACAGGATGTAAGCGGCGAAACCCTGGAAACGGCCCCTGTGACCGTCAGCCGGAAAGACGTGGAGCAGGCTATGGCCGCTTTTGTGGGGGCTATTGAGCAGATCCCCCCCATGTACTCTGCTATTAAAATCAATGGCCAGAAGCTCTACGACCTTGCCCGCAAGGGCCAAAGCGTGGAGCGCAAGCCTCGGAATATCACCATCTACGAGCTGGAGCTTTTGGAGCAGGTGAGCCAGACGGATTATTTGATCCGCTGCGTCTGCTCCAAGGGCACCTATATCCGCACCCTCTGCCACGATATCGGGGCCGTTCTTGGCTGCGGCGGCACGCTGTACTCCCTGCGGCGCACCATGGCGGCGGGGTGGACGCTGAGTGAAGCCGTCACCATTGAGGATGTGCAGGAGCAGGGCGAAAGTCTCCTCCTCCCCACCGACCGCTTTTTTGAAGAGTACCCCGCCATCACCCTGCCCGATGAAAAGACAGATAAAATGTGCCGCTGCGGCAATCCCCTCCATCTGCAGGGGGTGAAGAACGGCACCTACCGCGTTTACGGCATGAACGGCGACTTTCTGTGCCTTTCCAAGGCGGAGCAGGGGACGCTGAAAAGCATCAAGAACTTTTTTGGAGCATAACTTATGAAAGAAAGAGTGATCGCCCTGGGATTCTTTGACGGAGTCCATCTGGGCCACGCCGCCCTTTTGCGGCAGACTGTGGAGGAGGCGGAGCGCCGGGGCGTTACCCCTGCGGTGTTCACCTTTGCCCAGCCCCCCAAGGAGGTGGTCACCGGCATCCCCTGCCCCCTCATCGGCTCCCCCGATGACCGCAAGGGGCTTCTGGAGCGGCTCTTTGGCATTAAAGACGTCATCATGGTGCCCTTTGACCGAGAGATGATGACCACCACGTGGGAGGATTTTGTCACCAAGATCCTCATCGAGCGGTATCACGCCGTGCACCTTGTTGCCGGACACGACCACCGCTTCGGCCACAAAAATCAGGGCAGCCCCGAGCTGCTGCAGGCAAAATGTGCCCAGCTTGGCCTTGGCTGCGACATCATCCCCAAGGTAGAGGTGGACGGCATCACCGTTTCCTCCACCTACATCCGCACGCTGGTGGGTATGGGGCAGATGGAGCGGGCAGCGAAGTTCCTCGGCCATCCCCACACCCTCACCCAGACCGTCCGCCACGGGCGGCGCATCGGCCACACCATCGGTGTACCCACCATCAATCTGGTGATCCCGCCCCACGTGCTGGTGCCAAGCCACGGCGTGTACGCAACAAGGGTCTTCCTCCCCGACGGCACGGACTATGCCGCCGTCACCAACGTGGGCACCCGTCCCACGGTGAATCACGGCATGGACATCACCGTGGAGCCCTGGCTCCTGGACTTTGACGGCGACCTCTACG
>JAFQRI010000023.1 GCA_017410185.1 Oscillibacter sp. | reverse complement strand
CTTCAGCTTCTCCTTGCAGATCTTGCGCATCTCGGCTTCGATCTGCTCCATGTGCTCGGGAGTGATGGCGAAGGGAGAATACAGGTCATAGTAGAAGCCATTGTCGATGGAAGGGCCGATGGCCAGCTTGATCTCGGGCCACAGGCGCTTGACAGCCTGCGCCATCACGTGGGAGCAGGTGTGCCAGTAAGTTTTGCGGTACTCTTCGTTTTCAAAGGTAAAGACGTTTTCAGACATTGCGTTTTCCTCCTTAGTGTTGAGGGGTGAAAAATAAAAACTCACCCCTGAAAAATCAGGGGTGAGATACGAATACGTATTCCACGGTTCCACCCTGCTTGCACATATCTCATATGTGCCGCTCGTGACCTCTGTAACGCGAGGCAGACGTCCCAGCCTACATATCGGTGGGCGGCTCCAAGGTGGTGGCTGATCCCGGTTCCGATGAGTGCGGCTCACAGCCTATGACCGCACCTCTCTTACACCTTTCCCGGACAGCGTCCTTTTCCAAGCCTTTTGATATCAAATGGTATAATATCACGCACCTTTTACCTTGTCAAGAGCGCTTTTCTGCCTCCTCTCCCCTATCAGCGGATCTACCGGGCGTTGACAGAAGAAGGAACCTATGGTAGAGTACAGGCAAGAATACACAGGAAATTGCCGCGCAGGCAAACATCAGGATCCGAGTGGAGGAAAAGAAGTTATAATTATGGCAACATTTGATGATTTTTTGAAACTGGATATCCGGGTCGGAACGATCGTCAGCGCCAAGGTCTTTGAAAAAGCAAGGAAGAGCTCCTATCAGTTGGAGGTGGATTTTGGCGATGAAATCGGCATCAAAAAATCCTCCGCCCAGATCACAGACCACTACTCCGCCGATGAACTTGCAGGCAAACAGGTTTTGGCGGTGGTGAACTTCCCTCCAAGACAAATCGCAAACTTCATGTCCGAGGTGCTGGTGCTCGGCACCTACAGTGAAGGCGGCGTTGTTCTGATCACGCCGGACAAAGCCGTGAAAAACGGCGATAAGCTGGGCTGAGAGATCCTGATCTCCTGAGCCGCTGCAAAAAAATAACAGGGAGGCAGATCTGATGCAGAATAACTGGCCCATTGTCAAAGCCGATGAACATGACATCCCGGAACTGTACGCCCTGCAGCTGATCGCCTTTGAGAGCGAGGCCGAAATGATCGGCAGCCGGGACGTCCCCGCTCTGCAGGAAAGTCCCGATGCCCACCGGGCAGACTTTTCAAACTGGGTCACACTGAAGTTGGTGCACCCCTCCCGGGGGATCATCGGCGCCATCCGATACAAAAAGAGCGGAGATCTCATCGAGGTGGGACGCCTCATGACCCACCCGGACTTCCGGCGGCAGGGCATCGCCCGTCGTCTTCTTGGTGAGGTGGATCTTGCCTGCCCGGAGGAAACCAGAGAACTCTACACCTGCACCAAAAGCTGGATCAATATTCTTCTCTACGAAAAAACGGGATACAAGGCCGTGCAGGAGGTCACGGAGGAGAGCGGTCTCTCCTTTGTCTATATGCAAAAGGCTTGAATCCTCATCGTTCTCAGAAAAGTCCATCATTGCGCAAACGAACCGCACCCCAAGGCCCCTTACACATGGGAGGCTTGAGGTGCGGTTTTATTTGCTTTCACATCTCCTTGTCAGGCGCTCTGGATAACGTCCTTGTTCTTCACGAAATACTCCACGCCGGAGTAGAGGGTAGTAATAGCAATGATCCAGACGCAGATGGTGTTCACAATGGCGGGGATGGGCAGGAACATCAGCACGATGCAGACCATGGTGGAGGCAGTCTTCACCTTGCCGGACCAGCCGGCGGCAATGACGCGGCCCTTGTCGGAGGCGATCATCCGAAGGCCGCTGACGGCAAATTCACGCACCAGCACGATCAGCAGCGCCCAGGCTCCCATCTGGCCGTTCTCCACGAACCAGAGCATGGCGGCGGTGGTGAGCATCTTATCGGCGAGAGGGTCGGCAAACTTGCCGAAATCCGTGACCAGATTATACTTGCGGGCGATCTTGCCGTCCAAGAGGTCTGTGAGGCTTGCCACGATAAAAATGGCCAGCGCCACCCAGTTGGCTCCGGGGAAGCCCATGTAGAGAACACCCATGAAGAAGGGGATCAGGATGATGCGCAGCATCGTCAGTTTATTAGGCAGATTCATAAATCTTACCTCCATGTTTCTATAGAAGTTATCTGAATCATTTTCGCCGCGGCGTGTACGTGGCGAAAATACCCCGACTCAGCCGCCTTGGGCGGCGTTCACCAGTCCGCAGACTGGTGCGGGGGGATCTAAAGGGGGGAAGAAGTCCCCTCTTTAAATCATTTCGCCGGTGATCTCGCCGTCCATAACACCTGTAAATCTTACGATAACAAAGGTGCCGGCCTCCACTTCCCTGTCGGCGGTGAAGTAAATGCGGCCGTCGATATCGGGAGACTCGGCGTAGCTGCGGCCAAAGAACATCTGAGCCTGGGGATCGAAACCCTCGCAGAGGACTTCCCGCTCCGTGCCGAGGATGGAGTCGTTGTAATCGTCGATGATGTCGCTCTGGACATCCACCAGCAGATCCGTGCGGCGCTGGGCCTCCTCGGTGTCCACATGCTCCATCAATGCGGCGCGGGTGCCCTCCTCAGGAGAGAAGGTGAAAATGCCGGCGCGCTCAATGCGCATCTCCCGGATAAACTCCGCCAGTTCCTCAAAGGCGGCCTCATCCTCATAGGGTAGGCCTGCGATGAGGCTGGTGCGCAGCACAAGGTTCGGAATACGATCACGGAGCTTTTCCACCAGTGCCACAAGGTCAGCCTTGGTGTCCCGGCGGTTCATAGCCTTGAGGATGGTGTCATTGCAGTGCTGCATGGGGATATCCAGATAAGGAAGGATCTTCTCCTCGCTGGCAATGGTGTCGATGAGTTCATCGGTGACCTGATCCGGATAGAGGTAGTGGAGACGGATCCAGTGGAAGTCCAGCTTGCAAAGCTCCCGAAGAAGCTCCGCCAGCTTGTGCTCGCCGCTCCAGTCGGTACCATAGCGGGTGATGTCCTGGGCAATGACCAGCAGTTCCTTCACGCCGGCGCTGGCAAGCTCGGCAGCCTCGTCCAGCAGTTCCTCCATGGGGCGGCTGCGGTACTTGCCCCGGAGGGAGGGGATCACGCAGTAAGCGCAGTGGTTGTCGCAGCCCTCGGCAATGCGGAGATAGGCATACCAGGGGGGCGTGGACAGGATGCGCCCGCCGTTCTGGGGGGCGGTGTGGATGTTGCCGAAGATGCAGGGGCGCTCGTCCTCCGTCATGACCTGCTCGATGACAGCGGCGATCTCGCCGTAGCTGCCGGTGCCAAGCACAGCATCCACCTCGGGCAGCTCATTGGCAACGTCGGTCTTGTAGCGCTGGGCCATGCAGCCGGTGACGATGATCTTCTTCACCTGACCGTTCTTCTTCAGCTCCGCCATTTCCAGAATGTTCTCAATGGCCTCCTCGCAGGCGGAGGCAAGAAAGCCGCAGGTGTTGATGACCACCACATCGCAGCCCTCCGGCTGGACGCGGATCTCGTATCCCGCCTCCTGCACAGTGGACATCATCTGCTCGCAGTTCACCTGATTCTTGGCACAGCCAAGGGAAATAAAAGAAACGGTATAACTCACGGTTATTTCCTCTCAGTCTTCTTCAAAATAAGTATCCATTACGCGGCCAAAGACCCGCTTCACATCGCCCCAGGAAAACCCGCGGCGAATCAGCGCGTCAAAAAGCCGTTTCTTCTCTTTTTCATCGGGGGTCTGCCCTTTCAGCTTGCTTTGGAGAAACCGCTCAATAAGGGTTTCATTGTCTCCCAGTTCCTCCATGGCTTCCTCCCACAGTTCCCGGGGCACGCCCTTTTCATAGAGCTTTTCCCGCACCTTTGCAGGGCCGTAGCCCTTTGCGGCGCAGTGGCGCACAAGGGCGGCGGCATAGGCGGCATCGTCAATGGCGCCGATAGCCTCCAGCCACTCGCCGGCGTAGCGGGCCTCAGCTTCGCTTGCCCCCTTCTCCCGGAGCTTTCGCTCCAAGGAGGCGCGGGACATTGCCTTTTTGCCGATGAGCTCTGCGGCGGTGCTTTTTACATCGGATACCCCCGCGGCTTTTTTCAGCCGGGAAAGGGTCTCCTCCTCCAACTCGTCGCCTTTTCGCAGCCCAAAGTCCAGCAGCTCCTGCTCAGTGATCTTTAAAAGCTCTCCGCCCTCCAGAAACACCAGCACTCTCCCCCGCTTGTGCTTGGACGCCTCGATGCGCTCAATCCGCGTCATCGAAATCGTCGGCGCTCACATCCACGGCCCGGCCTGCGGCCTTGGCGGCGATGCGGGATTGATTGCTCATGAGCTTATCGAAGTTGCGGCGGATGTCAGCTTCCAGCTGCTGACATACTTCAGGATTCTCCTTGAGATAGCGTTTGGCAGCGTCCCGGCCCTGGCCGATGCGCTTCTCCCCCATGGAGAACCAGGAGCCGGACTTCTGCACCAGATCCAGCTTCACGCCCAGATCCACCAGCTCACCCTCCTTGGTGATGCCCTCGCCGTACATGATGTCGAACTCCGCCTCGCGGAAGGGGGGCGCCACCTTGTTCTTCACCACCTTGGCGCGGGTGCGGTTGCCCACCACCTCGCTGCCGTTCTTGATGGCCTCCACGCGGCGCACATCGATGCGGACGGAGGAATAGAACTTCAGGGCGCGGCCGCCGGTGGTGACCTCGGGGTTGCCGTACAT
>JAFQRI010000022.1 GCA_017410185.1 Oscillibacter sp. | reverse complement strand
GCTACGCCGACGCTCTGCTGGGCGGCGCTACTTACTCCACCGCTGACACCGTCCGTCCCGCTCTGCAGATCGTGAAGACCAAGCCCGGCAACAAGATCGTTTCTTCCTGCTTCATCATGGTCCGCGAGGCCGCTACCGGCGACCGCGAGGTTCTGGCCATGGGTGACTGCGCCATCAACATCAAGCCCAACGAGGACGAGCTGGTTGAGATCGCCGTCGAGACCGCCAAGTGCGCCAAGACCTTCGGCATCGATCCCAAGGTCGCTTTCCTGAGCTACTCCACCAAGGGCTCCGGCAAGGGTGAGGACGTTGACAAGATGCGCAACGCCTGCGCCAAGGCCAAGGAAGCCATGCCCGACGTGGCCGTGGACGGCGAGATGCAGTTCGACGCTGCCGTGTCTCCCACCGTTGGCCAGCTGAAGTTCCCCGGCTCCAAGGTCGCCGGCTATGCCAACACCTTCATCTTCCCCGACATCAACGCCGGCAACATCGGCTACAAGATCGCCCAGCGCCTGGGCGGCTTCGATGCCTACGGCCCCATCCTGCTGGGTCTGAACGCTCCCATCAACGACCTGTCCCGCGGCTGCAACGCCCAGGAGGTCTACTCCATGGCCATCATCACCGCAGGTCTCGTGAACGATTGATCACATATCCCGAATCCCGCCCGATGCAAGCATCGGGCGGGTTTTTTGTGCCCAGGGTGCGGTGGTCATCGATCCCTCATCCGCCCCCTGCGGGGGCACCTTCCCCCAAGGGAAGGTAATATACCTTCTCCGGGGAGAAGGTGGCGCGAAGCGCCGGATGAGGGCCTCACCCCACCTTGTGGAGGAGGTAATAATAATCCGTCTCCGTCATCCAGCCGTCGGGGATGGCGTACTCCTTCTCAATGGCGGCGCGGCGCTGCTCTTTGGTGGGGTACATCTTATAAAGGTCGCTTGCCCAGCCCTTTGCGATGGGGCTGATGTCGGCTTCATTGAACACATGCTTTTCCGCCCAGGCGTCATAGTCAGCCTTGCTGGGGGCGCTCTGGAGGCCGTACTTCGTATAGTTGCTCTTTTGCTTGAGCCAGCTGTAGCCTCCCTTGTCCGCCGCGGCGGCAAAGAGGCCCTCGATGTCCATTTTCGCGGCGGAAGAAGCGGAGGAGGACGATGACGCGGTCTTTTTCCCGGCAGCGGCGGCGGCGATATAGCGCTCCGCCTGCTCTTCGCTCATGCCCATGGCCTCCAGCTGGCTCTCAGAGGGCACCACCCCCAGCTTCAAAAGCTGTTCGCCGCTTTCCGCAAGGCGCTTTTCCCTGTCCGCAGCGGCGTCGCTTTGATATTTGCTCAGGTTCAGGGCGTTCTTCTCCGCATCCATGGCGTATTCCGCCGCCCACTGCTCCAGCTCCGCGTTGAACTTCTCCACGCTGAGGTTTTCCTCCGCCCCCCAGCGGTGGAGCTGCTGCAGGCGGTCCAGATACTCCTGAGAGAGCTCCAGCAGGGCCTGTGCCTTTTCATACTCTCCCTTTGTCCGCAGCGCCGCCATTTCCCCGGCGGTGCTTTTTGCCATCTCCATGCGGGCGCTGCGCAGGGCCGCCCGGTTTTTCATGGCCTGGGCGGTGATGGCGTCATACTGCTCCGCGCCGATGCCGCCCCGGTCCCCCCGGAGGTGGGCGTAGAGGGCCTGATCGTCCTTCCCCCGCGCTTCCTCCAGCGTGATGGCGGCGCGCTGGCTCTCCAGCGCCGCCTCCGCCTCCTTTTGGGCCTGTTCCACGGCGCGGATATTCTCCTGCGTGGCGGCGTCGATGGCGGCGGCATGGGTCTTCTCCTGCTCCGCGCGCCACTGCTCCAGCGCCTCGGTCTGGGGCGTGAGGTCCACCTTCTCCGCCTTGAGGTGCTCCACGTCGGGGGGCGCGGCGGAAACGGCGGGGGCCGCTTCCTCCCGCTCCGCCTTCACCTCGCCGGACTGGTCGATGGAGTAGCCGTGGCGGGCGCGGATGGCGTTGGCCTGCTCGTTGGCCTGCTGCCACGTGATCTCCCCCGCCGCGCCTCTGGCGCGCAGCGCGGCAATGGTCTCCAGCTCCTTTTGTGTGAGCGTCTCCTCATCGGTGGTCATGTGCCTGTCGGTGGTCAGGCCGTATTTTTCCGTGGTTTTGTCCAGTGCCATGGCGCTCAGTCCTTCCAGCGGGCCTTTTGCTCCCGCACGTCGATGTGGGTAAAGGTGCTGTAAATGCCGATGCCGCCGGTATGGGGCAGCAGCGTCTCGGCAAAGGCCGCCACGGCGGCGGGGGCCACGCCCCGCACCGTGATATCCGCCGCCGCGCCGTAGAGGTGCTGGCTTTTCTTCGCGCCCCCCACGGCGGCGTTTTTGCTGGGGGTGCGGTAGGCGGAATTGACGGTGACGGGGACGGCAAAGTGGTCACGGATGGCCTGCAGCACCTCCAGCAGCTTCGGGTCGATGAACACCGCGTCGCTGCCGTCGGAGCAGGCAAACTCCTTCACCTGAAAATTCTTCGCCGCCGGGCTGTTTCCTTCTCCGGCGCGGGAATACACACGAACTGTCCTCATGCCCCGCCCTCCTTTTTCCCGCTCTGGGTGCCAAAGTAAAAGGCGATGACCACGGTGTATACCGTGAGGAAGTCCTGAGTGACATCGCCCGTGAGGGCAAGGGCGGCGAAAACCGCCGTGAGGGTCAGCGTGACGATGCTTTTGATGGTGAGGAGGCTCCCCACCCGGGTGATGATGTGATCCATAATGTAGATACTCCTTTCGTAATGGGTGTAGGGGCGGTCTTTGACCGCCCGCGGGCGACCACAGGTCGCCCCTACGGGATGCGGGTGCATCGGGCGAGCGGATATTAGCCGCCCCTTATGTTCTCTCATGGAGCCCCTGCAGCTCCCGGATATCTGCCGCCACCGCCTCCATCTGCTGCTCCAGCAGCGGCACCCGGCGGGCAAAGTGGTTGTGCTCCCGCACCTCCCGGGTCAGCTCCTCCAGCTTCGTGTCGGTGACGGCCTGAGAGCGGCTGTTGGAGAGGATGACCCCCGCAAGGGTCACCCCTCCGGTGATGAGGGCGGTGAGGATCTCTTCGCTCACGTCACCCCTCCTTTCCCTGCAGGGTGCCGGTGAGGCCCCAGACCTCTTTCCCGGCGCGGATGTTCCATGGACGGAAGCCCGCTTCCCCCTCCACGGTGACGCGCTTCACCGCGCTGTAAGGGGGCGCGGCAGTGAGGGTGACTCCCTCTGCCCGGGGAACAAGGCGGGCCATTTCCTGGGCCGCCGCGGCCCCGCCTGTTTCATACACCACCGTGATGGGACAGCCCTCCACCGTGCCCCCTGTCTGGGTGACGCTGCCGCTGCCGGGCAGGGCGGTGAGGGGCCGGGGCGCCTCTTCAAAGCTCTGGGGGGTCTGGACGGGATACCACACCGTCACAGGGGTCCCCGCCTCGTGCTGCTGCGCCAGCCACGCCTTCACCGCCGCCGCATCGGGAAAGACCTCCCCGGGGAGGAAGAAATAGACGCAGCGGTTGTTGATGCCGCAGGTCACTCCCCCTTCATCCAGCTGATGGTCGCTTTTCGGGGGCAGGTGGGTGCACATGCCGGGGCACTCCCATACGCTGCTCTCCCCCTCCATCAGCGGCTCCATGGCGAAAAAGGCGTTGAAGGACGCGGTGGAGTAGCCGGAGCGCTGCCAGGCCTCCCCACCGGAGAAGGTGATGGAGCGGATGCGCCGCTCTCCCTTTCCGGTCTGGGCGTCCCATGTGTCGCGATAGGCCGTGGCTGGAATGGCCAGCAGCTTCGGAGCCACGGCGGAGGAATCTCCGCAGACAAGGGTGGTGTTTTCGCTGAACACCGGCTCCACCGGCGCATCGTAGGCGGGAGTCTTCTCCTGCACTGCCGCGCCCCCCACTGTGACGGACACCAGCGTGACGTTCTTCTCCGTCTCCCAGCGGGCGCTGCCGGCGCCTGAGGTCTCGCCCCGCTCCTTTTCCTCCGTTTCCACGGCGGCAAGGGCGGCGGCATAGTCCCCCCACACGCCGCCGGGGTCCTGCCCCAGGGCGGTGAGGATGCCCCTCTGGCCCTCCTTGGTCCTTTGCAGGCGCTCCAGCGCGCCTTTGATCTCGTTTCTCATAGTCCCTCCTTACACCATGGGGACAGGGTCTGTGGCCGCAAACCAGATCCCGCCGTATTCGTTGAAAATGTGGTGGTCCGTCCAGACAAGATCCTCATTGCCGGGGGTGATGTAGACCTGCGTGCCGCTGCCGGCGGCGCGGTAGAGGGTCTCCCGGTTGTCTGCGGAGGTGCGGTACTGCTGATATTTGCAAATATCCTCGCTGATGATCTGGAACTGGCCTGTATGGTCGCTGTAAATATAGCGGAAGGGGCGGTTGGAAACCACCGTGTCGTAATAATAGGCGGCGCCCCGGTCCGCGCCGAAGACGATGGAGTAAGGATAGGCGGCCTTGTCCCACACCGGCATAACGGGGAGGGTCACGCCGTTGTAGCTCCACTTGTTCTTCTCCGTCACCTCGGGCCAGAGCTGCTCGGCGCGGAAAAGCTGCAGGGCCTCCCGTGGGCAGCAGAGGATGTGGCAGACGCGGTCGGCGCCGTCGCTCTCCTTCTCCGTAAAGTCCTCATAGAGCCATGTGCCCTCCCGCCATTTGAGCCTGCGCCACTTCCGTGCCCGGAAGGCGGTGGTGGCGGCGTCATAGTCCGTGATGGCAAAGCCCCTGAAAAAGCCAAGGGGTTCCGGTTCGCTTCCGGCCATGGCCACAGCGCCGAGAGCGTCGGGAATGTCCGTGTTGGCCCAGAGGAGGGAGGTGGTCTCGTAAAAGTCCTCCCCCGCCTCCGGCTCCGTCCACCGGGCGCAGTCCCCGCTTCTGCGGGGAACGGAGAGGAGATACGCCCCCTCCACCTTCACATTGCTGTTGCCCCCGGAGGTGGTATAGGGCTTGTTTTTGCTCAGCACCAGCCGAAACTCCACAAGGCTCCTGACGATCACGGCATAGGGATAGGTCTCCCTGTCCCACCACGCAGGCAGGGCGGGCAGAGCCTGGGCACCGTAGCGGCACACCGCCTCCCCCTGCTCCAAAAAGCCGTAGGTGAGGCTGCCCTCCCCGTCGGCAAGGAGCAGCACTCCCTCCTCCCAGGGCTGGCCCGTCTGCGCGGCGTACCGGGCCAGTGCGTCCTCCAGAGAGCCGGGGTCGGGGTTTGCGGGGTCGGCGGAGCGGAAGTCCTCCGGCACGGTGTGGCTGGGGGCGGGGACCATGGTGCCCTCCACCCCAAAGAGGGTGACGCCCGCGCGGATATTCTCCGGCTTCAGCTGGGGGGCGGGAGGCACGGTGAGGGCGGCAAGGCCCGCGTATCCCGTGTCAGGGCCATAGGTCACATCCTCCGCCGCGGGCAGGGCCGTCTTTTTCTGATAGGCTCCCCCCAGCGCGTCGCCCCAGAGCTGGTGGAGCGTTTCAAAGGTGCATCCGGCGGTATCCATGCCATGGGCCGCACTTGCGGCAAAGAGGCCGCTTTTCACCCTTCCAAGGGCGGACAAAGCCTCGCTCACGGTGCTCATGCCTGCACCTCGCCTCCCAGCAGGGCTTCCAGCGCGGCGCCGATGTCGCCAAGGGTCTGGCCCACCACCCTTGCGTCTGCCGCCGCGCCGGAAAGGGTAAGGGTCTCATCCACCCTCACGCCGATGCCGGCATCGTCAATGGCTCTGGCAAGGGCGTTGATGCCCTCCGCCGCCTCGTCGAAGAGGCACTGCATATCCTCCCGCACCTGCACCTCGCTGACCTCCACCGTGGGGAAGTCCGCGGGGGAGCGCCAGGACTTTGTGTATTCAAATCGTTCCATTTCTCACCGTTCCTTTCTTCTCAGGCGATACTCCACCGCCGCGCTCACCACGCTCAGGTCCTCCCCGGGGCGGTCGTTATACAGCCCCAGGGCGAAGTGGCGCACGGCCTTGGCGGGGGGACGGCGGTGCTCCACATGGGCAAAGCGCCCCACGCCCAGACAGCGGCGGGCAAGATTGCGGGGTACAAGGCGGTAGCTGTAGTTGCGGATGGGGGTGCCGTCCCGCCATGTGCCCCAGTCCGTTTCGTATTCAAGGGTAATGTCGCTGTCCACATCGTGGCGCACGGCGATGCTCACCGCCGTCACATCCTTGAGGCGGTCATAGCTGCCAAAGCTCCGGGCGGGGAAGCGGCAGACCTTTTCAATGCCCCTGCCAAAGTCGGAAAAGACCTCCCGCAGGGCGATAAGGCTGCCGTCCCGCCCCAGAAGGAAGCGCTCTGTTCCGAAGCGGAGAAAGCCGGAGGCGGCGATGCCCGTGAAGTAAAACCACGAGGGGTCCTCGGCAGAGGAGATGGTATAGTCCCAGAGGTAGACCTCCTCCCCGCAGCTGAGCCAGTAGCGCCCGTCATCGTCCAGCGCGGCGGCCCTCTCCCCCCTGGCAAGGAGGGCCAGCAAGCCGGGATTCACCTTGCGGCTGATGCACCGCAGGTTATTCTCATAGGCCGCCGAGGCGGAAAGGAGCATCATCACCCCCTGCCGGGAGGAGGCGAAGACCAGATTGTTCTCCACCAGACGGGCCGTGCCGGGAAGGTCGCAGCCAACAAGGCCGTTGACCTCGCCGTAGCTCAATGCGGGGACGCTGCGGCCCTCCACCGTTTCCAGCGCGGCGCTGAGGCGGCCCACGCTCCCCTCCTTGAGCACGATGAACTGCTCATACTGCCGCCCGAAGCCCGTCACCGCCTCGCCGCTGTCGCCGCAGAGGTTATAACAGGGCAGGGGGAAGTAGGCGTCCTCCATGCCGGCGGAGCCGTTGCCGTTCCAGTAGACGGCGTTTTTCTGCCGTTCCCCGCCCCCCAGCACCATGCAAACCTCCGTCTCCACGCCGCACACCGCCCCGAAGCGGCACTCCATCACGGCGGCAAGGGCCTCGGGGTTGTCCTTACGGAAGACGATGGTCACTTCCTCCTCTTCCCCCGGGGCGGCGGCAAGGGTCACAAGGCCCGCGGCAAGGTCTGCGGTGAAGTCCACCGCCGCGCCCCCCACGGTGACCTCCGCCACCTCCTCCACCTCCTGCAGGGGCAAACGGTAGGCCGTGATATCCTTCCCGGGGGCGTAGCGCACCCGCATCTTCCCCGTCAGGCGGTTTTCGCTCTGATAGCGGTCCCCCGCGCCGCTTGCGGGGTCGGCGTTGAGCAAAATGGTGGGCACATAGGCCCTGTCCGTAAGATCTCCGGCGGAAAAGGGCACTTCCCCCTCCCCCGTACAGGCGATGCGGACAAAATAGCCGGGGCACTTATAGTAAAGGCACTCCCCATAGGGGAAGAAGTCGCCTCCCTCCTCCCCAAGGCCGGTATAGATGGTGCGGTACTCCGGCTTGGGGGCGGCGAGGTCGGCGCAGAGGATAGCGCTGCCGCAGTGGAAAAAGCCCCAGCCGTGGAAGGCCTCCCCATAGGCGGCGACGCCGGGGGCCGTCCCCTCGATGAGGCGCACCTGCCCCGGGCGGGAGCGGAGCACGCCGCCGCTCCACCAGAGGTTCTTCAGCTGCGGAGATTCATCGTCATGGACCGCGGCGTAGTCCAGCTCCGCAAGGTTCAATCCTCCCCGCAGGGGCGGGAAGGTCACGCGGTGCTTCTCAGCCATGGTCCCCACCTCCGTATACATCCTCCACGGTGCCGTTCTCCGCCGTCAAAAGGGCGTTGGCGCGGGCAAGAAACTCCCGGTAGAGGGTGGTATAGGCAAACTCATCCACCGTGCGCATCAGTGCCGCGGCGGCGTAGAGGCAGGCGGCGTAAATGACCCCCTCCTCCCCCCCAAGGTCGAAGTCCTCTTTGACCTTCGCCGGAAGCAGCTCGCCTTTGGGCCGCAGGGTCAAAAGACCGTGATTCACAAAGAGGGGGATACGGGCCTCGTCATCGCTTTGCAGGCTGTAGGCCGGGGGGATGGGGCTTCCCTGCAGGGTATAGCGGTCGATGTGGGCGAGGACCAGGCCCTTGATATCAGAATAAAGCATGGTTTCTCCTTTCTCCGGAGGGGACAAAGCCCCTCCGGATCTTTTGGGGTCGTTTTTGCCCCGCAGGGGCAAATGAACATAATCATTTTTGGCCGCGGCGTGTACGTGGACAAAAATACTTCTCAGAGCGCAAACGTGCGGCGAAGCCGTGCGCTGCAGCGCTCTGTAAACCTTCTACCGAAAAATCCTCAGATTTTTCGGTAAGTTCAGCCCACGTTCAGCTTCGCTCTGCCGCAGCCGCTCACCTTGCCCTCGCCATTCACTTCCACCACCTGAATGACGCCATGACCGCTGGTGGGGGTGATGACGGCGCCGGAGGCGGCAAGGTCTGCGCCGGTGAAGCTGCCGCCGCAGGCAGCGGCGGTGAGGTCCGCGGCAGTGGCTGCAGTCTCATAGACCCACTTGCCGCCCTTTTCAGGGGCGCCGGGCACCACCAGCACCTTGGTCTGGCCCTCGGCTGCGGCGGCGGTGGTGACGTGGAGGGTCTTCATCACGCTCTGGCCGCCGTGGTAGAAGACGGCGTCGGCCTTCTCCTCCAGCACGAAGCAGTCGTAGATAAAGCGGCCCTCCACCAGCCAGCCGGAGATACCGGGGGGATTGTCGTGGATCTTATACTCCTCCAGCTGCTTGGGGGCGATGGCGGCCATGGGGTGGGTGAGGATGAAGGCCGCGCCGGCAGGCAGGCGGCCGGAGGGCACCTTCACGATGCGGCAGCCGTCCACCTCGCCCATCACGCCCTTGAGGATCATCTCCTGAGAGGCGGAGGAATCCTTCATAAAAGCGGGGTCCTGCTTGATGAGGTTTGCAAAGCGGTAGGAGCAAAAGCACACCCTGCCCTTATCGGGCACATCGCGGTTGCCAAGGTGCTCCATGGCGGCAAGGAACTGCTCATAGGCGTTTTCCCTGGTGATGGCCTCGTGGGAGCAGTTGCCCTTCTCCACGGCCTTGGCGGCGAGGGTGGCGAACACATAGGTGTCGTACTCAGGCACCACCACCTCGCGGATCTGGCGGGACAGGGCGCGGCCCGCGTCCATGACCATCTCGGTCTGGAGCTTGTCGCCCCGGTCGATGATGAAGTTGTAGCTGCGGTCGCATCTGACGGTGAGGCTCTGGACGGAGCGGGCAAGGTCAGTTGCGTCGCCGTAGCGGCTGGTGCCGGAGCGGACATAGTCCGTCATGGCCACAGTGGGGATGGAATAGACGTTCACGGTCTTCACGCCGGTGAACTTAAAGTCGTTGTTCAGTGCCAGCAGGGCCTGAGACTCCCGGTGGAAGCGCTCATCCACCTGCTTGGCATAACGGGATGCAAGATTGGTATTGGACATAAAATTCTCCTTTCAAAATAACAGTTTGCTGTTGCGGCTCCGCCGCCCTGGGGATGCGCCCCCATTTTCTTGTGAAGAAAACGGGCGCGCCCGTCCAAAAGAACGTTTTGGGTCTTTGGTCAGGGGTGCGCTGTCCTCCTGTTCGCTGCGGCGCTCGCGTTCAGTCAGTGATGGCTCGACCCGTCTACCCAAGCCTTTATCACCCGTCCTGTCGGCGGATTCAGCATAAATATTTGTCGATCCTCACCACATCAGCGGCCAGTGCCGCGGAAAGAGGAGCAATTCCACACAATGAAGGGAGTCTTCCGCCCCAGTCATTCCGCGTGCAATTCTCACCTCACGGCAGGGCCGACGCGCGAGAGCATCTTTTCTTTTCACCCTGCACGCCCCTCTGCCTCTTTTCGATGCATTCGAAAAGAAAATGGGGGTGCATTCCCGGCGGCAAAGCCGCCGAAAGGTTTTTCGATAAGGTCTCACCACTGATCATGGTCAAACCCCATGAGGAAGGGGTCGCCCCCCTCCTTTGCGGTGTTCTTCACCCCCCGGACGGGGGCCGCGGCGGCGCGGCGGAGCTTTTCATTCTCCGCCTCCGCCTGCCGGATGCGCCACGCGCTGTAGGCGTCCTTCACCTCCTCCCCGGCGCTCACAGCCGCCGCCACCTCGTCGGGCATGTGGGTGAAGTCGGGATAGAGGCGTTTGAGCGCTTCCACAGCGGCGGCAAAGTCTGCCGTCTCCCGCACCCCGGTTCCAGGTCCGCCAGGTGGGTCAAGGGGGCCGTCGGGTTGGGCGGCAAACAGATCCTCGCTCTCCTGCCAGTTTTCAGGCAGAAATGCAGTCTCCTCCATGGTGCTTCACCTCCTTATCCTTCAAATCTCCGCGCCGCCTGCAAAAGGGCGGTGCGCTTGGCGTTTTCAGGCAGATCGCTGACCTTCGCCCCCACGCCGGGGGTCAGGTGGGCATACACTGCCCCCGCCTCCCCCACTGCACCGGTGGCTGTCCCCACTTTGCCGCCGTTTTTCAGCGCCTCGATGAGCTCCCGGCGGCGGGGCAGCAGCTTATCGGGCAGCCGCTCCAGATATTCCACCACGTCCAAAAGCCCCTCCCGGCGCAGGTTATCCAACGTCTGGGTCATGGCGATCTCGCTGAAATAGGTGGTGGCGCCCACATCCACCCGGGTGCGCAGTCCCAACGAGCGCAGGATGGAGAAATCCACCTGCCGTCCCAGTCGGCGCTTTCGCTTTTCGGTCTTCATCCGTCCCGTGGCCTCGTCGATGGCGGGGAGGCTCCCCTCCATCACCACCTCCTCCACCGTTTCCTCCACCAGCACGGTGCGTACGCCGTAGTAGGTGGCCATCATGTCCAGCAAAATGGCGGCGATATCCTCCACCCACTCATAGAGCAGGGCGCGGATATTCTCCAGCGGCACCTCGGCGTTGGTCTGCAGCACCATCAGGGCGCTGGTGTTCTCGGGGCGGACGGAGCCCATCTGGGCGTCGGTTGCCCCAAGGCACTCCTTGGTGTAGGCCATGGTCTTGTCGATGAGGGCGAAGATCTGGCCGCTCATCTCCGCGCCGGAGAGGTGGTAGGCAACCTCCGCGATGTTCTGGCCCGGCTGCAGCCCGTGAACGGCGATGGTGGAGCCCACCTCGTTGTTCCAGCGGGGGATGAGGTCGGCGTTATACACCGTTTTGGGGAACGCCATCAGCTGCAGATGCCGCATGGCGGTTGCAAACATGGTGTTGATGAAGATCTGGTTGGGAATGAGGCCCGTCACCAGCGCCCGCCCGTGATACTGGTTCTTCTGCCGCTCCCAGTTTCCCCAGGCGATGGGGTAGCGGGTGAGGCCGGTGTCGATGTCCTCATAGATCACGGCAGAGCGGGTGGCCTTCGTCACGCGGACGGTGCCGTTCTTTTTCTCATAAAGCAGCACGTAAAGGGCCTTCTCCGCCTCCTCGTGGCGCACCTCCGTCCTGCCGCCAACGCCGGGGAAGTCCTCCGTCTCGCTGTCCCCCAGCACGCCGCCGTTTCCGTAGCGCCGGGCCTCCTCCTCCAGCGCCGCCACGCTCTCCCGGCCCACCAGCAGGATGTAGGGCTGGTTTTCCACCCGGCAGTCGGCGCTGTCCCCAACGTGGACATTGATGCCGTCGATGAGCTCCATGCGCAGCTCCCCCTCCCCCGCGGGGTCGAAGTAGAAATGGGCGCAGTAGTCGCCGCTCACCGCCCCGTCGAAAAGAGCCTCACGGACGCGGTAATCAAACTTGAACTTCTCCAGCAGGTTCCCCACCTCCGCCGTGGCGAAGTCTGCCGCCGCCTCGTCGCCGCTGTAGGAGCGCAGGGGCTCAAAGCGCACCGTCACCGCCGAGGAGGTGAGGGAGGCGATAAAGAGGCTGGCAACACGCTTTAAAATGTTGAACGTGGGCTTGGGGAGGGCGCGCATGGCGGGGCTGTCGGGGAGATTCACCCACTGGTTCCCCGCGAAAAACTCGGTGTTGGTGTCCACCAGAGTGTACTGGTTGGGCACAAGACGGCTGTTATACTCCCTGCCCGATTGATACAGCTCCCATGGCAGGGTCGTGCCGTACTCTCTCATCCTTCCTCACCTCCCATGCCGTAGGCCGTGGCGGCGGAGTAGCTCTGCAGCGTGCGGAAGGCCGCCTCCTCCGCCGTTTCTCCCGCGGCTTCGCTCCTGACTGCGGCAGGGGGACGGCCCTTCACCACCGCCGCCGCGGCGCCCATCAGAATTCCAAAGATCAATTCCATAGTTTCCTCCTTTGCGCAACGCAAATTGAATTGAAAAAAATTTTTTGAGGGAGCAGCAACCCAAGCCCCCTTGTGTAAAGGCTGCGCCCGCTGACAACCCCTCCGGCTCACATTCGTTCGCCACCTCCCCTTCCACAGGGGAGGCTTCGGTTCCCGCACCTCAAAGCCCCCCTTGTGTAAAGGGGGGTGCCCCGCAGGGGCGGGGGGATTGCCCCCTCACCCATACACATCATACTCATCCCACGCCGGATGCTCTTCCTCCCGGGGCGTTGCCACCGCCCCGCTTCTTGTGAAGAGGTAGCTCAATGCCTGGGTGGAGGAATCCACCATGTCGTCATGCTTCCCCGCGGGGAAGGCGCTCCACTGCTCCAGATACTCCTCCAGCCACGGTGCGCTGCGGGGCAGCAGCACGTGTCCGCTCTCGATGGCGGGGGACACGGCATGGACTCTCGCCGTCTTGCCGCCCCTTGGCTCCACACCGATGCAAAACATCTCCCGCTGCAGCACATTCAATATGGCGCTGCCGTTGGCCTTGTCCTCGATGAGCACCGTTCTGGCCTTCGGGAAGCGGCGCTGCACCCTTCGGATCTCCCGCAGCGTGGCGGTGAAATCCAGATGGCGGTTGACGCACTCCTTCAAATAGTAGTCGCTGCCCCGCCTGCCCCACACGGTGATGGCCACGCAGTCGTTTTCCTCCCCGCCCTTGAAGGCGGCGTCCACGCTGATGACCTCGCAGGCCATTTGGGGGGCGGCGTCGTAAAACCGCCACCACGAGCGCTGCACAAGGTTTCCTCCCTCGGCTCTCGGGCGGCAGCGGTACAGGGCGTTCCACGCCCGCCGCCCGCCCTGGGGGTCGGCAAGATAGCTGCGGCGAAACTGCTCCAGCCACTTCTCCCCCTTCCCCAGCTCCGGGCACAGCGGCGCGCCTGTGGGCCGGCCAAGAGGATCGTCCTCCTCCGCCTCCACGCTCAGGCGCAGGGTGGTCACGCAGCCCTCCGTTTTGCGGATGCGGCTTGCAAGGTCGTCCTCGTGCCACGGCGTCATGATGAGGATCACCTTCGCCCCCGCCCCAAGGCGGCTTTTGAAGGAGTTCACCCATTCCTCCCACAGCTCCTTGCGGTAGGCGGGGCTGTCGGCCTCCTGCCTATTTTTGATGGGGTCATCCAAAATCATCACCTCGGCGCTGTTGCCTGTCACGCCTGCGCGGATGCCGCGGCTCACCAGGCGGCCCCGGTGTCCCTTCAGCTCAAATTCCGAGGAGCGGTCCACGCCGCCGATCTCCACGCCAAAAAGGGCCCGCCCCCACTTTTTCACCTTCTCCTTATTGCGGCGGGCAAAGCGCTCAGCCGAGTCGTCGTTGTAGGAGCCGAGGATGATCCGCTTCTCCGGCCACTTCCCCATGATCCACGCCGGCAGGCTCTCCGTCACGGTGAGGGACTTTCCGTGCTGGGGCGGGGTGTGGATGATGAGGATGTCGCAGGCGTTGCCGGTGTCCGCCTCCAGAAAGGTCTGGAGCTGCCCCGCCAGATACCGGCTGAGGGCGGTGTGGATCCAGCCCTCACCGTGGACAAGGGTGAGATAGTCGTAGTAGTTCCGCCGGGCAAGCTCCCGCCGGGCAAGGTGGGCGCGGATGGCGGCGGGAGTCATATCGTCCTTCATGGCTCTCCCTCCTCCGCAATGCGGCGCAGGGCCTCATCGCTCCAAAGGCTCATGTCCCAGCCTCCGCTTTCCTCCCGCTCCTCCCCGATGCAGCTGCGCACCGTTTCAAAGGCGGAGCGCACCGTGCCGGAGCCGTTGCCCTCAATGGCCTCCCGCACGAGGGCGATGCACATTTCGTTTTGAATGGCGGGGTCAGAGAGGATATCCAGCAGATTCTCCCGGATGCTGCGCCGCTCCTTGGGGATGTCGGTGCGCAATCTCTCCAGCGCTTCGGGGCTGATATTCCATTTCCACTCGGGGTTCTTCGCCAGAACACCACCTCCTTTGCTTTGTCCCCAGTGTACCACTTGCGCTGCGCAACTGCAGTGCAATAAGTGACACATCGTCGCCGCAAGCTCCATATCCCTCGCCCCGCCGCTGCGGCGGCAGGTCTCGCTCATTCCGCTGCGTCTCCTCTCCCCACGCGACCCGCTTCGCTGGGCT